>CAZKTO010000001.1:0-73688 GCA_964555685.1 uncultured Dehalococcoidia bacterium
GTCCTCAACTTCCCCATCAGCGGCCTGCGCTTCCAGCGGTCCTTTATCAAGGCCCTGGGCCTCATCAAGCTGGCGGCGGCCCAGACCAACCGGGAGCTGGGCCTCCTGGACGCCAGGACCGCCGGCGCCATCGCGAAGGCGGCGCGCGAGGTGGCCGGCGGCCGCTTCGACGAGCACTTCGTCGTCGACATCTTCCAGACCGGCTCGGGCACCTCCACCAACATGAACGCCAACGAGGTTATCGCCAACCGCGCCGGCGAGCGCCTGGGCAGGCCCCTGGGCTCCAAGGCCGTCCATCCCAACGACCACGTCAACCTGGGCCAGTCGTCCAATGACGTGATCCCCACGGCCATCCACCTGGCGGCCCTGATGGAGATGAACGAGCGCCTCGTCCCGGCGCTGCGGACGCTCCGCCAGGCGCTCCAGGCCAAGAGCAAGGCCTTCGCGGGCATCGTCAAGACGGGCAGGACGCACCTCCAGGACGCGACGCCTATCACCCTGGGCCAGGAGTTCAGCGGCTACGCCGGGCAGGCCGGGAGAGCGCTGCGGCGGGTGGCCGTGGCCCAGAAGGAGCTCTCGGAGGTCGCTCTGGGGGGCACGGCCGTGGGCAGCGGCGTCAACACGCACCCCGAGTTCGCCCGGCGCGTCTGCGCCAAGGTCTCCCAGCTCGCGGGCCTTGAGGTCCGGGAGACGGACAGCCACTTCCAGGCCCAGAGCACCCTCGACGGCTGCGTCCAGGCCAGCGGCTGCCTGCGCACCGTGGCCGTGAGCCTCATCAAGATCGCCAACGATATCCGGTGGCTGGGCTCGGGCCCGCGCGCCGGCCTGGGCGAGCTGCTCCTGCCGGAGGTGCAGCCGGGGAGCTCCATCATGCCCGGCAAGGTGAACCCGGTCATCCCCGAATCGGTCGTCCAGGTCTGCGCCCAGGTCATCGGGAACGACGCGGCCATCGCCACGGGCGGCCAGTGGGGCTTCTTCGAGCTCAACACCATGATGCCCGTCGTGGCCCACAATCTGCTCCAGTCCATCGAGCTCTTGGCGGCCGCATCCCGCAACTTCGCCGAGCAGTGCGTCCAGGGCATCCAGGCCACGGAGCAGGGGCCCAGCTCCGCCGAGCGGGGGCTGATGCTGACGACGGCGCTGGCGCCCGTGGTGGGCTACGACCAGGCTGCGGCCATCGCCAAGGAGGCGGCCAAGAGCGGGCGCACGATCCGCGAGGTGGCGCGGGAGCGGACCAGCCTCTCGGAGGCCGACCTCAGCCGCATCCTCGACCCCATGGCCATGACCAAGCCCAGCGGCCACGTCAGCGGCGCCGGAGGGTAGTTGGTTGTTCCGGAGAGACCTCCTTCGCAAAAGAGGTCTCCCCAGAGCGGCCTACCTGTCCCTGCGCCGCGCGGGGCGGCCGAGGGCGACGAGGAACATGACGCTCTTGCCTTGGGCGTGGGGCGAGAAGAAGTCGGTCACCTCATCGTCGTAGAAGGTGAGGCCGGTAGCGCCGAACCCCTGGGCGTAGGCTGCCAGGTAGAGCCTGCCGCCCATGACGCCGGCCTCGATCTGGGCCGCGCGGTAGCCCCGCCCGCCGAATCGTCCGAGGACGCGCTCCAGGTCCGTCAGGTAGAACACGTCGACGGCGGCGTCGGCGGGGAGCTCCTGCTCCAGCCCCAGGAACCCGCCCGTATCGCGGAGGTCGCCTTCCATGAGGAGCTCCAGCGCCCGCCGCTCCCGATGGTAGAAGTAGGCGCCCGGCGGCAGCCCGTCCACGGCGTGGACGATCAGGTAGAGCTCGTTGAGCGTGTTGGACTCAGGCCCCAGGAAGTCGGCGTCGAAGGCGCGGGTGGAGAGGTCGAGGGCCGTCGCGAGCTGGGCCAGGCTGATGGGCTCGCGGGCGAAGCGGCGGGTGGACCCCCGGCGGAGGATCACCCGCTCGATGGAGTCGAGGGCGGTCGCGCTGGGCTCCAGGGGGAAGAGGCGTCCGGCCGGCTCGGGGGCGGGCGCCCCGACAAGTCGGGGCCGGCCGGGGTGCGGCGCGCCGCGCCAGGGCGCCACCTCGGCCTCGGTGGCCAGCGACGAGGCTCCGTGGGCCTCGCGGATCGCCGGGTAGTCCACCTCGGACTTCGAGAGGGGAACGGTGTCCAGGCGCAGGGGCGGCAGGGCGGCGGGTGGCAGCGCTTGCGGCCCGCCGCGCCCCAGCGCCACGAGGGCCACCGCCGCCTCCTTTTCCGTATCGAGGCCCAGGAGGTCGTTCACGGGCCGGTCCATGAACCCCATGACGAGCCGCGCGGGGATGCCCGCCGCGCCGGCCACGGCCAGCAGGTTCGCGAGGATCGTCCCGCTGTCCCAAAAGGCGTGGCGGTAGGCCCGCGCCTGGTACTTCCAGGCGTTGCGCCAGTAGGTCGTCGTGAGGACAAGCACGGCAGGCGCGCCGGCGACCCTCGGCTCCCCGGCCGTCGCCGCGACGAGCGTCCCCCGGTGATCGCCCGAGCGCAGCCGGCGCAGCGCGAAGTCGTGCATGCTGGCGTGGTAGACGCCGGCGTCCAGCCCCGGCAGGGCGGCGCACACGAGATAGAGCTCGATGTGGTAGAGGGCTCCCGTGCAGGCGGCCGCGCGGAAGAGCACCTCGCCGCCGGGGTGCTGTCTTTTCTTCGTGACGCCGGCGGAGAAGAAGAGGAGCGCTGCCAGCTCCTTCAAGTCCAGCGGGGTGCCGACGGGCCCGCCCCCGGCGCCGCGGGCGATGGCCTCCATCGTGGGCGCCTGGGAGATGGGGAGCTGCCGCGGCAGCGGGACCGGCTCCAGGGTGCGATAGACCTTGAACGGAAGGGGCTGGTTCGCCCAGTCGAGGATGTGGGCGCTGGCCCGAATGCTCGCGGGCGAGTGCTTGGTGGCCTGGTGGTAGGCGAGGATGGCCTGCGGGCCGGCGTTGCTCGTGGGGACCGTCCTTCCCGGCGGGCTCCCTGCCCCGACCCGTCGGGGCCGCTACGACGTTCGCGGGCCGAAGATGCCGAAGGAGCTGGTGAAGCCGTGCAAGAAGGTGGTGGCGCCCACGGGCCCGATCTCGCCGTTGCAGAAGAAGCCGCCCAGCGGCAGCGGGCCGACGAGGCTCTGGAAGATGGCCGTATCGTGGTCGGCGCGGCCGAAGAGGTGCTTCCCCCGGCCCAGGCAGGAAAAGAGCAGCGCCCCCTGGCCCGCCGCAGGCGGGTGCGCCCCGGCGTACCGGCGGAGCAGCGCCTGCAGGTCCTCCGCGGCCGTCTGGGCGTCCCGGACGTGGAACTGGACGGCCTGGCCCTCGTGCAAGAGCTCGCCGATAACCAGGCCGCCCGACTCGCGGTGGATGCCCAGGACGTTGCGGATGAGGAAGTCGCCCGGCTTGAGCTGCTCGAGCAGCGGGTCCGTCACGATACCCAGGTGGAGCGCCGTGCTGATCAGGTGCCTGTCGCGGTCGTTGGAGGCCTCGAAGGCGGCGCGCAGGACCTCCATGGTCTTCTTGTTGTCCAGCTCCAGGAGCACGTTCTGGTGGCACTTGGTGACCACCGCCGACGCGCCGACGGGACGGCAGCCCTGCGCCACCACCGTGTCCAGGCGGACGTCTCCCGTCAAGGCCACGCCTACCGCGCCGGCGCGATGGGCGGCCTCGTTGAGGAACAGGGCGTTGGCGCCGGGCTCGTTGCCGCCGCTGGCCAGCCCGCCGACCTTGGCGCACCCGGGGAAGGCATAGTCGAGGCCGGCGATGAGGCCATCGGCGCGGGCGGAGAAGGGGTCCGCGAGGACGACTATCTGGGGCGCCTGAGATGCGGAGACGCCCAGGAGCCGCTCCCACGCCCCTGGGCCCGCGTCCGGGTCCGGCATGCGAGAGTCCTCGACGTGGAAGGGGGCGATCTCGACGCCGGGCATCCTCGCCGCCGTCAGCGAGAGGCCGATCCGGTCCTCCACCTCGCGCCCCCCGCCGATGACGCCGCCGCCCGAGCACCCCACCAGGACCCTGGGCCGGAGCGCCTCCCGCACGAGGCGAGGCACCTCCTCATAGTCGGGCGAGTGGTGGGCCGATGGGAAGACGATCGCCAGGTCCGGCGGCTCGGAGCCCAGGGCGGCCTTGATGGCGGCCGCCGCCTCGCGCACGGCCTCGCCTAGCGAGAACTGCTCGGAGACGGTGGAGGACCACTGCATAGGACCACCTCATCGCGCCCGGCGTTGGACGGCAGGCCCATTATAGCGGAGCCCAACGCCCCGCCGCCGGAGCGGCGCCACAGGTGAAAAGCGCCGGCGCCAGGTCCCTAAGGACGTTGTGCCGCGCCGCCGAGGGGCGGCGCGGCACAACGGGTGGGACGGAGACGAGGCGCCAGGGAAGACGAAGGGGATGCGCTAGCTCGGGGACGTGAGGAACGGGCTTGGCGGCGCCGCGCCCGCCGCAGGCGGGGAGTACCAGGAGTTACGCGGCGGGCTTCTGCTGCCCCGGTGCGCGGGGCGCATCCATGACAGCGGAGACGGCGCCCAGACTCTTCGAGTCCTCGAAGTCGAGCCGGACGGCGCCGCACTGGATGCACGAGACGACGGAGCCGAAGCGGTCCTTCGCGAGGCAGAGGTCGCCGCCGCACTTCCCGCAACCCTTTAGCCAGTACATGCTCTCCCCTCCCCAGGGGCCTTGTCGCCAGCGCCCCTGAGCGCCAGGGCCTGCGACCGAAGGTCCGGAGTGCGTCTATCCTAGGCACGGGCGCGCAGGGCAAGAAGCGGGCTACCCCCACCCGGCCGAGGGGCCAGCCCCCTAGTTCGGGCCCAGCTCCAGGCACCTGCACCCTTCGCGAAAGAGCGGCAGCCCCGCCCGCGCCGAGGGCACGCCCAAGCAGTTCCGGGGCTACGCCCAGTCCTCGGGGCCCAGTATAGCAGCCTCGAGTCCCAGATGCGCTCCACCCTCGACGACCTGACGCGACAGGCGAACGAGGCCGCCGCCCCGTATAATCAACCCACGGCTTTCGGAGGGGCGCATGGCAGGCCTCGTCATCTCGGCCAAGGACCTGAGCGTGCTGGCGAAGCAGCCGGTCTGCGGCCGGTGCTTCTGGACCTCCCTTCACGTCAAGCCGCTCCCCTACCAACGGTTCCCCGGCATCTTCAGCAGCATCGACCGGTATAACAAGCGCATCGTCGAAGGCTATTTCGCGAGGGAGGGCCGCCTGCCCTCCTGGCTCCAGTCGCTGGGCCAGGTCACCGAATGCATCGTTCCGCCGCACTTCACCCGGTTCTCCGTCCGGGACCCGGCCACGGGCGTCACCCTGCGCGGCGAGGCCGACGGCATCTTCCGCTTGGCCGATGGCTCCTGCGCTATCGTGGACTACAAGACGGCCCGGTATACCGAGGGGCAGGATAGCATACTGCCCCTCTACCGCGCCCAGCTCAACGGCTACGCCTACATCGCCGAGCGGACGGGCCTGGGTCCCGTCTCCAAGCTCGCCCTGGTCTACATGGAGCCGCTGACGGACCAGGGGACGGCCTCCTCCGAGCGGATGGTGGACGGCGAGGGCTTCATCCTGGGGCTCAAAGCCATGATAGTGCCGGTGACGCTGGACGCCGAGGGCCTGATCCCAGGGCTGCTCCGGCGCGCCAGCGAGATCTGGTCCTCGCCGGTGCCGGTGGAGGGCGCCCCCCGCTGCCGGGACTGCGCCGCGCTCCAGCGGCTGCTGGAGGCGCACCGCTAGCGCCGGCGGCGCTCGCCCAAGCGGGCACCACCCAGGTGCGCGACGCATGAGAGTGCTGGTCTCCGGGTCCACGGGCCTCATCGGGTCGGCGCTGGCCGTGGCGCTGGCCCAGCGCGGTTATGAACTGGTCCGGCTGGTTCGCCGGACGCCGCTTCCCGGCGAGGCGGCCATCGCCTGGGACCCGGCCGCCGGGACCATCGACGCCGCCCGTCTGGAGGGCCTGGACGCCGTGGTGCACCTGGCGGGGGAGCCCATCGGCGCGCTCCGCTGGACGCGGCGCAAGCGGGCTCGCATACGGGAGAGCCGGGTCGCCGGGACGCGCTTGCTGGTGGAGACCCTGGCCGGGCAAGGGCGCCCGCCCGCGGCGTTCCTGTGCGCCTCGGCGATAGGCTACTACGGCAGCCGCGGCGACGGGCCGTTGCACGAGGAGAGCGGCCCCGGTGATGGGTTCCTGGCGTCCCTGACGCAGGCGTGGGAGCAGGAGGCGGCCCGGGCTGCTTCAGCGGGCATGCGCGAGGCCCGGCTCCGGTTCGGGATGGTCCTGGCGCCCAGCGGCGGGGCCCTCCGCGCGATGCTGCGGGCGTTCCGGCTGGGCCTGGGCGGGCGCCTGGGCAGCGGACGGCAGTGGGTGAGCTGGATCGCCCTGGACGATGCCGTCGGGGCGATCCTGCACGTCCTGGAGAGCCCGCGGCTGGCGGGGCCGGTGAACGTCGTCGCGCCGGGGACGGTGACGAACGGCGAGCTGACGCGGACACTGGCGCAGGTGCTGGGGCGGCCCGCTCTCTTGCGGGCGCCGGCGTGGGCACTGCGCTGGGCGCTGGGCGCGGCGGCGGACGAGACGCTGCTCTCGAGCGCGCGGGCGGAGCCGGCCAAGCTCCTCGGGAGCGGCTACGCGTTCCGCTACCCCGAGCTGGAGCCGGCCCTGCGGGCGATGCTGGGCCGGCCGGGGAGCCGGCGCTAGACCGTCACATTGGTGCGGCGCGCCAGCGCTCGATCAGGAGAGGGCCTGACTCAGGACCAGCCCGTTGACCTGCGCCTCGCCGAGGCCCAGGATCTCCTGGAGCACGAGGTCCGTGTGCTGGCCCAGACAGGGCGGCGGCCGGCGCGGGGCGTGCTCGATGGTGGAGAACCGGAACGGGTGGCCGTCATGATGGATGCGACCGGCCTCCGGGTGGTCGGTGGCGGCGAAGAAGCCACGATGGCGGAGCTGAGGGTCGCGCGTCAGCATATCCCCCGCGGTCTGGACGATGCCCGCCGGCACGCCCGCCGCCTGGAGCCGCTCCATCACCGCCTCGGCGGCCTGGCCTCGCGTCCATGCCTCGATGCGGGCGTCCAGCTCGCCCGCGTGCCGCAGGCGCCCCAGGGCCGTCGAGAACCGCCGGTCTCGCGCCCAGGCCGGCGAGCCCATCGCCCGGACCAGGGCCCGCCACTCGCCCTGCGTCCGCGCGGCGATGGCGCACCACCGGTCCGACCCCGACACGCCGGGGTACCCCAGGCAGCGGTAGATGCCGTGGGGCGCGAGGAACGGCGACCGATTGCCCAGGCGACTCTCGATACGCCGGTTGGCACTCCAGTCCAGGACGGCCACGCCGTTGAAGCAGACGGCGGCCTCGTACTGGCTCAGCTCGAGCAGCTGGCCCTGGCCCGTGGCCCGGCGGTGCGCCAGGGCGACCAGGAGCGCCGCCACGGCGTGGAAGGGGCTGGAGCTGGCATCCGGATAGCTCATGCCGGTGCCGATGGGCTGGCCTCCCGGCGGCCCGGTGATCTCGTCCAGACCGGCGGCGGCTTGGATATGGCTGCCCATCTGCCTCGAGCGGGCGTGGGGACCATCCAGGCCGATGCCCGGCATCCGCAGCATGACGACGTCGGGCCGCGCGGCCCGGAAGTCCTGATATCCAAGGCCGTACCGCTCGAGGACGCCGGGGACGAAGTTCTCGGCGATGACGTCGCTCACGGCGGCGAGGCGCAGGACCAGCTCGCGGCCCTCCGGGCGGGCCAGGTTGACGGTGGCGGAGAGCTTGTCCGTGTTGAAGTTGTTGAAGTAGCCGGCGGCGTTGACGTTCATGACGCCGCCCCGGTAGGGCCCGGCCGTGCGCATGAGATCGATGCGGGTGGCCGTCTCGATCTTGATGACCTGAGCGCCCAATGCGGCGAGGAGCCGGGTGACCAGCGGGCCGGCGATGACCCACGTGAAGTCGAGGACGCGCAGGCCCTGGAGAGGCAGTCGCTTGGTCATAGCACGCCCGCCGCGGCCAGGGCCCGGAGCTCGGCGCCCGAGAGGCCCAGCTCGCCCTGGTAGATGGCGGCGTTGTGCTCGCCGGGGAGCGGCGCGGGCCGGCTGGGCCTCCACGGGGTGCGCGCCATGCGGACCGGCGGGCCGGGGTACCGGACCGGCGAGGCCCGGCCCGGCAGCGCCACGTCCACAAAGAAGCGCCGGGCGAGGAGCTGCTCGTCCTCGAAGAGGTCGGCGGCCGTGTGGACGGGCATGCACATATAGCCGAGGCGCTGGGCCTGCGGGACCGCCTCCTTGCGCGTCAGCGTCCTCGTGAAGGTGAAGACCGCCTCCTCCAGCAGGCCGATGTTGGCGTTGCGCTGGGCCTCGTCCTCCCAGCGCGGGTCGCGCAGGGACCCGGTCATGCCCTTGGAGTCCATCCAATCGAGGAGGCCTGCCCAGCCGGGGCCCACGCGGGAGTAGAGGGGGATGAACTTGAGCCACCCGTCCTTGGCGGGGCAGACGTGGGCGAAGCCCGTGGGGCCGCGAAAGCCCGTGCGCACGATATCGCGGCCCTGGAGGTCGAAGGTGGGCATGGCATCCTGGCCGGTCATGGCCACGGCCTCCTGGAGCGAGACGTCCACGAGCTGGCCCAGGCCCGTCTCCTCGCGGTCGTACAGGGCGATGATGCTCCCCAGGGCGGCGTGGAGACCGCCCAGATAGAACGCCTGCTCGCCGCCCATCTGGTTCGGCGTCTGGCCCGGCATGCCGATGCGGTGGGCGAGGCCGCCCATGGCCTGCGCCACGAGATCGGTGGCGGCGTGCCGGCTATAGGGCCCCGACTGGCCGTAGGGCGTGACGGCGGTGTAGACGAGGGCGGGATGCCGCCGGCGCAGCGTCTCGGGCCCCAGGCCGAGCCGGTCCATGGCGCCCGGCGGGAAGCTCTCCAGGATGACGCCGGCGCGGGCGGCCAGGGCTTGGAAGAGCGCCCGGCCCGCGGCGGAGGTCAGGTCCAGGGTGATGCTGCGCTTGGAGGCGTTCCCGTAGGCAAAGCTGAGGCTGCGCCCAGGCCCGGGCCGGAATCCCAGGAAGGGTCCGCGCCGGCGCGCGGCGTCGCCACCGGGCGGCTCGACCTTGATGACGTCGGCGCCCAGCTCGGCCAGGACCTTGCCGCCGTAGGAGGCCTCGGGCCCCGCGAGATCGAGGACGCGGATGGCGCTGAGGCCCGCGTCCGCCGGCGCATCGAGCAATGACGCCATGCTAAGAGGTAATCTCTCCCCGGCTCACTCGGCGTTAAACCGGTTCATGGCCGCGCCGACGCCCTGGGCCAGGATGAGATCCAGCGCGTCGCACGCCCGGCCCATGGCCTCTAGGGCGGCGTCGCGCTCGGCGGAGGCGAAATCGCCCAGGACGTGGCCGGCCGCATCGGCGGAGCCCCCGGCGGGCCGCCCGATGCCGACGCGCATCCGGATGATCTGATCGGTCCCCAGCCGATCGATGATGCTCGCCATGCCACGGTGCCCGCCGGCCGAGCCGCGCTCGCGGATGCGCAGGCGGCCCAGGGGCAGGTCCAGATCGTCGTAGACGACGACCACCTGGCCCAGGGGCACGTGATGGCGCCGCGTCAGCTCGAGCGCGGCGTCGCCGCTCAGGTTCATGTACGTGCGCGGCTTGGCGACGAGCACGCGGAAGGCCCGGCTTTCGATCTCCACGTCCCCCTCGCCCTGGAAGGCCCACGAGCGCCTGCGGTCCACCCGGACACCGTGACGCTCCGCCCACCGGTCCGCGATCATAAAGCCGACGTTGTGCCGGTTCCGGGCGTACTCGGCGCCGGGATTCCCCAGGCCCAGGATGAGCCAGGGCTGTTTCCGGGGACGGCGGCCGGGCCAGCTCATGTGACGCGGAGCCGGATGCGCTTCCCGGGATGGGCCTTCCGGGACTCCTCGAAGGCGCGGTCGAGCAGCTGAGCGACGGCCGACCCGTAGGCGGCGGTCTCCTCCTGTGAGAGCTCCGGGAAGCGGGATGCGAGCTCGGCGCGCAGGCCGGCGGCGGAGACCTCCACTACCTCCTCGGTCAAGAGGGCCTGGATGAAGGCGGCCAGCTCCTCGTTCATCACCTGGGCCATGGCGCCGAGGTTCGCGGCCTGGACCACGTCCAGGAATCGCTTTAGCCGCGGCTCGCCGTTCCGCTCCAGGACCTGGCGCGCCACCGCGGAGCTAAGGCGCCGCTGCTGGACCCCCAGGGCCGCGTCCAGGGCCGCCAGCGTCCCGCGGACCTGCTCCGCAGGCGGTGAGGCGTCCAGCGCCACCCGGCACTGGGGGCAGAGGGGGTCCGACTCGAGGGAGGCCAGGTCCTGCTCTCGCGTACGGCAGGGGACCAGGCGCTCGGCCAGACCCCGGGCCGCCGTGAGCGCCGCCTCGCCCGCCGGGGCGCCCAACTCCCCGATCCCGTTCAGAAGACCCAGCGCTCGAATCTTGTGCGACGCCCCATCCAGCGCGCTCCTCAGGGCGGCCACCTCCGTCTGGAACCGGCGGTGGTGCCTGAGATAGGCCGGGGCGTACCGGACCTTGAAGTGCTCGAGGAGCGCTGCGATGCTGGGCCACACCCCTGGCTCCCGGGCCACGCGCTCGTTCATCACCTGCTCCAGAAGAGAGAGCCGGTCCAGGTGGAGCTCCTCGTCCGTCTCGGGCGGCCGCGCCGATTCCAGGTAGGCCCGCGTCCTGGCGACCTGCGACCCCGCGCCCTCGAGATCGGCCAGGGCGGCGATGCGCCCCAGGACCGTCCGAACGTCCCCGGGGGCGAAGAGACCGGCGGCGCTGGCGGGGGGCGCGCCTCCTGCGTAGACCATACCGCCGGTGTAGAGGGCAGAGGCGTTCGGCGGCCAGGGCAGCGCCGTGACGCCCGGAGCGGCCTGATAGACGGCCGCCGCCTCGGCGATGGCCGGGGCTGCATCTCGGGACGGCACGCAGACGACGACCCGCCCGCTCGAGAAGCTCTCCTTCGGGATGTCCGCCGGCCTCGTCAGGAGAACGATCCGAAAGGCGACGCCCTCCGGCGGCGGCGCCCCCAGCTCGGCCGACCAGCCGGCAGCGACGACGACCTCGCCGGCGTACCGTCTGCCCCCGTGCTCGACTTCGAGGAGCGCGCGGGCGGGCGCCGGCGGACCCTGGAAAGCGGGCGGGCGGCTCGCGGAGGCGTCGTGCGTGGCGCGGCGGCGTGGCGGCATCGATGGAGTCTCCTCTCCCGGTCGGGTGCGCGGCCCTCGGGCCCGAACGGCGCGCCCATCATAAAGTCCCGCGTGAGCCGGGTTCAAGGGCGGCGTGGCGCACCGGCGCGGTCACACCGGGGACCGCACCAGCGCCAGGAACTCCACCTCGGTGAGCTCGCGCACGCCCAGCCGGCGGGCCTTATCCACCTTCGACCCCGGGTCGGCTCCCACGACGACGCAGGTAGTCCTCTTCGTCACGCTGCCTGCCGCCGCTCCACCCAGGGCCCGGACGGCCGCCTCGGCCTCGGGCCGGCTCATGGATGCGAGGGCGCCCGTGATAACGAAGACCTGGCCGGCCAGGGGCTGCGGGCCCGCGGGCTCCTTGACCTCGTGCTGCGGGTTGACGCCCGCCGCCTTCAGCCTCTCGATGACTCGCCGGTTCCGCCCCTCGCGAAAGTAGGCGACGATGCTTTCGGCGATCTTGGGCCCGATGCCCTGGACGGCCGTCAGCCCCGACGTGTCGGGGGTGGCCTGAGAGAGGGCATCGATGTTGGGGAAGGACTGGGCCAGGAGCTTGGCCGTCTCGCCACCCACGTGCCGGATACCCAGGGCGAAGAGCAGGCGCTCCAGCGAGCGCGTCTTGCTGCCGGCGATGTTGGCGATGACCTTCTCGGAGCTCTTCTCGCCCATGCGCTCGAGGCCCATGAGCTGCTCCTTGGTCAGCGCGTAGAGGTCCGCCGCATCCTTGACGAGGCCGGCATCGATGATGGATTTGACGAGGGCGCTGCCCATGCCTTCGATGTCCATGACGCCCACGAAGTGGCGCAGGAGCTCGAAGAACTGGGCCGGGCAGGAGGCGTTGACGCAGTAGTACATCGCCTCGGCCGGGTCGCGGGTGACGGGCGCGCCGCAGACGGGGCAGGCCGTGGGCATGCGCCCCTGCCACGCGATCCCATCGGGGTGCTCGCCGGCGGGATGGAAGTAGCTGCCGCACCGCTCGCACGCGACGGCCGAGGGCCGGCGACTCTCCACGGGCTTCACGACCTGCGGGATCACCTCGCCCGCGCGCTCGACGACCACGTAGTCCTGGACGTGCAGGTCCTTCCGGGCGATGTCGTCCGCGTTATGTAACGTCGCCATCCGCACCGTGGCCCCGCCCAGGTCCACGGGCTCGAGCATGGCGTAGGGGTTCAGGCTGCCGGTGCGCCCCACGTTGATGCCGATGTCCATGAGGCGGGTGACGGCCTGGGTGGCCGGGAACTTGTAGGCGACGGCCCAGCGGGGCTCGCGCCCCACGTCGCCCAGGCGCCTCTGGAGATCGATGGCGTCGATCTTGACGACGACGCCATCGGTCCCGTAGTCCAGCGTGCGCGCCCGTTCGAGCCACTCGCGGTAGTAGTCCTTTACCTCCTCCAGGGTATGGCAGAGGCGGTTGTGGGGGTTGAGCTTGAACCCCAGGCCGGCCAGATAGCGCATCGACTCCCAGTGGGTGGCGGGCACGGGCCCCTCGGCCCAGCCGAGGGCGTAGACGAAGATATCGAGGGGCCGGGTCGCGGTGATCCTGGGATCGAGCTGGCGCAGGGAGCCCGCGGCCGAGTTGCGCGTGTTGGCGTAGAGGGGCTGGCCGGCGGCGGCGCGCTCGCGGTTCATGCGCTCGAAGCCGGACCTGGTCATATAGACCTCGCCCCGGACCTCGAAGCGGTCCCGACCTGTCGGGGCGGGCGCCGAGAGGGGGATGCTCCGGATGGTGCGCAGGTTCTGCGTCACGTCCTCGCCCTTCACGCCATCGCCGCGGGTGGCGCCGGTCTTGAGGAGCCCGTCCTCGTAGGTGATGGCGACGGCCAGGCCGTCGATCTTGAGCTCGCATGCCATCTCGAAGGATGCGCCGTCGAGGAGCTTCTGGGCGCGGGCGTGCCAGGCGGCCAGCTCCCCTTCGTCGAAGGCGTTGGCCAGGCTGAGCATGGGCGCCGGGTGCTCGACGGTCCCGAAGCCCTCGGCGGGGGCCGCGCCCACGCGCTGCGTCGGCGAGTCGGGCGTGACGAGCTCGGGGTATCGCGCCTCCAGCTCCTGGAGCTGGCGCAGGAGGGCGTCGTACTCGGCGTCGCTGATCTCCGGCGCGTCCAGGACGTAGTAGCGGTGGTTGTGGTAGTTGATGAGGCGGCGGAGCCTGGCGATCTGGGAGCCGGCGCTGGTCTTTGCTGGCATGGGCTTATCGCGCCCTGAGGTGGCGGGCGCGGAGATTCTAGCACACCAGGAGACCCCGACTCGTCGGGGAGCCCGCGAGTATCTCAAGGCCGGGGACACAGCACCAAAACAAGATAGCCCCGCGACGGCAGGGCTACCCCATCAATTTGGCCTCTCCAGAAGGATTCGGGTTCGTTTTATGTGGTGCCCCGCCGCATCTTCCAGCTAACGCTCCGGTTCAGCGGCGGGCCGCGCAGCGGACCGTCCGCTGCAACCGGTTGTTAGCGGGCCATCGCAGCGTCTTGTCATTCATAGGGTCCAAGAAAGCGCTCACCGTTGAAATGGATGATGTGTGACGGTGCCTCGGCGATCCACACCTCTGTCTCCCACGCGATCTCGCCCAGGTACTTCGTCATGGCTCGGCGCGTGAGAAAGGCGGTCACGAAGACGAGACCGGAGCGAGCCGTGCCGAAAAGTGCCTTGAGCTCGTTGTGCCTCTTGATGCCGATGGGGCCGTGACTGGTCACCGCTTCGATCAACACAAGCCAGTCCTTGTCCTGCAAGTGCACTACCACGTCGGGCATCTTTCCGTGTTCGTCAATCTTCACACCGAGTCGCTCAAGATAGCCGGCCTCGACGTGTCGCTGCTTCTGCCCAGTGTCACCCAGGTACACGACGATGCCGGCAGGCGTGAAACGGGGGCAGAACTCCTCGATGATCGTCTTGACGAGTTCATTCTGGCCACCGGCCGTCAGCGAGACCCGCTTTCCGCTCGGGAGCTTCACCGGAACCAGCGCCATCACACGCTCTCTCGGCTGCAGCTTCCCGAGGGCACTGGCCGTGGCCACAAACGCCGCCATGGAATCCCTCCAAGCGCGAGAGCCAAACGTGCGAACCAGCTTTAGGAGCGCAGGCGCAACCTGGTAGCGATTGGCAGGACTATTCACGGGGCGATGAGGATTATCAGGGTTCGCCACAAGAAGGCCCATCTGGACGAACTGATGCACTGTGAAGCGCCTGACGGTCTCGCGTGTGTTCGGTGCGTACTCCTTGCCGAACTGATCGCGGAAGACATTCATCATCTCGGTGATTCCGAGCATCGGATCGGTTGCGGCCGACCACGACTTGCGCGGTGTCATTCCCAGAAGCGCGAGGAGAACAAGTGCCGAGCGCTCGTTCTGCTGTTCCCTCGGCACGTTCAAAGAGGCGAGTATTGCAAGGGCCTCGTTGATGCGCTTCGCCGCCGCGCTTCGCCCGTTCGTGGGATTCTTAGCCATGGAAGAGGACCTCATCGACGAGGCGGTCAATCTCTTCCTGGGCGGGAAAGAAATTCCCAATCCGCCGCCCGAGCGCGATGAGACCGTAACGTGTCGGGTAGGGCAGAGATCGCAGATCGGAAGCGTTGACCTGCGTGTGGCCGCTAAACTGCCGGAAGTAGATATCTACAAGCGATGAGTTCAGGTACGCCGCTAGACCCTTCGCAAGGGTTGCCGGGAGACCAGCCCCGCGCGTATGGAAGTAGTTCAAGTGGTTCTCGAAGGCGACTTGGCGTGCGATTATACGCGTCGGGTCGTAGACGGCTGCAACGATCCGGCGTCGTTCCTCCTTCGCCGAGAATCGCTTCGTCAATACGTAATGGCCTTCGGGGACAACGAGTTCCTCAGCCCTTGGTCCGAGAGCTAGAGCGTTCGGCTTGCGTGTCTTACCATTGGGCCATTCGACGAAACCCTGTTCAAGGTGGCAGGGGTAGATCAGAGGAACCGTGTTTTTCCCCGGCTGGGAACGAAGCAGGTCCCGGGCTCGGAAGTCGACAACGCGCCCCGTTGATACCGTCAATCCGAGGTCGGAGATCGTTCCTCCCAGGCTGCTGATCTGATCACGGGTTGATTCGCCGTCCTTCTCTGGAACGACGTGAATGACCGCGTGACGATCGCGAGGACGGATGAGTTCGTCGTGCTTGATCGTTCGCATGCGCAGGTCAGCGCCATCAGGTGCCGCACTCGCCGAAACGATGACGGCCGAGTTTGCCTCCGTGTTCTTCACGGCGTGAAAGACCACGTTCTCTTGCAAGACCTTGTCGTCCGCGAAGGCCGTGTCGCGCGCGTCGAATACGTGCACTCGGCGGAAACGCATCTCCCGCAAGAAGTATCGGCGAAATGGCTCGAAATAGGGACCGTTACCGAAGCTCCTCGGGGTAATCGCTACCATCTCTCCAGCTGGTACCAGTAGTCGCGCGGCAACGGCCACGAACCCCGCGTACAGATTGGTCGTCTCCAGTCCGATGGAGCGAAGCAGCGCTCGCTCCCGAGACTCAGTGCGGATCTTCCGGTAGGGCGGGTTGAGAATGGCGCAGTCGAAGCGCTCCTGCTCGCCTTTTGAAAATAGGTCACCGGCGAGGTTGTTTGTACCCGCCGCAAGGAAGTCATCGTCTACGAGGCGCCCCTGAAACGAGATTCCAACCTCCTCGCATGCGGTGCGGCACCGGTCCAGTGTTTCGCGCAGATAGCCCACTAGGAGAGGATCGATCTCATAGGTTGTCACGGCGATCACGGCTGGGCGTGTGGGTCGCTGGCAGAGGCTCAACACCAAGGCGGCGCACAGCGTGCCGGCTCCGGCACCGGGGTCAAGGATGCGAACTTCGGACTTCTTGCAGTCGAACATCCCGGCCATGAAGGTAGCGATGGGGCTTGGTGTCAGGAATTGCCCCATCTGGGCCCGGCGCCGGGGGTCTATGCGGGCGGAGGCCTCCTTGCGGACGTCGTCGACTGCCAGCAGCAGTGACTCTGTGTCGCCGGTCGTAGCCTTCCGAAGCCCATGCTCTCGTGCGTTGGTCATGCTCACTGAGAACTCGCCATCGTTGTCCCGCTAACTTTTGATTAGGCTGCACTTTTGCAATATATTATCCCAAAAAGAGTCCTTCCGGAGCGAATTCCGGCACAGGAGCGGCCGCCCGCCGCAGGCGAGTGGGCGGGGCCCGCTACATCTGCTCCGGAGCGGACATGCCCATGAGGTGGAGCGTGCGGGCCAGCACGACCCGCGCCGCGTCGACGAGCTTGAGGCGCGCCGCCGTCAAAGCCGGGTCCGCCTCGTCCACGACGCGGCACTCCTTGTAGAACCAGTGGAAGGCCGTGGCCAGCTCCTGGGCGTAGAAGGGCAGGTGGTGCGGCTCGAGGCTGTTGGCCACCTTCTCCACCAGCTCCGGCAGCATGAGCATCTTGCGGATGAGGGCCTGCTCGGCCTCGTGGTCCAGCAGCGCGACCTCGCCCCGGCTGAAATCGATGCCCTTCTCCCTGGCCAGGCGCAGGATGCTGCAGATGCGGGCGTGGCCGTACTGGACGTAGTAGACCGGGTTCTCCTGCGACTGCTGCTTGGCCAGCTCGAGATCGAAGTCCATCTGGCTGTCGGCGGAGCGAGCGAGCAGGAAGAAGCGGCAGACGTCCTTGCCCACCTCGTCCACGACCTCGCGCACGGTGACCAGGTCGCCGGTGCGCTTGGAGACACGGACGATCTCGTCGCCGCGGCGCAGGGTCACGAGCTGGGCGATGAGGACGGTCAGGCGCCGGGGCTCGACGCCCAGAGCGGCCACGGCCGCCTTCATGCGCGGCACGTGGCCCTGATGGTCGGCTCCCCAGATGTCGATGACCCGGTCGAACTTGCGCTCCAGGAGCTTGTTGGCGTGGTAGGCGATGTCCGAGGCGAAGTAGGTGGGGGTGCCATTGGAGCGCACGACCACGTTGTCCTTGTCGTCGCCCAGGGCGGTGGAGGTGAACCAGGTGGCGCCCTCGCGCTGGGCGAGATAGCCGCCGTCGCGGAGCCCGGCCATGGTCCGTTCATAGCCACCGCTCTCGAAGAGGGACCGCTCGCGGAACCAGACGTCGAAGCGCACGTCCAGCGCCTCGAGGTCGCCGCGAATCCAGTCGACGACCCTCGTGAGGCCGGCCTCGGCCAAGCGGCGCGTCGCCGCCTCGGGGTCGCGCCGGACGAGGTCCGGGAGACCGGACTCCGCGGCCAAGATCTCCTTGGCGAGGTCGGAGACATAGGCTCCCATGTAGCCGTTGGTGGGCATCTCGGCCTGCATCCCCAGGGACTGGGCGGCGCGGGCGTAGAGGGAGCGGTAGAAGGCGTCCATCTGGTTGCCGGCGTCGTTGACGTAGTACTCGCGGGTGACGTCGAAGCCGGCGGCCAGGAGGACGCTCGCGAGGGTGCTGCCCAGGACGGCGCCGCGGGCGTGGCCGATGTGCACCGGCCCCGTGGGGTTGACGCTGACGAACTCGACCTGGACCCGCCGGCCCTGGCCCAGGGCGATGGCGCCGTAGGCCTCGCCCTCGCGCAGGATGGTCTCCACCTGGGCCTTGATCCAGGCGGGGCTGAGGGTCAGGTTGATGAAACCCGGCGGGGCGACGCTCACGGAGCCGATCTCGCCGATGGCCGGGAGATGGTCGGCGACGCGCTGGGCGATCTGCATGGGGCTCATCTGCGCGGCGCGGGCCAGCTTGAGCCCCAGGTTGGTGGCGTAGTCGCCGTGGCCGGCCTTCTGGGGGCGCTCGACGGTGACCTCGGGCAGGCCGACGGCGGGCAGGGCGCCGGCCTGGATGGCGCGGGCGACGGCATCTTCGAGGGCGCGGGCGAGCTTGTGGCGGATGAGTTCCATGGGAGTGGGGCGCGTCAAATAACAAATGGCCTAGCGGCCACCCTTGTATTGTAGCAGCGGGGTCTACGCCTCGCCGGGGGCCAGGGTGCGGCCCCGCCAGGCGCGCTCGGCAGCCTCGCGGAGCGCGCCGTGCTCGGAGCGCTCCAGCGCCGGATCGGAGGCGAAGAGGGCCTCGGCCTCGGCCCGCGCCGCCTCCAGCAGCGCCACGTCCGAGAGGCGGGCCATGCGCAGGTCCGGCATCCCGCTCTGGCGCGTGCCGAAGAACTCGCCGGGGCCCCGCAGCCGCAGGTCCTCCTCGGCGAGATGGAAGCCGTCGTGCACCTCCTCCATAAGGCGCAGCCGCTCCGTCGCCTGGGGCGTGGGCGTCTCGGTGATGAGGATGCAGTAGCTCTCGTGCTGGCCCCGGCCCACGCGCCCGCGGAACTGGTGGAGCTGGGCCAGCCCGAACCGGTCCGCCGACTCGACCACCATGACGGTGGCGTTGGGCACGTCGATGCCCACCTCCACCACGGCCGTGGAGACCAGAATGTCCAGATCGCCCGCCTGGAACTCCCGCATCACCCGGTCCTTCTCGGCCGACTTCATACGTCCGTGGAGCAGCCCCACGCGCAGGTCGGGGAAGACGTCCCGGGCGAGGCGCTCATACTCGGCGCGAGCCGCCGCGGCCTCCATGCGATCGGACTCCTCGATGAGCGGGTAGATGAAGAAGGCCTGGCGCCCCTCGGCCACCTGCTTTCGGACGAAGGCGCAGGCCGTCTCGCGCCGCGAGGCGTCCAGCCAGCGCGTCCGCACCTGGCGGCGGCCCGGCGGCAGCTCGTCGATGACCGAGAGGTCCAGGTCGCCATACAGGGTCAGGGAGAGGGTCCGCGGTATGGGCGTGGCCGTCATGACGAGGAGATGCGGGTTGTAGCCCTTCTGGCGCAGCTCGGTGCGCTGCATGACGCCGAAGCGGTGCTGCTCGTCCACCACGGCCAGGCCGAGGCTGGCGAAGGCCACCTCCTTCTGGAAGAGCGCATGGGTGCCGATGAGGATATCGATCTCGCCGCGGGCCGTGAGCTCCTGCGCCTGCTGCTTGCGCTTGCGGGCGAGCCCGCCGGTGATGAGGGCCACGGTGACGGGCCTGGGCAGCCCCGGCAGGCTGGCCTCGAGCACCTCATCGGCGTGGCCGGCCTTGGCGGCTCCGGCCAGGAGGCGCCGCAGCGTGCGGAGGTGCTGCTCGGCCAGGATCTCCGTGGGCGCCATGAACGCGGCCTGGTGCCCGTTGGCCACGGCGACGAGCATCGCCGCCAGCGCCACCGCCGTCTTACCGCTACCCACCTCGCCCTGGAGCAGCCGGCTCATGGGCGTGGAGCGGCCCAGATCAGCCGTGATCTCCTGAATGCAGCGGCGCTGAGCGCCGGTCAGGGGGAACGGCAGCACGGCGGCGTAGGCGTCCAGCAGAGCGGGATCGGCCCGGAGTGGATGGCCCGGGGCGCCCCGCTGCCAGTCGCGCTTGCGCTGGAGCACGCCCAGTTGGAGCAGGAGCAGCTCGTCGAAGGCGAGGCGCTGGCGCGCCGCCTCGCTTGCCTCCTCGCTCTCGGGGAAGTGCGCCTGGCGCACCGCCCGCTCCAGGTCCACGAGGCCCCGCCTCCGCCGGATGTCGTCCGGGACGGGCTCCGCCAGCAGGCCGGCGGCCTCCTCCACGACGCGCCGGACGAGGCCCCGCACGCGGCGAGGCGTCAGCCCCTCCGTCAGCGGGTAGACGGGGACCAGCCGGGCCGTGTGGACCAGCTCCTGCCCCTCCATGACCTCGTACTCGGGGTTCTCGAAGGTGAGACGGCCCCGGTAGAGGCTCACGCGGCCGCTGAGCGCGATGCGCATGCCGGACCGCAGCCCCCGGGCGATGTACGGCTGGTTGAACCAGATGACCCGGACGTTGCCCGTCTCGTCGCCGACGACGGCCTGGGCCGCGCCCCGGCGGGCCGCGCCCACGCGCATCTCGGATGCCTCCCAGACCGTTCCCATGACCGTCTGGTCGCGCCCCGGCTCGAGCTCCCGGATGGGCACGTGGCGGGTGAAGTCGATGTGGCGGCGCGGGAAGAGGTAGAG
Organism: uncultured Dehalococcoidia bacterium; assembly: GCA_964555685.1. Taxonomy (GTDB): domain Bacteria; phylum Chloroflexota; class Dehalococcoidia; order SHYB01; family SHYB01; genus CAZKTO01. The sequence goes on from CAZKTO010000001.1 coordinate 20,028, forward strand.
CAGCTCGCGCACCGTGGCGACGCCAAGCCTCTGGAACCGGCTCGCCAGGAACGGCCCCACCCCGGTCAGCTCCTGGAGCGGCGTCTCGAGCCCCTGGCCGGGCCGCAGCAGCGCCCGCGCCGGGCGCGGCGGCATCATCGCAGGCGCGGCCTCCCGCACCCCGGCGGGCCGTGGGGCGCCGGGCCCCCGCTCCTGGGAGGGTCCTGCAGCCGGCGCAAGGCCGGCCGTCCCGGCCCACCGGAGCACCCGCTCGACCCACTGGGCGCGGCGGGCAGGCGTGCCCCGCGCGTAGTCAGAGGTGTCGAGGCCCAACTCCTGGAGACCGGCGTGGAACGCCGGCTCGCGGACGGCCTGGCGCGCCTGCGCTGCCCAGTTGCGGAGGAAGCGGTCCAGCCCACCCATCACGGCGCTATCGTTGAAGCCTCGCGCCCGCTCCAGCTCCAGGACCTTCCGCAGCCGGCCGAGGACGACGTCTGGCGGAGGCGGGTTGGGAGCGCCTGGGCTCATGGGCCACCCGCGCCCTCTTCCGCCGGGAGCGCGCTGGCGACGGCTTCCGCCCACCGGAGCACCCGCCCCAGCCATCGAGCGCGCTCCTCGGGCGTCTTGCGAGCGTAGTCCGGCGTGACGAGACCGATGCGGCGCAGGCTCGAGCGGAACATGGGGTGACGGACCACCTGGTGCGCCTGCAAGGCCCAGCTCCGCAGAAAGGCGTCGAGCCCGCCCTGCACCGCCGTATCGCCGAACCCCTGACGGCGCTCCAGCTCCAGCACCGTGCGGAGCTGGTCGACCATGATGTCCGGGGGGGAACGGTCCATCGCGTCGCGGCTCATGGAGTCCCCGGACCGTGGCCCCAGATAGCCAGCCCCAGCGCCCCGGGCCCCACGTGCACGCCCAGCACCGGCGTGAACTCGGAGACGAGGGACTCGACGTTAGGGAACAGGTCCCGGCAGTGGCGAGCCAGGGCCTCGGCATCCTCGGGGCTGGCGCTGTGGACGACGCCCAGCGCCCTGACCTCTTGGTACGCGGCGGCGATCTCCCGCAGCCGCTCGAGCACACGCCGGCGGGAGCGTACCCGGTCCAGCGGATGGATCTCGCCGTCGCGCAGGACGAGCACCGGCTTGATATCGAGCAGCGCGCCGAAGAAGCCCTGGAGATGGCTGGCGCGCCCGCCGCGCACCAGGTAGCGGAGCGTGTCCACCGAGAAGTAGCAGCGGACGCTGGCCGTCTCCCGCTGGACCATGGCCGCGACGGCGTCCAGGCCGGCGCCGCCCTGGGCCATGCGCGCCGCCTCCTGGACCAGGAGCCCCAGCGCCAGCGACACCTGGAGCGAGTCCACGACGGCGATCCGCGAGGCCGCCCCGGTCTCCTGCCGGGCCTGGAGCGCGCCGTTGTAGGTGCCGCTGAGCTTGGAAGAGAGCACGATGGCCAGCACGTCGTGGCCCTCTCCCACGAGGCGCTGGAAGACCTCCGCGAACTGTCCGACCGACGGCTGCGACGTGGTGGGGTGGACGCCGCCGCCCGCCAGGCGGGCGTAGAACTGGGCGGGCTGGATATCGACGCCGTCGCGCAGGCTCTCGGAGCCGAAGTGGACGTTGCAGGGGACGACGGCGATGCCGAGGCGCTGAACGACGGACGCGGGCAGGTCGCAGGAGCTATCGGTGACGATGCGCAGCGCCATGGCTACTCGACGGCGACGAGGACCGGGTAGTGCGGCTGGCCGCCTTGGAAGGGCTCCACCTGGGCCGATGGGAAGCGCGCGCGCATGGCCCGGACGACGCCTTCGGCCTCCGACGGCTCCAGGCCGGCCCCCAGGTAGAGGGTGATGGTCGAGCCGGCGCCAGCCCCCAGGCGCTCGGCGAGAGAGACCACGGCCGCGGCCAGATCGTCCTCAGTCACCACAAGATGGCCGGCGGCGAGACCGATGACCTGACCCTTGCGGACAGCCCGGCCATCGATGCGGGCCGCCTTGACCGCCCGGGTGATCTCGCCGGTCCGGACGGCGCGCCGGGCCCGGTCCATGGCTTCCCGGTTGGCCTCGGCGCCGGCCTCGGGGTTGAACGCCAGGAGGGCGGCGATGCCCTGGGCCAGGTCCTCCGTGGGCACCACCAGCATGCGCCAGCCCTGGGCCAGCTCCCGTGCCTGGGCGGCGGTGGTGACGACGTTGGCATTGTTCGGCAGGACGATCACCGTCTGGTGGGGCAGGCCGTGCGCGGCCTCCAGAAGATCGCGGGCGCTGGGGTTCATCGTCTGGCCGCCGGGCACGATGGCCGAGGCGCCCAGGCTGCGGTAGAGCTCGGCCATGCCCTCGCCGGAGACGACGGCGACGACTGCGGCCTCCCCCTGGGGACGGGCCGGACGGCGCGCCACGAACTCCTGGTGCTGGGCGTCGATGTTCTCCACCTTGGTCTTGACGACGGCGCCCACGGACCGGAAGTAGGCCAGGGCGCCCTGGGGGTCCGGGGTGTGCAGATGAACCATCAGGAGCCCCTCGTCGCCCGCGACCAGAACGGAGCTGCCCATGGCCAGGACCTTCGCGCCGAGCGCATCGGGGCCGATGACGCACCGCTCGAGGAGCACCTCGGTGCAGAAGCCGTAGGAGACAGTGGCGTCGTGACGGGCGGCGTGAACGAATGGCGCCGGAGCCGTGGCAGGAGCGGCCTGCGCGGGGGCTCCCGCCGGCGCGGCGCCGCCCTGAAGGTAGCGCAGCGCCCCCTCCAGGAGCAGCGCCAGACCCTCCCCGCCGGCGTCCACAACGCCGTTCTCGCGCAGGATCTCGAGCTGGAAGGGCGTCCGGGCGACGGCGGCCCTCGCCGCGACGGTTGCAGCCTGGAGCACGGCGCCGGGCGCCGCCTCCTCCCCCCACGGCTGGCGGTTGGCGGCGGCCGCGGCCTCCCGGACGACGGTCAGGATCGTGCCCTCGACCGGGTGGGTGACGACGCGGTACGCCTGGGCCGAGGCCTCTTGCAATGCCGTCGCGATGTCGGCGCCTTTCAGGAGGGCTTTCGCCTGTACGCTCTTGCTGAAGCCGCGCAGGATCTGGGAGAGGATGACGCCGCTGTTCCCCCGGGCGCCCATGAGGGAGCCCTTGGCAAGGGCCGCGGCGGTCTCGCCGGCCCTGGCCAAGGCGGCGGGCCCTCGCGCCGCCTCTTCCAGGGCAGCCCGCATGGTGAGCAGCATATTCGTCCCCGTATCGCCGTCGGGCACGGGAAAGACGTTCAGGGCGTTGACGAAGTCCACCCGCGCCTCCAAGTTCGCCGCAGCCGCGGTGAACATGGCGCGGAGGGCGGGCCCGTCCAGGGCGGCGACGGGGTCTGCGACAGGTTGGGTCATCGGTCCTCTGCTTGCCGGGGGCCGGTTCACGTGGTATTCTAGGAGCCAGCCCTCTCCCCGTCAAAGAGTCGAATCATGGCCGTCTGCGAGATCTGCCACAAGTCGCCCATGTTCGGGTTCAACGTCAGCCACTCCAAGCGCCACACCAAGCGCACGTGGAAGCCGAATATCCAGCGGGCCACCATCTATGTCAAGGGCGTGGCCAAGCGGGTCTACCTCTGCACCCGGTGCCTGCGCTCCCAGCACAAGGCGAGCTAGCGCAGGCCCCAGCCCCCCACGTCCCCTCCCACCGCACCCTTTAGGCGTCCGCGAGCCCCTCGACGCTCCTCCGCAGCCGGGCGATGGCCTGGGCCACGCTCTCGCGCCGGTTGAAGATGGCCGAGCCGGCCACCAGCACGCGCCCGCCCGCACGCACGATGGCGGAGGCCGTCTCGGCGTTGACGCCGCCGTCCACCTCCAGCTCGGCGGGCAGCCCGCGCTCGTCCAGCATGGCCCGCAGGCGCGCGATCTTCGGCAGCACCCCTTGGATAAACTTCTGGCCGCCGAAGCCCGGGTTCACCGTCATGATCAGCACCAGGTCCACGTAGGGCAGGACCTCCTCGATTGCCCCAAGCGATGTGCTGGGGTTGATGGCGACGCCTGCGCGGATGCCCTTGTCCTTGATGGCCTGAACGGCCCGGTGCAGGTGAGGCGTCGCCTCGGCGTGGACGGTGATGATGGCGGCCCCGGCCTCGGCGAACTCGGGGATGGCGCGCTCCGGCTGCTGGACCATGAGGTGGCAGTCCAGGGCCAGCTTGGTCCGGGGGCGGAGCGCGGAGACGATGATGGGGCCGACGGTCAGGTTCGGGACGAAGTGCCCGTCCATCACGTCCACGTGGATGTAGTCGGCCCCAGCCTGCTCGGCCTCGGCCACCTGCTCGCCCAGGCGAGCGAAGTCGGCCGAGAGGACCGATGGGGCGAGCTTGATGCGCGGGCCGCTCACGGACGCGCTCCGAGTCGCCTCTTGGCCTCCGCAATGGCCTTGCGCACCGCCTGGGGTGCCGTGCCGCCCGGCAGGTCGCGGGAGGCCACGGACGACTCCGGAGTGATGCGCAGCACGTCCTCGGCGAACTTGGGCGAGAACTTGCGATAGTCAGCCGCCGTCAGCTCCCTCAGCTCCTTGCCCTGCTCGAGGGCGTACTGAACGATCTCGCCGACGATGCGGTGCGCCTCGCGGAAGGGCTCGCCCTTCTTGACCAGGTAGTCGGCGACGTCCGTCGCCAGGAGATAGCCTCCGGAGGCGGCCTGGCGCAGGCGCTGGGCATCGAATCGGGCCGTGGCCACCGCCTCGGCCAGGACGTCCAGGGTGGCGAGGAGCGTATCGACCGTGTCGAAGAGGGCCTCCTTGTCCTCCTGGAGGTCGCGGTTATAGGCCAGGGGCAGGCCCTTCATGACGGTGAGGGCGCCCATGAGGTGGCCGTAGACGCGGCCGGTCTTGCCGCGGATCAGCTCGGCCACGTCCGGGTTCTTCTTCTGCGGCATGAGGCTGCTCCCGGTGGCGTAGGCGTCGTCCAGCTCCACGAAGCCGAACTCGCTCCCGGACCACAGGACCAGCTCCTCGGCCAGGCGCGAGCAGTGCATCATGGCGATGGCGGCCGCGGCGTGGAGCTCGATGACGAAGTCGCGGTCGGAGACGGCGTCGATGCTGTTGGCGCTGACGCGGCTGAAGCCCAACTCCCGCGCCACGGACTCGCGATCGAGGGGGTAGGGAGAGCCGGCGAGGGCGCCGCTCCCGAGCGGCATGACATCGGCGCGGCGGCGGGCGTCGCCGAGGCGCTCGTGGTCGCGCTCCAGCATCTCGACGTAGGCGAGCAGATGGTGCGCCAGGACGACGGGCTGGCCGCGCTGGAGGTGGGTGTAGCCGGGCATGACGGTCTCGGCGTGGGCCTCGGCCTGCTGGAGCAGGGCCACTTCAAGCGTGCGGAGACTCGCCTGCGCCTGGCCGGCGGCGTCCATGACATAGAGGCGCATGTCGAGGGCGACCTGGTCGTTGCGGGAGCGGGCCGTATGGAGCCTGCCCGCGGCCTCGGCGCCGATGCGCCCGGCCAGCCGCGCCTCGATGTTGATGTGGATGTCCTCGAGATCGTCGCGGAAGGGGAAGCGCCCCTCGGCGATCTCCTGGCGGATGGCGCCCAGGCCCATGACGATGAGCTCGGCGTCCTTCTCCGAGATGATGCCCTGGCGGGCGAGCATGCGGGCGTGGGCGATGGAGCCGGCGATGTCGTAGGGGGCCAGGCGGCGGTCAAAGGCGATGGAGGCGGTGTAGCGCTGCGCCGCCGGGGCCATCGGCTTCTTGAGGCGGGACCGGGTGGGTTTCATGGGTGTGGGCCTCACGTAGAGCGGCTCAACGCCGATTACGCGCCCCTGCGCGAGTCTTCTTGCGCTTGGGAAGCTCGTACTTGAACCACTCGTCAAGCGCCCGAACATAATCGGGGAACGTTAACTCCGATGGCTCGAGACGTAGCTGCTGGCAGATGTCCGGTAGCACACCCTGAAATTTCTGAAACTCTGACCAGACCAGCCTTCCACCAGGGAGGTTGGCTACGTCTTGAGCAAGCCAGTCGCGTACGGCAGTGACAGCGCGACTTGCCTCGTTGCCGTGAGCGGTGGCGTCTTGGCCTGCGATGTCTGAGATGAACTGCTGGTATCGGTAGGCATCCCTATCGAGGATCAAGCATCGCTTCTGTTTCTGGATACCTGACCCAAAGAACTTCGCACCCAAGAACAGACCCAGCTCCAGCGGCATGTTGAATCGGGGCAAGCCCTGGCGGTTCAGCTCGGTTCGAGAGACGTCATGGATACCGTACTTACAGTCGCGGACGATCCTCAGGATCTTGTCCAGGCGCGTTACGCTAGCGTCATCCACCTCTCTCGCGCACCTCGGCAGGAATCCACACTTGGAGATGGTGAACACCATGGCGTCAAAAAGCCCCTGATAGTCATCGTCGAATGGGCAATTCACAAACACATTGCGTTCGTACTCAGACGCACCCATGGAACCCACATTCAATTACTTCTTGCGTTTGGCCGCCCTGAACACGTAGACTCGACCTGATTTCAGGGCGACAGTTCGCACAGCCCCCCTCAACTGCTTTGCGCTGACCTTGCCCGCCTTAGACGAGACAGGCCTCGGTCGCTGACTAGCCATATCGCCTCCTCGGCGCCTGGTTGGCGCACAATGCCCAGGCGCTCATTTTACACCGGCCGCGCCGTCGCCTTCTCGCCGGCCTCGCGCGTGTAGACCATGAAGCTGCGCTTCAGCGTCATCACCTTCTCGCCGCGCTGGTTCGTGACCGTCGTCTGCACGCGAACGATGCCGCGGTCCTGGCGGCTCTTCGTCAGGCGCTTCTCCAGGACCTCCGTCTGCGCGTAGATCGTATCGCCGATGAACGTCGGCCCCAGATGCTTGACCTCCTCGTACTCCAGCGCCGCGACGGCCTTGCCAGAGGTATCGACGACGCTCATGCCGACGGCCAGGCTCAACACCAGGAGCCCCACGACCAGCCGCTGCCCGTGCTGGCTCTTCTCCGCGTAGTTCTTGTCGATGTGCAGCGGCATGTGGTTCATCGTCATCATGCAGAAGAGGTCGTTATCGTGCTCGGTGATGGTCCTGCCGGGCCAGTGCTTGTAGACGTCGCCGGCCTCGAACTCCTCGTAGAACCGGCCGAACCGTTCCTGAAAGTCGTACTCCATAGGGTGCGGTGGTCTCCTCGCGTTCAAGATAGCGGCCGCCCGAGAGGTGGGCGCTAGTCGGGATCGTCCTGGGTGCGCGGCTGGGCCTGCGCCTGCGTCCGCGCCGGCAGGCCCCAGATATGGATAAAGCCCGCGGCCGCCTTGTGGTCGAAGGCGTCGCCCTTGCCGTAGGTCGAGAGGTCATGCCGGTAGAGCGACGCCGGGGCCTGGCGTCCGACGACGGTGGCGGCGCCCTTGTGGAGCCGCACCCGGACGGAGCCGCTGACGTAGCGCTGGGTGCTCGCGACGTAGGCGGCCAGGTCCTGGCGCATGGCGCTGTACCAGAGGCCGTTGTAGACCAATTCGGCGTACTCCTGCGCCACGCGCGCCTTGAACCGGAGCTGGTCCTTGGAGAGCGTCATGGCCTCGAGGGCCCGGTGGGCGGCGATCAGGACCGTCGCGGCCGGCGCCTCGTAGTTCTCCCGCGACTTGATGCCGACCAGCCGGTCCTCGATGTGGTCGATGCGGCCGACGCCGTGGCGGCCCGCCGTCCGGTTCAAGTGAGCGATGAGGCTGACGCCGTCCAGCTCCTCGCCGTCCAGCGAGACGGGGAGGCCGGAGGCGAACCCGATCTCGACGCAGGCGGGCTCGTCGGGCGCCTCACGGGCCGGTTTCGTCCAGGCGTAGATCTCCTCGGGCGGCTCCGTCCAGGCGTCCTCCAGCACACCGCCCTCCATGCTGCGGCCCCAGAGGTTCTCATCAAAGGAGTAGGGCCGCTCCACGGTGACCGGCACCGGGATGCCGTGCCTCTTGGCGTAGGCGATCTCGACGGCGCGGTCGGTCATCTCCCACTCGCGGGCCGGGGCGATAACCTTGAGGTGGGGCGCCAGGGCCTGCGTCGCAACATCGAACCGGACCTGATCGTTGCCCTTGCCGGTGCAGCCGTGGGCGACAGCCGTCGCGCCCTCCTTGCGGGCCACATCCACCAGGAGCCGGGCGATGAGGGGGCGGCCCAGGGCCGTCGCCAGCGGATAGACACCCTGATAGACAGCGTCCGCCTGGAGCGCCGGGAAGACGAAGTCGCGCACGAAGCGGGCCCGGGCGTCTTCGACGTGGGCGGCCACGGCGCCCGCCTTGAGGGCCTTCTCGCGGATGGGCTCCAGCCCCGACTCGTCGGGGCCGCCCAGGTTGACGGTGAGGGTCACCACGTCCATTCCATACCGCTCCTTGATCCAGCGGATCGCCACGGACGTATCGAGCCCGCCGCTATAGGCCAGGACCACCTTCTCAGCCACGGCCACTCCTCGTCGTCACATCAGCTCCTTCTTCTTGCTTCTCGGCGACCTCGCCCAGGGCCACGGCCAGCTTCCCGACGGCCTCGTCCACCTCGGCCTCGGTGACCACGAGGGGCGGCATCAGCCGGATCGTATTGGGCCGCGGCGTGTTGACGAGGAGCCCCTGGCCCAGGCAGGCGGTGAGAACGCCGGCGGAGATCTCCTGCGAGAACTGGACGGCCTGGAGGAGCCCGCGGCCGCGCACCTCGGCGATGAAGGGGTACTGCTCCTTGAGCTCCAAGAGGCCCGCCATGAGCCGCTGGCCGGAGCGGCGCACGTTCTCCAGGACGTGGTGGGCGATGATGTAGTCGACGACAGCGTAGGCCGCGGCGCAGGTCAGCGGGTTCCCGCCGAAGGTCGAGCCGTGGTCGCCGGGGGTGAAGACGGCCGCCTCCTCCTTGGCGAGGAAGGCGCCGATGGGCACGCCGCCACCCAGGCCCTTGGCCAGCGACATGACGTCCGGCTCCGCGCCGAACTGCTGGTAGCCGAACATGGTGCCCAGCCGGCCGATGCCCGTCTGCACCTCGTCGAAGATGAGGAGCAGGCCCCGCTCGTCGCACCACCTCCGGACCTCAGCCAGGTAGCCCTCGTGGGGGACGATGACGCCGGCCTCGCCCTGGACGGGCTCCAGCATGACGGCGCAGGTCTTGGCGGTGGTGGCTTTCTCGATAGCCCCGATATCGTCGTAGGGCACGTTGACGAAGCCCTGCGGGATGGGCTGGTAGGTCTCCTGGTGACTGGGCTGGCCCGTGGCGGAGACCATGGCCAGGGTCCGCCCGTGGAAGGAGTTGAGGGCGGTGATGACCTCGTAGGCGCCGTCGCGCTTGAGGCGGCCGTACTTGCGGGCCAGCTTGACGCTCCCCTCGTTGGCCTCGGCGCCGCTGTTGCAGATGTAGACGCGGCTCATGCAACTGTTCTCGACGAGGAGCTCGGCGAGCTTGATCTGGGGGAGCGTGTAGAACTGGTTCGAGGTCTGGATGAGGGTGCGGGCCTGCTCCTCCAGCGCCTTGACGATGGCCGGATGGCAGTGGCCCAGGGAGTCGACGGCCCAGCCGCCCACGAAGTCCAGGTATCCCCTGCCGGCGTCGTCCCAGACGCGCAGGCCCTCGCCGCGGACGAGGGTGAGCGGGGTGCGCTTGCCCGTCTGCATGTAGACGCGCTTCTCGCGCTCTTGCCACTGGCTCATGGGGTGACGGCCTCTGCGCGCACGCCTCCCGGCGCGACGAAAAACGGCGCACTCATTATAGCCGGTCGCATCCGTCAGCGCCGTCACTCTGCATCTTCACCACTGTCCCCGCACCCAAAAAGCCGTGGGCCGGCCAGTGGCCGGCCCACGCGCAAGCGCAGGGATCACGGGGCTAGTACTGGAGCGTATCGCCCTTCGTGCCATCACCGTAGGGCTTGAAGTCGCGATCGATCCAGACCGCCTCGAAGTCCTCGACGACGTCGGCCACGGTGCAACACTGGGTCCGTGGCATGTTGCGGACCGCGGGCCACCAGGCATGGAAGACCTGGCTCCGGTACATCGGAACGAGGTACAGCTTCTCCAGGAACTTTTGCTCGAGCTGGGTGACGATGGCCTTCTGCTTGGCCTGGTCCCGCTCGGCATCGAACTGGCTCCATAGCGGATCGACGTCCGAGAAGTCCCAGTTGGTCGCATGGAACCCAAGGTTATTGAAGTCGCTGGAGAAGTGCTGGCGGAAGAGGAAGCCGGGGTAGTCCGACCCGGAGAGGCCAAAGAAGACGTTGATATCCCAGCTCTTCTTGCGCAGCTCCGGGAAGTCGTTGCCCGAGACCTGAACGATCCCTTCCGACGTGGCCTCGATGTAGATCTCCTTGAGGCTGTCCAGCACCACGATCATGATGTCCACGCCGGAGGTGGCCACGACGGCCCGGACCTTTAGCGGGTTCCCTGGGCCAAAGCCCGCCTGCGCCATGAGCTGCTTGGCCTGCTCGACGTCCGCCTTTCGCGCATCACCCTGGCGGTAGCCCGGGCGGTTATCAAACGTCGACGAGGGCAGGCCCCAGACGCCGTTCAGCTCCTTGGGGATCATGACGCCGTGCTTGACAACACCCACGTTGAAGAACCCGGCGGCGTTGATCTTGTACCGGTCGAGGGCCAGGTCGATGGCCTGGCGCACGCGGATGTCCTGGAGGGCCGGGTTGCGGTTGTTGACGTTCACCGTGTGCAGGGTGGACGCCAGCGGCGCCGATTGCAGGCCCGGGATATCGGCCTGGAGCTTCTCAAGCTGCCCGGCCACGCGGTTCGCGTTCAGGGGTCGGCTCCAGAGCGCGCGGCCCGTGCGGAGGGCGGCCAGCATTGCGGTAGTGTCATTGATGATGAAGATCTCGTACCCATCGATGTACGGGAGCGGGGTACCGCTCTTGTCCTTCTTCCAGTACGCGGGGTTGCGCGTGCCGCGGACTACCTGATTGTTTTCCCACCCCTGGTACTTATAGGGCCCGGTGCCGATGGGCGTCTTCAGGATATCCGCCGGCGGCACGTTCGAGGGCAGGATGTACAGCGAGTTGTTGATCTCGAGGAGCGAGGCGAACCACGCGTTGCTGTACCGCTGGAGCGTGATGCGGACGGTGAAGGGGTCCGGCGCCTCGACATTAGCTGTAATGGACCACTGGGTCCTGCTGAGGACGGGACGGAACTGGACGGGCAGACCTTGGGCCTCATACTTCTCGAAGTTCTTGATGCGGTCGATGCTGAACAGCGCGTCCTCGGCGTTGAAGTCCGAGCCGTCATGGAACTTCACGCCCTGCCGCAGCTTGAACGTGTAGACGGTGCCATCGGCGCTGACGGTCCAGGACTCGGCGAGGTCAGCGATGGCGGAGGAGCCGTCGGCCTGGCCCACCCGGACGAGCTTGTTGAAGAAGCCGCGGTTGGCCGAGACGGTCCCCGCCGTGCAGTTGAGGATCGGGTCCATGCAGAAGGGGTTCAGGATCTGGACGGCGGTCAGGGTGCCGCCCGTCTTTGGCGGAGGCGGGGGCGGCGTGGGCGTGGGAGCGGGCGTGGGCGTGGGAGCGGGCGTGGGCGTCGGCCCCGCGCGGGTCGGTGTCGCCGCGGGCGGCGCCGTCGGCAGCGGCGACGTAGGCGTGGCCTTCTCCTCACCGCCGCCGCAGGCCGCCAGGACCAGGGCGACGATCACAAACAGACCGAGAACGCCAAAGAAACGGCTGGACATAGACACCGCGGGTCCTCCCCTTTGGCACACCACCCTGCGCACCACCCGGCCGCTGCGCCCCACGTTGTGGTGTGCAAGCCTAGCAGCCCCTCATCCGGCTGTCAACGCGCGGGTCGGCAGTGCCGACGGACACACGCTACCGCATCTTGAGTGCAGGGGATGTTGCTACGGCAGGGGCGGGATCAAGAGCGTCTGACAAGTCGTTGCGTTCTAAGCATGAAGTGCTTCAGGGGCGAAAGCCAACCCCCGACGGGGGAAGATGGGGATGGGGTGACCATCACCCCAGGCCAGCCATAGTTTTGTTAGCGGCTACTTGATTGTCGTGCCCACGGCGCGGCCCTCCACCAGCTCGCGCAGGACGTGCGGGCGCCGGCCATCCAGGATAACGGCGGACCGGACCTGCCGCAGCGCCAGGAGGCATGCCTCCACCTTGGGGATCATGCCGCCTCCGATGACGCCGGCTGTGATGAGCTCCCGGACTCGCTGGGGAGCCAGGTGGGGAACGACGGCGCCCGAGCGGTCCAGGACGCCGGGGACGTCCGTCATGAACACGAAGCGGTCGGCCCGCAGCGCCCCGCCGATCTCGGCGGCCGCCGTATCGGCGTTGATATTGAGCAGGGTGGACGTGACGCCGGCGTCGCTCTCCAGTACGCCGACGGGCGAGACGACGGGGAGATACCCGGCGGCCAGCAGCGCCTCGATAGGCTCGGGGTCCACGCGCGCGATCTCGCCCACCAGACCCAGCTCCGGGTCCTTGATGCGGGCGCGGAGCACGGGGCCGTCGGCCCCGGAGAGGCCCACGGCCCGGCCGCCGGCGGCGTTAATCTGGGCGACGAGCTGCTTGTTGACCACGCCCGCCAGCACCGCCACCACCACGTCGATGCTGGCCTCGTCGGTGACGCGCAGGCCGCGGACGAACCGCGTGGGCACGGCCATCCGCTCCAGCCACTGGGTGATGACCTTGCCGCCGCCGTGGACGACGATGGGACGGTGGCCCTCGCGTTGGAGCCAGACCAGGTCCTGGACCGTCGTATCCTCGTGGCCCAGGGCGCTGCCGCCGAACTTGACGAGGATGCGCTGGGTGCTCACGTCGGCTTGAAGGCGGCGATGGTCTGGCGCAGGTCGCGCTGGAGGGCCACGTCGATCTTCCGGACCTCCGTCAGCTCCTTGGCCTGGGCGATGCGCCGGGCGGCCTCATCGATCCGCTCGCGGACCTGGGCGGCGATGCGCGGCGGCGCCGCGCTCTGCTCGACGAGGAGCCCGAGGATGCTGAGGTGGCGGAGGATGCCGAACTTCATGACCTGGACGAACTGGAGCTCCTGGCTGCGCTGCAGCTGGACGAGGGCGGTCTCCAGCGTCTCGAGGCGCACCTCGAGATGGGCGCCGTCGCCGGGCTCGCCTCGCGCCCTGGAGCCAGGGGCCGTCATGTGGTGTACTCGCTATTGAAACGCACGTAGGCCTCTGTGAGGTCGCAGCCCCAGGCCGTGGCGGCGTGGGGCCCCAGATGCAGGCGGACCAGGATACGCACCTCCGGCTCCTGCATGGACACCCTGGCCGCCTCGTGGAAGAAGGGGACGGGCGCCCCGTTATCGAAGACCCAGATCTCGTTCATGGAGAGGGCCAGCTTGCCCTCGTCGACGTCGGCGCCGCTGCGGCCCAGGGCCGCGACGACCCGGCCCCAGTTGGGATCGGCGCCGTGGACCGCCGTCTTGACGAGGGGGGAGCTGGCGATGGCGCGGGCCGCCCGCCGGGCGTCGTCCAGGCTCGCCGCCCCCTCGACGGTGACCTCGATGAGCTTGCTGGCCCCCTCGCCGTCCTTGGCGATGCTCTTGGCCAGGTGGACGCAGACCTCCGTCAGCGCCTGGCTGAAGAGCCCGGCCTCGGGCGTCCCAGCGGCGATGGGCCGGTTCCCCGCGCGCCCGTTGGCCAGGAGCAGCACCATATCGTTGGTGCTCGAGTCGCCGTCCACGGTCACCATGTTGAGGGAGCGGTCGGCGGCGGCCTTCAACACGGGCGCCAGGAGACCCGGCTCTACGGCCGCATCGGTGGTGATGAAGCAGAGCATGGTGGCCATGTCCGGATGGATCATGCCGGCGCCCTTGGCCGCGGCGCCGATGACGCACGCCTTGCCGCCCAGGGTAAAGGAGACGGCCGTCTCCTTGGGGTGCGTATCGGTGGTGATGATGGCGCGGGCGAAGCGGGCGCCGCCGTCGCGGGCCAGCTCGATCTTGTCGATGCCGGCGCGGATGGGCGCCATGGGCAGCTCGACGCCGATCATGCCGGTGCTGGCGGCCAGGACCTCGTCCTCCTTGACGCCCAGCTTCTTGGCGGCGAGGGCCGTCATGGCTTTGGCGTCCAGCATGCCCTGGGGGCCGACGCAGGCGTTCGCGCACCCGCTGTTGGCCACGATGGCGCGGACGGGCCCCTTGGCGGCGCGCTCGCGGTCCAGGAGAACGCTGGCCGAGACGACCTTGCTCTGGGTGAAAACCCCGGCGGCCTGGCACGGCGCCTCCGAGACCAGGAGGCCCAGGTCCAGCTTGTCCTTGGCGTAGGTCTTCAGGCCCGCGTAGGTGGCGCCGGCAAGGTAGCCGGCGGGGGAGGTGACGCCGCCGTGCGGGACGGGAGTGATCGGCTGCATGGCGTCTCTACTATACACGGGCGGCAAAGGATGGGCCGCGGGGGAAGGAGGACCTCAACCCCCCTCGCCCAGGTCCCGCAGGAAGCTCGCGTAGCTCGAGTAGCGGGCCACGCGGCTCAGGAAGCGGCCCAGCGACTGGCTCTCGTCCCGCGCGCGCCGGAGCTGGCCGCCGATGGGGCTGACGGCGCCGGGCCGCTCGGCGTAGGTGCCGTGAAAGGCGAAGTAGGCCTGGTTGATCTTGCGCAGGAAGTAGCCGTGCTGGCCCAGCTCCTTCCGCCGGGCCTCCATGGAACCCTCCGCCTCGTCGATCCTGCCCGCGGCCAGCAGCCGCTCAGCCTCCAGGCGCGTCTGCCGCATGAAGGCGTTGAAATCGAAGGCCGGCGCCTCCCCGGCGGGAGCGGGCGGCGCCTCGCGCTCCTGGGGCGTCGCGAAGTGCCGCCGGTAGACCTCCCGGCCGATCTCCCGGCCCACGATGTCGGCCACCGTCTCGTTCATCGTCGTCATGCCGGCGTTGCGATGCAGCGCCCGGCCCAAGGGGTGGAAGAAGAGGTAGTGGTGCGTCCACTCGTGGGCGGCGGTCTCCAGCGCCTCCCGCAGGGAATCGGTCTCCGGGACGAGGCTTGGGTAGGTGGCGACCCCGGCCAGGCCCGAGACCAGGCTCGAGAGATTGCGGCCATCGATGGCCCGCTCCAGCGCGTCCCGGTCCGCGGCTGCGATGGCGGGGTCGATGAGCCGGGCCGACTGGAGGTGGATGCGGTCGCGGGGCGAGACGATGAGGACGCCGGGGACGGTGTCCAGCCGGAAGTCCACCGGCGGCCACAGGTGGCGGACGAAGAGGAGCTTGCTGGAGATGCCGGCGTCCTTGAGCACCGCCGCGATCATCGCCTCCAGCGTCTCCTCGACGGCGGGCTCGATGCGCTCGCGCTGGCGCTGGAGCGCGGCCAGCTCCCGCCCCAGGGCCGCCAGGTCCGGCTCCGCGGCGAATCCGTTCCGCGCCTGATCGATGCGGAACCGGAGGCCGTTCGCCTGCCGGGCGAGGTCGAAATAGCGCCGGACCCGGGCGATCTGCGTCTCGCAGGAGTCGCCACGGGTGAAGAGGCCGGTGAACTCCCGGCTCCATTTCTTAGGAAAGTTGCTTACCTCCCAGCGGGCGGTGCCGTAGAGGTGTGCCCGGGCGATCTGGGCGATGGCGTCGCCGGTCCCAAAGGAGTCGCCCCCCAGAAAGAAGAGGGCCAAGATCAAAAGGAGAATCCAGATACCCTTGGCGACGCGCCGGCGCTTCATGACTTCAGGATAGCGTATCGCCACGCTGCGCCTTCCCCGCCGGTTGCAGGCCCCGAACCTCTGTCCTACAATGGGGCCGTTTCCCCCTGAAGGAGGCCACCAGGTATGCGCGTCTACGCCACCGAGGCTATCCGGAACATGGTGTTGCTCTCCCACAGCGGCGCCGGCAAGACCTCGCTGACGGAGGCGCTGCTCGCCGCCACGGGCGCCATCAACCGCCTGGGCCGAGTGGAGGACGGCACCACCGCCACCGACTACGAGCCCGAGGAGATCGACCGCCGGAGCAGCATCCAGATGGCCATCGCCCCCTGCGAGTGGAAGGGCGTGAAGGTCAATGTCCTGGATACGCCCGGCTACGCCGACTTCGGCGGGGAGGTACTCTCGGCGCTGGCCGCGGCCGACTTCGCGGCGGAGGTGGTGAGCGCCGTCGACGGCGTGGCCGTGGGCACGGAGGTGACCTGGCAGCAGGCGAAGGGCCGGGGCCTGCCGCGCCTCCTCATCGTCAACAAGATGGACCGGGAGAACGCCGACTTCTTCCGCACGCTGGACGCCATCAAGGCGCGGTTCGGCCGAGGCTGCGTCCCGGTACAGCTCCCCATCGGCGCCGAGAGCTCCTTCTCCGGCATCGTGAGCCTCCTGAGCCCCGGCGGCGCCGGCAAGCACCCGCGCTTCGCCGAGTTCCGGGAGCAGCTCACGGAGGCCGCCGCCGAGGCCGATGACGCCCTCACGGAGAGGTACCTGGACCAGGGCGCCCTCTCCGATGAGGAGCTGGCCCGGGGCATCAAGGCCGGCCTCCTGGCCGGGAAGCTCTTCCCGGTCCTCGTCACCTCGGCGGCCAAACAGAGCGGTGTCGCCGAGCTCCTGGACTTCCTGTCCACGTTTGCCCCGTCGCCCAAAGAGCGGGGGCCTATCGCCGCCAAGAAGGGGTCCGCCGAGGCCGTCAGCCTGGCGCCCGATGGCAAGGCGCCGCTGGCGGCGCAGGTCTTCAAGACCACCGCGGACCCGTACGTCGGCAAGCTCTCGTTCTTCCGCGTCGTCACCGGCACGCTCAAGAGCGACGCCCAGGTGTGGAACGCCACCAAGGGCCAGCAGGAGCGCATCGGACAGCTCTTCGTCCTGCGGGGGAAGACCCAGGAGCCCGTGGCCTCCCTCTCGGCGGGCGACATCGGCGCCGTGGCCAAGCTCCAGTACACCTCCACCGGCGACAGCATCTGCCAGAAAGAGAGCCCGGTGACCTTCCCGCCTATCAAGTTCCCGAGCCCGGTCTATAGCGTGGGCGTCGCCCCCAAGACCAAGGCCGATATGGACAAGATGGGTGCCTCCCTGGCCCGCCTGGCCGAGGAGGACCCGAGCATGCGCGTGACCCGCGACCAGGACACCGGCGAGACCCTGATGTCCGGCCTGGGCGACGCCCACATCGACGTCTCGGCCAAGAAGCTCAAGCGTAAGTTCGGCGTGGACGTGATCGTCTCGACGCCGCGGATTCCGTACCGTGAGACGATCACCGCCAGAACCAGCGCCGAGTTCAAGCACAAGAAGCAGTCCGGCGGGCACGGCCAGTACGGCCACGTCTTCCTGGATCTGGAGCCCCTGCCACGGGGTAGCGGCGTTCAGTTCGAAACGCGGGTCGTCGGCGGCTCCGTGCCCAGGGAGTACATCCCAGCCGTCGAGAAGGGCGTCATGGAGGCCGTGGAGCATGGGAGCCTGGCGGGCCAGCGCGTCGTGGACGTGAAGGTCACCCTCGTCGACGGCAGCTACCACGCGGTGGACTCATCGGGCATGGCCTTCCAGATCGCCGGCTCCCAGTGCCTGAAGAAGGGCCTGGCGCAGGCCAACCCGGTGATCCTGGAGCCCGTCATGCGGGTGACGGTGACGGTGCCGGATAGCTGCACGGGGGACGTGATGGGCGACCTGAACGGCAAGCGCGCTCGCGTGCAGGGAATGAACCCGCGGAGCGGCATCACGGTCATCGAGGCGGAGGCGCCGCTGGCCGAGATGCAGCGCTACGCCACGGACCTGCGCTCCCTCACCCAGGGCCGCGGCTCCTACGCCATGGAGTTCAAGCGGTACGACCCGGTCCCGGCGCACCTGGCGCAGAGGATCGTCACCGAGTCGAAGAAAGCGTAGCGGGGGACGGGGCCCCTTAGCGCATCGTCGAGCCGCAGTTGATGTCGATCGTCTGGCCGGTCACGGCGCTGGAGTCGTCCGAGACGAGATAGAGCACGCCGCGGGCTACCTCTTCCGGCGTGGGCATGCGCCCCAGGGCGGCGCCCGAGGCGATGCCCCGCTCGATCTGCTCCAGGGGAACGCCCGTCCGCTCGGCCTGGGCCGACAGCCCGCTGCGCAGCTTCTCCGTGGATGCCACCGGGCTGATGCAGTTCACCCGGATGTTGTACTGCCCCACCTCGCGCGCCAGGGCGCGGGTGAAGGAGACGACGCCGGCCTTGGCGGCGCTGTAGGCCGACCGGTTCACGTTGCCCGTCTCGGCGGCGCTGGACGAGAAGGTGACGATGGCGCCCCGGCGGGCTGGGATCATGTGCTTGAGGGCCTCGCGGCAGCACAGGAAGGTGTTGACCATGTTGCCGGCGAAGACCTCGTTCCACTCCATCAGGGAGAGCTCGGCGACGGGCTTGACCACGCGGCCGCCGTAGCCCGCCACGGCGGCGAGGATGTCCACCCGGCCGTAGGCGCGGATGACGGTATCGAAGAGCCGGCGCACGTCCGCTTCGTTCTGCACGTCGGCCTCGGCGGCGATGGCCTCGCCGCACCGGCGGACATCGTGCAGCGCCTGGTCGAGGCGCGGCTGCGTCCGGGCCACCATCACGACCTTCGCTCCTTCGCGCGCCAGCAGCTCGCAGGTGGCCTTGCCGATGCCAGCGCTGCCACCCGCTACCACGGCGACCCGGTCTTT
Source organism: uncultured Dehalococcoidia bacterium (assembly GCA_964555685.1). Lineage (GTDB taxonomy): Bacteria > Chloroflexota > Dehalococcoidia > SHYB01 > SHYB01 > CAZKTO01. The sequence goes on from CAZKTO010000001.1 coordinate 38,430, forward strand.
GAGTCTCATGCGGCGGCTCCTCCCATGGCTCTTCAGATAGCTACAGGAGTTAGCTACAGGACGCCCATAGCTCGCACGCAGGCGAGTCTCTGGGCCAGCAGCATAGAGGCGCAGAGGCGAGGCGTCCAGGGTGGGAGGATAGAGAGCCCGACCATCCGCTTACAAACTATCTCAAAATCTTGTCAGTCCGAGTGCGTCCGCCTGCGGCGGACTGCCGCCCTCTCCCCCTGCCCCCTCTCCGAATCGGAGAGGGGGTGGCTGTAGGCCGGGGGTGAGGGACGAACGCGACCCAGGGCGGCGCGCCAGCGCCCGCCTCCGCTACCGGCGCCGCTCCCAGATGGTGTGGTACTCCTTGCCGGTGATAGCGGCGGCCAGCTCCGCCGTCTCCAGGGAGCGCAAGGCGTTCAGGGCCTCGTTGCACCGGGTCACGCACTCGCGGTGGCCCGTCGACTCCAGGCGCTGGACCATCTTGCCCCAGACGCCCAGCCGGACGAGGCTATCGACGTACTTGGGCCACGGGATGATGGTGACCTTCTCCGGCTGGGGGAAGCGCGGCCGCAGGCGCCGGATGCTCTTGAACCGGTCCTCCACGGACTTGGCCATGGGGACCACCTTGACGATGGGCGGGTCTTCGACGTCCGTGCGGTTATCGACGATGAGGGTCTTGCGGATGAGCGGGAAGTAGAGGCAGACGACCTCGGCGGTCAGGACGTTCTGGATGATCTCGTCCAAGTCCACCCGGAAGTTGCCGTCCATACCCCACCCCCAGAGATCGTCCCGCGGAGCCGGGCGGCTAGGCGCCTCGCAGCTCCTTGCACATCTCGGTGAAGGCAGGCAGGATCTCTTCCCAGTTGCCCACCACGCCGAAGCGCGCCTCTTTGAAGATGTTGGAGTCCTTGTCCTTGTTGACGGCGACGATGTTCTTGGCGCCGGAGCAGCCCGCCATGTGCTGGCTGGCGCCCGAGATGGCGATGGCGATGTAGAGGTTCGGCGTCACCGTCTTGCCGGTCAGGCCCACCTGCATGGAGTGGGGCATCCACCCCGCGTCGCAGACGGCCCGGCTGGCGCCCACGGCGCCGCCCAGGATCTTGGCCAGCTCCTGGAGCTTGGCGAAGGGATCGGGGCCGCCCAGGCCGCGCCCGCCGGAGACGACGACGGGGGCGTCCTCCAGCCGGATGCCCGTGGCCTCCTGTTTCTTGACCTGGGTGACGCGCACCTTGACCTTGGACTCGTCGATGGAGGCGTCCAGCTTCTCGATGGCGCCCTGCCGGGAGGCGTCAGGCTCCAGGGGCTCGAAGGCCTTGGCGCGGATGGTGACGGCGTGGCTCTCCGCCTTGCTCTCGTAGATGGCCTGGGCGTTGCCGCCGTAGACCGGCTTGGTGGCCCGGACCACGCCGCCGTTGAGAGCGACGTCCACGCAGTCCATGGTGAGGCTGGCCTTGAGGCGGAAGGCCAGCTTGGGGGCCAGGTCCTTGCCGGTGTCCGTCTGGCCCAGGATGATCACCTTGGGATCGGCCTTGCCGACGGCCCGCTGGAGCACCTGAAGATAGGCGTCCGGCTGGTAGCCGTCCAGGGCGGGATTGTCGGCCGTGTAGACCTTCTTGGCCCCAGCGGCGATGAGGGCCTTGGCGTGGTCGGCGGTGTTCCCCGCCAGGACCACCGCGGCGACCTCACCCCCGGCCTGGGCGAGAAGCTTGATCCCCAGGGCCACGCCCTCGCGGGCCATGCCCAAAAGCTTGCCGTCCTTCACTTCCGCGAAGACCAGGACTCCTTGCTTCGCCATAGGCCCGCCGTCTCTCCTTGTCGTTCGATCGCGCGTGGCGCGGTTAGATCAGCTTCGCTTCCCGGAGGCGCAGGGCCAGCTTCTTGCCGGCGTCGGTGGCGTTCTCCCCGGTGATGAACTCGCAGGTCTTTGCGACCTTGGGGATGAAGAGCTTGGACAGGTCCACGACGCGCCCCTTGGCGCCTACCTTGTCCGGCTCGGCGCCGATGTCGGCGGCGGTCCAGACGGTGGGCTTCTTGCGCCCGGCCGCCATGATGCCGCGCAGGGTTGGGTATCGGGGCTCGCCCAGCTCGTTGCTGATGGTGACCAGGGCCGGCAGCGGCGCCTCGACCATCTCGCTCCCATCCGTCCGGACGCGCTCGACGATGACCTTGCCGTCGGCGATGTCCACGCTCTTGCCGATGGTGATGGACGGAATGCCCAGGAGCTCGGCCACCGCGACGCCTACCTGGCCCCGGTCCGTGTCCGAGGCCTGGCGCCCGCAGATGATGAGATCGAACTGGCCCGCCTTTTGGACCGCCTTGGCCAGGGCGTAGCCGGTGGAGTAGGCGTCGCCATTCTCGAAGGCGTCGTCCTGGAGGAGGATGAGATCGTCGGCGCCCATGGAGAGGGGCTTCTTGATGACGTCCTGGACAAGGCTCTTGCCTATGGAGATGACCGTCACCGTGCCGCCGTGCCGCTCCTTGAGCCGGAGGGCGGCCTCGACGGCATTCTCGTCGAAGCCGTTAACGACGGGGGCGACGCCCTGGACGGGCATGACGGTGTTGGTGGCCTCGTCGATCTTGAACTGGGCCATGGGCGTCTCGGGGTCCATGACCTGCTTGGCGAAGCAGATGATGCGCATGGCGCCGCGGTCGTCCTTTCGTTCGGTCTCTGGCGTGAAAACGCTGGGCGTGCGAAGGGGCCCAGCGAGGGGGAAACGGGCGCGCCTACTCTAGCATTCGACGGGGTTCGCGTCAAGGCGCTGTACTCGTTCGGCAGGTCCCGTACCCATCCTCCTTTCCTCGTGTGGATAGGGGGCCGCCCAGCTACAATTGCCCCGTAATCCGCTCAGGCAAGGAGGCGCCCATGGCCCAGCACCTCATAGGCAAGGTCGCGGCGGTCACCGGCGCGGGACGCGGCATCGGCCGGGGGATCGCCCTCACCCTGGCCCGGGAGGGCGCCAGCGTCGTCGTGGCCGACTACGGCGGGCGCGTCGACGCCATCGCCGGCCCGTCCCGCGAGCCCGCCGACCAGGTGGCGCGTGAGATTCGCGACGCCGGTGGCCGCGCCGTCGCCTGCTACGCCAACGTGGCCACCATGGCCGGCGGCCAGGAGATCGTCCAGGCCGCGCTATCCAACTTCGGCCGGCTGGATGCCCTCGTCTGCTGCGCCGGCATCCTCGCCCAGAAGCATCTCTGGGAGATGGACGAGGCCGACTGGGACTCGGTCATCGCCGTCCACCTCAAGGGACACTTCTCGTGCGCCCGGGCCGCCGCGCCCGTCATGATGCGCCAGCGGTGGGGCCGCCTCGTCTTCTTCTCCTCCAGCGCCTTCACCGGCTCGCCCATCCAGCCCAGCTACGCGGCGGCCAAGGCGGGCATCCTGGGCTTCACGTGGAGCTGCGCCAACGCCCTGGGGCCCCACGGCATCACCGCCAACTGCATCCTGCCGGGCGGCGCCACCCGCATGACCGATAAGGTCTGGGGCGACCAGGGCCTCTTGACGGACCAGGTGGGACAGCGGCTCCGCAGCGACCTCGCCGCCGGCACCTACCGCGACCCCGCCAACGTCGCGCCCGCCGTCGCCTACCTCGTGAGCGACCAGGCGTCGGGCATCAACGGCCAGGTCTTCGGCGCCGTGGGCCACCAGATCACCCGCCTGGCCGGGCCCGCCTACGCCCAGACCATCAAGAGCGATGGCCCGTGGGACCTGGACGAGCTCTTCCGCCGCTTCCCCAAGGAGATGGGGAGCGAGCTCGGTCCCCCGCGGCTGCCCTGGCCGCCGCCCGTCCCCTGACCCGCCCTCAGATCAGCCGCTGCCCGCCGTCGATGTAGACGACCTCGCCGGTCATGAAGTCCGAGGCGTCGGAGGCCAGATAGACGGCCAGGAGGCCGATCTCCCGCGCCTCGGCCGTGCGCCGCATCGGCAGCGTGGAGGCCATCTTGGCCACCAGCTCCGGCTGCGCCGCCAGGTCCCGGTTCACCACCAGCCCCGGCCCGATGCAGTTGACGTTGATGCGGTACCGGGCCCACTCCTGGGCCAGCGCCCTGGTGAACATGTTGACCGCGGCCTTGGCGGTGCTGTACGCGAGGCGGCCCCGGACGCTCCGCTCCCCCGAGGGCGACGTGACGTTGATGATCTTCCCCTTGCGCCGCTCGATCATATGGGGCCCCACGGCCCGGCAGCAGAGGAAGGCGCTGGTGAGGTTCAGGTCGATGACGCGGCGCCACTCGTCGTCGCTCACGGGGGTGAGGAGGCTGGGGCAGCTGAAGAATTTTCTACTATTCCTTACCCCTGGCAAGCGCGAGCAGATAGAGCAGGTCACCGGCGATGGTAGCGCCTGCAAGGGCTGTCGTCTGACCAGGGTTGTCATAGGGCGGCGACACCTCGACCTGGTCGGCGCCAACGACGCGTAGGCCCGCCAAGCGCTTCAGAATGCTGCGCGCGTCCCGCGTCGTGGGGCCTCCCACCACAGGCGTCCCCGTGCCAGGGCAGTACGCCGCATCGAGAAAGTCGATGTCGAACGTCAGATAGGCCTTGTGGGTTCCAACAATGCGCCGGATTTCGCCGGCAGTCTTGTCGTGGCCATTGCTCAGCACCCACTCAGCGTCCAGGATGTTGAACCCGTGCGTTTGCGGATTGGGAGATCGAATTCCCACCTGCACGGAGCGTTGAGGCTCGACAAGCCCTTCCTTTACCGCGACCAGGAACATGGTTCCATGGTTGAGTTCATCGCGGCTCGTCCATGTGTCCGAGTGCGCGTCGAAATGGATCAACGACAGCGGCCCGTGGACTTTCGCGGCAGCCCGGAGAAGCGGCAAGGAAACAAGATGATCACCGCCGAGGCCGAGCAACGAGACCGTGGATCGTAGGATGTGCTCCGCTTCCTGTTCGACTGCGGCTAGCATCCGGTCGGTGTAGCCTGGAGAGAAGGCGATGTCGCCGTAATCGGTCACGTTGCAGCGCTCGAAGATGCTGAACTCCCAGGGCCAAATGCCCCACGGGTACATCCCGACGAATACCGACTGTTCTCGAATGGCGCGCGGCCCCAGGCGCGCCCCTGGGCGGTTCACAGTCCCTACATCGAATGGAATGCCCGCTACGGCGATATCGACGCCATCGAGTTCCTTGGTGAGGGGCCGTCGCATGAAGGTCAATTCGCCAGCGTACGGTGGGCCCTTGCTCCAGCCTCCTCGTCTTCCCTGAGGAGTATTCTGTTGCGGCGCAGTTGTCATTGGCGACCCTTTCTCCAGGGGAACCTGCACGATCACATGGCAGTCCTGACGTCAGGCGATGCCGCTGGATGTGTCGAGCCGTCCTTCCTGGCAGCTAGAACCTGTTACCCCACGGATCCACCAGGAGTTGAACGTGCTCGCGCGGATCCATGAGCGCGCTCATGCAGCTCGGAACGGGTATCTCGATAATTAGTGAAAAGCGCATCGTCTTCTCCTTGCAAGGAACGCAGCTACTCGAATCGGCAAGCTGTCCGGCTGCATGGCTCTGTTCTTTCACACTTTAGGCAGATCGAGTTCAGCCAAGGTCTTGTCCATGGCGCCTCCTCCTGCCTGCCGGCGCCATTATAGTCGCCACCACGAGCTCCTGGGGCGCGCGCCATTGACGAGCGGGGCGGGATCGGCTTCAATCGGAGCAAGACCGCGCGATCCAGGAGCAAGCCGTGCCGCCCAGCGTTGTCCTCTACACGCAGCCGGGCTGAGCCCCGTGCCGCCAGGTGAAAGAGTTCCTTTCACGAAAAGGGGTCCCGTTCGTCGAGAAGGACGTGCAGGCGGACTGGGACGCCATGCGGGAGCTCCTGGACCTCGAGGTCATGAGCACCCCGGCCACGGTCATCGGCGGCCAGGTCGTGGTCGGCTTCGACCGGAAGCGCCTGGAGGCCCTGCTAGCCGGGTGACGGAGCAGGGCGCCCCAGGCTGCGCCATTCAGGCCATCCCTCTCCCGATGAAGTCCTCTCCCGCTCAGGATGCGCGGGAGACGCGCCCGCCGTCGGTCCCCTTCCACTCACTGATAGAGCGCCCACTCGCCCTTGGCGTTCCGCGCCCAGCCGCCGCTGGCCCACGCGCCCCCATCGACGTGCAGGGTGACGCCGGTGATCCACGCCCCCAGGTCCGAGGCGAGATAGACGGCGGCGCCGGCGACGTCGTCCACGGTGCCCACGCGCCCCAGCGGCATCGCCCGCAGCACCGGCCCGAGGCGGTCCGGCGTGAGCCCGGCCTTGGTGGAGGGCGTCTCGATGAAGCCGGGGGCGATGCCGTTGATCCGAATGCCGTGGTCCGAAAGCTCGAGAGCCATGCTCCGGGAGAAGTTCACCATGCCCGCCTTGCACGCGCCATAGACGGCCCACATGGGCGCCGCGCGGTAGGCCTCGATGGTGGCGATGTTGATGATGGAGCCCCGGCGCTTCCCGGCGATCATGGCGCGCGCCGCGGCGTCCGTGCAGTAGAAGAGGCCCATGAGGTTCAGCTCGATGTGCTTACGCCAGCCGGTCTCGCCCATGTCCAGAAAGGACTGGGGGCGTCCGCCACCGGCGTTGTTGACGAGGATATCGACGCCGCCCAACTCATCGACGGCGCGGGTGGTCATCGCCTTGACCTGCTCGAAGTTGCGGATGTCCGTGGTCACGGCCAGCGCCTTGCGGCCCAGGGCCCGGACCTCCGCAGCGGCCCGCTCGCCGGCGCCGGCGTTCCGGTCGGCGATGACCACGTGGGCCCCAAACCGGGCGAAGGCCAGGGCGATCCCCTTGCCGATGCCGTCGCCCCCGCCGGTGATGACCGCCACCTTGTCCGTCAGCAGCGCCCTCGATGGGTCCATGCGCTACCTCCTCGCCGCAGCCGGCCTACGCCTCGCGCCGCGTCCCCGGCGCTTCCTTGTACTCGCCGCGTGCGACGGCCAGGACCGCCCGCACGATCTTGTCGTAGCCGGTGCAGCGGCACAGGTTCCCCGCGAGACCCAGGCGCACCTCCTGCTCCGTCGGGTTCGGATGCTTGGCCAGGAACGCCTTGGTGGAGATGATGAAGCCGGGCGTGCAGATGCCGCACTGCAAGGCGCAGTAGTCCAGAAAGGCCTGCTGGACGGGGTCCAGCGCGCCATGCTTCGCCAGCCCCTCGATGGTCGTCACCTCGTGGCCGTCGGCCTCGGCGGCCAGCACCAGGCACGAGTCCACGGAGCGGCCGTCCAGGAGCACCGTGCAGGAGCCGCAGTTGCCGTTGCCGCATCCCTCCTTCGTCCCGGTGAGATAGAGAGGGCCGCGCAAGAGGTCGAGGAGGGTGCTCCGGGTGTCCACCAGGACCTCGCGGGGCTCGCCATTGACGGTGACCGTGATCGCTCGCTTTGGCATCGGTGACCCTTTCAGCAATGGACGGGCCGGCCGCTTCCGTCGTTCCAGCGGGGCGCGCTAGAGGGCGACGCCCCGCGCCGCCGCGCAGCTCGCGAGGGTCCGGCGGTCGTCTCGCATCACCGCCCCGTGAAGCGCGGCTTGCGCTTCTCCAGAAAGGCCGAGACGCCCTCGAAGTAGTCCTTGCCCATCTCCTGGGACGAGCTCCCGGCGGGCGTCTGGAGCTGGGCGCCCCCGGAGCGGCCGCGGGCCACGGCGGCGGCGTTCAGGTTGCGCTTGGCGCTCATGACCCCCGCGGGGGCGTTGCCGGCGATCTCCTTCGCCAGCTCCCGCGTGTACCGTTCCAGACCGGCTGCGGGCACCACCTCGTTGACGAGGCCCATGCGCAGGGCCCGCTCGGCGGGGAAGAGCCGCCCCGTGATCATGACCTCCTTGGCGTAGCCGAGCCCGGCCAGCTCGACGAGGAGCCCCATGGTCGGCGAGAGCCCCTCCGGCCGCTGCCCGGCTCCGCCACCGCTCATGCCCAGCTTGCTGGAGGTGATGCCGACGCGGGCCGTATCCGCGGCCACCCGCAGGTCGCAGTGCATCGCGAGGAGGTAGCCGTTGCCCACGGCGAAGCCGTTGATCATGGCGATGACGACCTTGGGGCACTCGAAGATGCTCTGCATGGCGGCCTCCGCCAGGCGCGCGTGGGCCTGGGCCTCCTCCGGGGTCCGGCGCTTCTCCTTGAACTCCGAGATGTCGGCGCCGGCGCAGAAGGCCCTGTCGCCCGCCCCCGTCAGCACCACCACCCGGATATCGCCGTCCTCGCCCATATCGCGCATGATCTCGGGGATCAGCCGCTGCATCTCAAAGGAGAGGGCGTTGCGCACCTCCGGCCGGTTGAACGTCACCCAGCCGATGGGCGGCTCCTTGCGCACGAGGATGGGCGGCTTCGCGGCCCTCTGCTCGCTTGTCATGGGCGCCTCCTAGACCAGCCGGTCCAGCGGGACCTCGCCGAGGACCCCCCGGTCCCGCAGGCGTTCGACGGCGTCCGGATCGTACCCCAGGAGCTCCCGGTAGCCGAAGTCGTTGTGCTGGCCCAGGGAGGCCGGCGCGACGCGCACGGTGAACGGGCCCTCGGGCACCGTCCACGGCACGCCCAGGAGGGGCAGCCGCTCGCCATCGGCCAGCGATACGTCCTTGAAGAACCGCCGCTCCCGGAAGTGCGGGTCCTCGACGATCTCCTTGTTGTCCAGCACCGCCCCGGCGGGGACTCCGGCCGCTTGCAGGCGATGCATGAGCGCATAGTGGTCCCACCGGCGCGTCCACGCCCCCACCAGTTCGTCCAGCGCCTGCCGGTGCTCCCACCGGCCCAGACCCGTGGAGAACCGGGGGTCGCCCGCCATGGCGGGCTCGCCCATGGCGTCGCACAGGGCGCGCCACTCCTCGTCCGTCTGGACGGCGATGGCGATCCAGTTGTCACCCCCCGCGCACGAGTAGCAGCCGTGGGGCGCCATGCCGGGCTCCTGGTTCCCCTGGGGCATCCAGACGCGCCCGTTCATCACGTAGTCCAGGAACATCTCGCCCAGGTGGGGCATGATGGCCTCGGCCCCCGAGACGTCGGCCTGGAGGCCCTGGCCCGTGGAGACGCGATGGTGCAGCGCGGCGATGACGGCGTAGACGCAGGTGAGGGCGTTGACCGGGTCGTTATGGGCCCCGCGGCCGATGGTGGAGGCGTCGTCGCCCGGGTAGGGCCGGAGCCACATGTGCCCCGAGGCGCCATCCATGGACGAGGCCATGGCGACGTGGGTGGCGTAGGGCCCCGTGGCGCCGAACCCGCACGAGGCCAGATAGATGATATCGGAGCGGACCTTTCGCACGTCCTCGTAGCCGATGCCGAGCTTCTGGGGCACGCCGGTAACCATGTTGGTGAGCACCACGTCGCTGACCCGCACCAGGTCGAAGAAGACCCGGCGGCCCTCTGGATCGGCTAGGTTGACCGTCATATCCAGCTTGTTGCGGTTGCCGATGACGAAGACGAGGCTCCGGTTCCACGGATCGTGGCCGGGGCGCAGGCCGGGGTAGTTGACGTCGGCCCGGCGAACGCGGACCTGGCTGCGCGTCAGGTCCATGCGCTGGATCGCCTCGATCTTGATGACCTCGGCGCCCAGGTCGGCCAGCACCGTGGCCGCCCAGGGGCCGGCGTACCCCTCGGCGATCTCGAGGACGCGGACGTCTCTCAGCGGCAGGAAGCTCATGGCGCGCCGATAGCTCCGTTGGCGGTCATATGGCGCCCTCCCGCCGGAGATGGGCCAGGTCCTGGCCCGAGAGCCCCATCTGGCCGCCATAGACCTCGCGGTTGTGCTGGCCCAGCAGCGGCGCGGGCCGGATGGGCGCCGCGGCGGGGACGAGCTGGAACGGGACGCCGGGCTGGGTGAGGCGTCCCGCCACCGGATGATCGAGCTCGACGAAGATGCCCCGCTCGCGGAAGTGAAGGTCGCGCAGCGCGTCGTCGGCCCGGTTGACCGGCGCGACGGGGAAGCGGGCGTTGCGCGCCGCCGCGAAGACCTCCTCGCGGGTGTGGTCGGCGAGCCAGCCGTACCAGATGCCGTCCAGCTCGTCGCGGTGGGCCGTGCGGCCCTCGGGCGTATTGAAGCGCCGGTCCTCGCCCAGGCGCGGCATCCCCATGAGCTGAAAGACCCGGGGCCACCAGCTCTCGCCGCGCCCACTGCCCTGCACGGCCACGAACCCGTCCTTGCAGGGGTAGGCGCCCATGAGATAGTTGAACCGGGAGACCCCCGGCGGCCGGCTGGCGCGCTGGCCGGTGTACGGGTAGAGGTTCCCCTTCTCGATGGGGTGGGCCATCCACGCCTCGGCCATGGAGATGTCCAGGTAGCGGCCCGTCCCGCGCAGCCGCGCCTCCAAGAGCGCGCCCAGCACCGCCGAGGCCGCGTAGAGCCCCGCAAAGTACTGGGCGTCCCAGTGGGGCGACTTGCGCGGCTCCCGGTCCGCCGTCCCCGTCTCGTGCATCCCCGGGCCGGCGATCGCCTGGAGCACCAGCTCCGACCACGCGTAGTTCCGGTACGGCCCCGTCTGGCCGAAGGCGGTGACGGAGGCCATGACCAGGCCGGGTCTGAGCGATCGCAGCGTCTCATAGTCCAAGCCCATCGCGCCCATCCCGCCCGGCGGGAGCCCCTCGACGACGGCGCCGGCCTCGCCCACCAGCGTCTTGAAGATCGCCCGGCCCGAGTCGGTGCCCGGATCGAGGGTGACGCCGAGCTTGGAGGTGTTCAGGTGCAGGAAGGCGCCGCTGCGCTCGGGGTGCGGCGCGTCGCCGGGGAAGGGGCCCCATCGGCGCGTGACGTCGCCCCGGCCGGGCGCCTCGATCTTGACGACGCGGGCGCCGCAGTCGGCCAGGAGCTTGGTGCAGAACGGGCCCGCCACGCCATCCGTCATGTCCAGGACGGTGATGCCGGCCAGCGGAACGATGCCCACTAGCGGCCCTTCCGCGCCTTCAGCGCCCACAGCACCCGGTCCGGCGTCATGGGGTTCACCGTCATGCGCACGCCCGTGGCGTGGAAGACGGCGTTGCCGATGGCGCCGCCGCACGGCACGCACACCAGCTCGCCGATCCCCCGCGCGCCGAAGGGCCCGTCGGTGGCCGGCACCTCCACGATCACCGTGTCGATCATGGGCACGTCCGCCGCCGTCGGCATCCGGTAGTCGAGGAGGGATGGGTTGAGGAGCACGCCCCGCTCGTCCCACACCAGCTCCTCGGTGAGGGCCCAGCCGATGCCCTGGACCGCGCCTCCCTGCATCTGCCCCTCGACGAGCGTCGGGTTGATGGCGCGGCCCACGTCCTGGAACGCCGTGTAGCGCAGCACCGTCACCTTGCCGGTCTCCTCGTCGACCTCCACATCCGCGATGTGCAGCGCGAAGCCCGGCGCCGGCTTCATCCGCGGGTTGCTGCCGTGGGCGATGAGGGCGCCGCCGGCCTTGGTGGCCAGCTGGGCCACCTGCTTGAAGCCCAGCTTCTTGTCCGGCGCGTCCTTCACGAAGAACACGCCGGCGCGATAGTCGACGCTCCCCTCGGCGGCACCGAGCATCGCCTCCGCCCGCCGCTTCATCTGCCCCAGCAGGTCCTGGCACGCAAGAACGATCGCCGAGCTCATGCTGTAGGTCATGCGGCTGCCGCCCGTGATGTCCGAGTAGCCGGCCGTCTCCGTATCGCCCATGGCGATCCGAATCTCCTCCGGGGGCAGCTCGAGGCTGTCGGCGCACATCTGGAGAAAGCCCGTGCGCGTCGTCGACATCTCGATGGCGCCGATGGTGAGGCTGACGGCGCCATCGCCGCCGACGGTCAGGTGGCAGCTCGAGGTGTTGACGCCGCCGCCCCAGTAGCCGATGGCCACGCCGCGGCCCCGAGACTTTCCGGGCAGCGGGTCCGTCCACGCGGGATGGCCCTGGGCCCGCTCCAGCACGTCCTTGAGGCCGATCCGCACGAACGGGATATTGTTGGGCTGCGGGTCGCCCGTCTGGACGCAGTTCTTGAGGCGGAACTCCAGCGGGTCCATCCCGATGGCCTGGGCCACGTCGTCGATGACCGATTCGACGGCGAAGCAGGCGTCTGGCCCGCCCGGGGCGCGCAGCGAACCGACGCGCGGCTTGTTCGTCACCACGTCGAAGCCGTCCATGCGCAGGTTCGGCGTCCTGTAGGGCGCCACGCCCACCAGCATGCCCGCCATGACGGACGCTCCGGGGAAGGCGCCGGCGTCGTAGATGAGCCTCCCCTGGATGGCGGCGATGCGCCCATCCTTGTTCGCTCCGATCTTGAACGTGATGACGGCCTGGGGCCCCGGCGGCTCCGACATGAGCACCTCGTCGCGCCCCAGCACGATGCGCACCGGCCTCCCGGACCGCTCGGACAGCCGCACGCACAGGGGCGAGACGATGGCGTGCATCTTGCCGCCGAACGCTCCGCCCATCTCTACGGGGTGGACGATGATCCGCTTGGCCGGGATGCCCAGGAGGATGGCCAACTGGTTCTTGTGAAAGAAGATGCCCCGGGTGTTGGGCCAGACCTCCACCGTGCCGTCCGGGTGGAAGGAGGCGGTGTTGGCGTCCGGCTCGATGTAGCCTGGGTGCTTGACCTGTGTCTTGAAGGTCCGCTCGACGATCGCGTCGGCGGTCTTGAACGCCGCCTCCACATCGCCCCGGACCCACTCGGCGTGGACGGCCACGTTGCTGGGCTTCGCGGGCGCCGGAGCGCCCATCCGGCGCGTGAAGAGCTCCTCGTCCAGGACCAGGGCGCCGGGCTCCATCGCCAGCACCGGGTCCAGGACCGGCGGCAGCACCTCGTAGTCCACGTCGATGAGGCCCAGGGCCTCCTCGGCAATGTGCGGGTCCGTGGCGGCGACGGCGGCGACGGCATGGCCATAGAAGAGCGCCTTGTCCCTGGCCATCATGAGCTTGCTCAGGTGGTAGACGCCCATCTCGAACTCGCCGATGGGCACAGAGGCGTTCTTCGGCACGTCGGGGAAGTCCGCGCCGGTGACCACCGCCTTCACGCCCGGCAGCTTGAGCGCGCGCGAGTAGTCGATCCTCTTGATGCGAGCGTGGGCGTGGGGGCTGCGCAGAATCTTGCCGTAGAGGCTATCGCGCATGGGCAGATCATCGGCGTAGAGGGTCGCGCCCGTAACCCTGCCCGCGGCGTCGATGTTGCGAAAGCGCGTGCCGATGACGCCGGACCAATGCTGCTGCGTCTGCACGACCACGTCATCTCCTTGGACCGGCCGGGGGCGGATGGACTGTCCAACCATCGCGGGAGGGGCGGCCCCGCAGCGGAGCGCACTTCCCAGGCCCCCATCCGGGACCGCCGGCGTCAAAAGAGGATATCGATGCCCGCGTGCATCTCCTGGACCTTCGTGGTCGAGCAGCCCTTCTGATAGGCCTCGATGATGCGCTGCTCGACCACGTGGGCGATCTCCATGGGCACGTCGAACTCGCGGCCAAGGGTGGTAGCCAGGCCGATGTCCTTCTTCGACATCCCAGGGGAGGCCTTGGGCGGCCGGGCGCCCTGCCGCAGGCCCATGGTGCGCCACAGGTGCATGAGCTCCGTATTGCCGGAGCCCTTCGAGACGGCCTCGTAGACCGTCTGGGCGGGGACGCCGGCCTTCACCGCCATGGCAAAGGCCTCGGGCAGGAGCGCCAGGATCGACATGGCGATGAGGTTGTTGGTGATCTTGCAGATCATCCCGGCCCCGATGGGCCCGCAGTACATCGCCTTGTTGCCGATGACGTCGAGCACCGGCTTGACGCGCAGGTAGAGCTCCTCGTTGCCGCCTGCCCAGACGGCCAGGGTGGCCGCCTCGGCGCCCTCGGCGCCGCCGCTGACCGGCGCGTCCAGCACGTTCACGCCCTGCTTCTTGAAGTCCGCCTCGATGCGGCGGATGAGCGTGGGCGAGTTGGACGAGAGATCGATGTAGGTGGCGCCGCGGCGCATGGCGCCCATGAGGCCGTTGGGCCCATAGACCACCTGCTCGACCTGCGCCGGCCCCGGGAGCGAGGTCAGCACGATCTCGGCGCCATGGGCGGCGGCCTTGGGACTCTCGGCCCACACGGCTCCCGCCTTGACCACCTCCGCCACGGCATCCTTCTTCACGTCGTGCACGGCGACGCGATGCTTGGCCTGCACCAGGTGCAGCGCCATGGGCCCGCCCATGAATCCGGTACCGATGAAACCCAGGTCCATGCCGTTTGCTCCGTATGCCTGCTGGGGGCCGACGTCCGCGACGCTCCAACCTACCGATAAGAAACTATCTCAAAATCTTGTCCGTCCCAGTGCCCCGACAAGTCGGGGCCCGCTGCCGCCCTCTCCCCCAGCCCCCTCTCCGATCCGGAGAGGGGGAGGCCGTAGGCCGGGGGTGAGGGTAGACCCAGCCCCCTCTACCATGGCCGGCGCTCGCCAGGGCCGGTCATGCCTCTCCGTAGAAGTGTCTGGGGTTGTCCCACAGGATCTTCTTCAGCGTCCGCTTGGAGACCGCGCCCTCGAGCCCCACGATGAGGTTGGTGAGGTCGGGCTTGTGGTCCGGGTGCGGGTAGTCCGACGCGAAGAGGACGCGGTCCTCGCCGATGTATTTGACCAGGTCGCCGATGTAGGGCTCGTCCGCCTCCAGCGACACGTAGCACTGCCGCCGGAAGTACTCCGAGGGCTTCATCTTGATGGTCTGGGCCACCTCGGGGTAGACGTTCTCGTACCGCTCGTCCAGACGCCAGAGCCAGTAGGGCATCCAGCCGCAGCCGGCCTCCAGGAAGGCCACCTTCAGGGTCGGATGCCGCTCCAGCACACCCCCTTCCAGGAGCGCCAGGAACGCCATCATCTGCTCCATGGGGTGGGAGCAGGACCAGAGCGCGAAGTCGGTCTCGAACCGGTCCTGACCGGCCGTGGTCATGGGCGCGTGGGCCCCTTCGTGGACACCCAGGGCCACCCCCGATCGCTCGCACTCCGCCCACAGGGGCTCGAACGCCGGGTTGCCAAGGGTGCGGCCGTTCTCCGGGTTGGGCCGGATGAAGATCTCCTTGCAGCCGAAGTCCTTGATCACCCGGCGCAGCTCCATGAGCGCCAGCTCCGGGTCCTTCAGGCTTATGCCGGCGACGAACTTCAGCCGCTCGGGGCTGTGCGAGCAGAAGTCGTGGAGCCAGTTGTTGTAGGCCCGGACCACCGCCGCGGCCACGTCGGGCTCCATGTTGCGGAAGAACCAGATGAAGAGCCCCTGGGTGGGGAAGAGGTAGGAGACGTCCAGCCCCATCCGGTCCATGGCCTTTACCTGGGATTCGGGGCTCCACCCGGCCTTGGCGTACTCCTCGTAGTGCTCCAGCGTCTTGCGTTGGAAGATCTCGCGCACGGAGTCCGCCAGCTTGAAGGACGACTCCACGCCCTTGTAGAACCGCTTGCCGTTGACGACCTTGGGGGCCATGGGGCGGTATGCGGGCTCCAGGTAGCGCTCCCAAAGGTCCGCCGGCTCCTGGACGTGGCCGTCGACGTCGATGATCTTGTAGCCTTTCAGCACGACGCTCTCCTTTCCGCCTGTCCCGCTCCCGCGGGCGCCTTTAGCGGTCGAGCCATACCTGCTCGAACTTGTAGGCCGGCGAGAGCGACGTGTAGACCCGCGGCCAGTTCTTCACTTCCTTCCGCCAGAAGTTGGGGGCGCCCACGAACAGGATGGGCGCCAGCGGCAGCTCGGCCTGCACCTCCCGCTGGAGGTCCGTCAGGACCTTGCGGCGGGCGGTCTCGTCAAAGGTGCGGTCCGCCTCATCCAGGAGCTGGTCGATGCGCGGGAACGACCACTTGCCAAAGTTCAGGCCGGCGCCGGTCCTCATCCACGGCGTCAGGTAAGCGGCGGGGTCGTCGAAGTCGAGGGTAGCGCTGTTGTACTCGATGTCAAAGTCGCCCCGAATCCGTCGGTCGGATATCTCCGTGGTGCCCAGCAGGATCAGCGCCGGATCAATGCCAAGCTTTCGCAGTTGGGTTACGATGGCTTCCGCGCCCCGGGCATGAGGCCCGTGGCTGCTGGCCATGAACCGCAGTTTCAAGGGCGTTCCCGCTGGGAAGCCGGCGTCCCGCAACAGCTCCCGAGCGCGGGCCCGATCCGCCTCCTTAGCGGACGGATTGAAGCCCGGTTGCCTCAACATCTCGTCCACGGGCAGGCCCCACTTCCCGCCCCGCTTGGCCGGGATCATCGGGCTGGCCAGCGCATCCCCCAGGCCACCGTAGCTCACCTGCTGGATCTCGGTCCGATCGGTGAAGAAACTGATCGCCTGCCGGAGCCGCAAATCCCGCAGGGGCCCGACGCCGTTGAACACCAGGTCGTAGCGGCTGCTGGTGTACTCCTGCGCCTGGATGTCGGGGAACTCGCGCCGGATGATGTCGCGCTGGTCCGGGACCCAGTCGCTGTCGTAGGTACCCGGGTTGGCCAGGATCTGCCCGGCTCGAAAGGCCGCGAAGGCGGCGGTGGGATCGGCGATGATGTGGTACTTGACGGCGTCGAGATAGGGGAGCCCCTTCCTGAAGTAGTTGGCGTTGCGCTCCACGATGATCTCGATGTCCGTCCTGTCCACCGCCAGCTTGAAGGGCCCCGTGCCGATCACCTTCGCGTTCCACACCGTCATGTCCGGGACGTGCGCCGGCATGATCTGGGCGAAGTTCAGGGCGATCCCCCGCAAGAACGACACGGAGGGCCGCTTCATCCTCAGGACGAGGGTGGAGTCATCGGGCACGTCAATGCGGTCTACCACTTCGAACCGCGACTTGAGGAAGGTGACCCGCGGGTCCGGGGGGGTGATGGCGCGGTTGTACGAGTAGGCCACGTCCTTGGCTGTCATGGGCGTGCCATCGTGCCACTGCACGCCCTGGGTCAGCGTGAACGTGAAGACGGTCCCATCTCCCCCGACGGTCCAGCCCTTCGCCAGGTCCCCAATGATCTCCTCAGAGGTCTGGAAGTTGTAGGGGTTGGTGGTGATGAGGGTGTTCGTCATGGACGACGTGAGGACCTGGGCAAAGCCGCCGGCGGCGTTGTAGGTATCCCGGATCGGCCAGCCCCTTGCCAGGCGCAGCGGCAACGTGCCCCCGTACTTGGGCGCGGGCGTGGGTGTGGGCGCTGGTGTAGGCGTAGGGGCGGGCGTCGCAGCGGCGGGCGCGGCCGCCGTGGGCGACGCGGCCGGCGGCGTGGGCGCCTCCTCCTCACCTCCGCCGCAGCTCGCGATGACGAGCGCGGCCACGGTCAGCGCGGCGACTACCACCCACGCGCGACGGCCCAGGAACGCGGTGAAGTTCCGGTAACCCATGGCTGCCCCCTCCCCCTGTAGCTCGCCCACGCTGGGTATCGGCGGCGCGGCAGGGTATACGTATACCGAACCGCCGCCCCTGTCAAGGGGGAGGGGTGAGCGTGGCTGCGACGGGAATCGGGGTCAGCCCCGTGCGAGATCGAGCTCGCTCACGACCCTGGGACCGCCTCCAGCGTCCGGTGGACCGGGCACCGGATCGCGACCTCCAGGAGGCGCGCCCCCTGGACATCGTCCAGCTCGCCCGCGACGACGATGGAGCGACGGATGCGGTCCACCATCGCATCGTCTTTCGCGTTGCTGTGGGCTCGCGGCGGCGGGCAGCCCGCCGTCCAAGTCCGGAGGGGAGTGGGTGATGGTGGGCGGTATTGGAGTCGAACCAATGACCTTTGCGATGTCAACGCAATGCTCTAACCGGCTGAGCTAACCGCCCCCGAACAGAAGAGCACCGACGGTATCCAGGGTTCGAGTGTAGCAAACGCCCTGCTTTAGCGTCAACGCGCACTCCTGGGCCTCGCCCCATCCCTGCGCGACCAGGCGCTCTGGCCATCCCTTGGCCGCTCCCCTATACTGTACCTTTGGGACGCCTGCCGCGCACGTCTGCGTCCGATATGAGCCGATGATCCCCGCCCGCTTCAGTCACCAAGCCCAGTGGGCCCTCGCCCTGGCCCACGAGGCCGCTCGCCGCGCCCATGCCGGGGCCGTTGGGCAGGAGCACCTGCTCGCCGGCGTGCTGCGGAACCGGCGCGGCGACCCGTGGACCACCGCCGCGGCCCTCGACGAGACCATCGCCAACATCGATGAGGTCACCGCGCGTCTCGAAGAGGGCCTCAAGGGGCCCGGCGCCGCGCCCCGCGACGTCAGCCTGCTCGACCCGGCGCCCGCCTTGGACGCCTTCCTCAATGAGGTCTGGGAGAGCGTGCGCGGCCAGCAGCACCACCAGGTCCGGCCCCTCGATCTCCTGGATGCGCTGCTGGGCGAGGGGAGCAACCAGCCGGCCCGCAAACGCCTGCTCGACCTGGGCGTCAAGCCCCAGGACCTCCAGCGGGCCATCGCCGCCGCCAAGACCCGCAGCGCGCCCAAGGCCGATGGCCCCGCCAAGGCCCGCAACCTGCGCAAGTTCAGCCGCTGCCTCACCGATCTCGCACGGGAGGGCCTGCTGGACCCCGCCGTCGGCCGCGACCAGGAGGTCCGCCGGCTCATGCAGGTCCTCTGCCGCCGCATCAAGAACAACCCCGTCCTCATCGGCAGGCCTGGCGTCGGCAAGCGGACCATCGTCGAGGGCCTCGCCGAGCGCATCGCCCGGGGCGACGTGCCGCCCCAGCTCAGGGACACCGCCATCTTCGCCGTGGACCTGGGCGCCGTCGTCGCCGGCTCCGAGTACCGAGGCGTCTTCGAGGAGCGGATGAAGGGGGCGCTGGAGGATATCCGCGAGGCCAAGGGCTCCATCATCCTCTTCATCGACGAGGTGCACACCATCGTGCGCGGCGCCGGCTCGGCCTCCGGCGCCGACCTCAGCGGCGTCCTGAAGCCGGCCCTCGCCAGCGGCGAACTCCGGTGTATCGGCGTCACGACCCTGGACGAGTACCGCCTCCACATCGAGAAGGACGGCGCCCTGGAGCGGCGCTTCCAGCCGGTGCTGGTCGAGGAGCCCACCGTCGACCAGACGGTCAGCATCCTGCGCGGCCTCCGGAGCCGGTACGAGGCCCATCACAACGTCCGCATCACCGACGCCGCCATCGCCGCCGCGGCCCGGCTCTCCCACCGATTCATCACCGGCCGGTGCCTGCCCGACAAGGCCATCGACCTGGTGGACGAGGCGGCCGCCAAGGTGCGCCTCGAGACCGAGACGCTGCCCGTAGAGGTGGAGGCGGCGGAGCGGCGCGCGGCGCTCCTTTCGGCGGAGCTCCGCGATCTCCATGATGCCGCGTCCGGCGGCCACCCCCCCGCCGAGCGCCTGGCCGAGGAGCTGGCAAGGCTCGAGGCGGAGGTCCGGCGTGACCGGGCGGACTGGGAGGCCCAGCGGGCCGTCGCGAAGCGCATCGAGGCCGCCCGCGCCCGCCTCGGCTGGCGGCGGATGCTCCTCGCCTTCGCCGGCAGCCTGGGGTGGAGCCCCGAGACCCGGCGCGCGGCCGAGGCGTCCATCGCGGAGATCGAGGAGGGGCTCCGCGACGGCGAGGCGGCCCTGGCCGGCTTGCATCGCCAACGCCGCCTGTGCAAGGTGGACCTGGACGAGGAGGAGATCGCCCACGTCGTCGCCGCGTGGACGGGCATCCCGCTGCGCAAGCTCGTGGAGAACGAGCGGGCCAAGCTCCTCCAGATGGAAGAGCGCCTGCACGACCGGATCGTGGGCCAGGACCAGGCGGTGCGCGCCGTCTCCAACGCGGTGCGCCTGGCGCGGGCCGGAATGAAGGACCCCAACCGGCCCGTCGGCTCCTTCCTCTTCCTGGGCCCCACGGGCGTCGGCAAGACGGAGCTCTCCCGCGCCCTCGCCGAGTTCCTCTTCGACGACGAGTCGGCCATGGTCCGCATCGATATGTCCGAGTACATGGAGAAGCATACGGTCTCGCGCCTGGTGGGCGCGCCGCCCGGCTACATCGGCTACGAGGACAGCGGGCAGCTCACGGAGGCGGTGCGACGGAAGCCCTACTCGGTGGTCCTCTTCGACGAGATCGACAAGGCCCACCCGGACATCTTCAACATCCTGCTACAGATCATGGACGACGGCCGCCTGACCGACGGCCACGGCCGCACCGTCGACTTCAAGAGCGCAATGCTGATCATGACCAGCAACGTGGGCGGCCACCTCTACCACGAGAACGTAGGCAGGCCGCCCGAGGAGTTGGAGCACCAGCTCACCGAGGCGCTCCGCGGCCAGTTCCGGCCCGAGTTCTTGAACCGCATCGACGCCATCGTCCGGTTCGACCAGCTTCAGCTCCGGCAGATCCAGGCCATCGTGGATATCCAGGTCCGGTTGATCAACCGGCGCCTGGCCCCTGGCGGCATCCGGCTGGAGCTCGCCGGCGGCGTGAATGCCTACCTCGCCGAGGCCGGCTTCGACGTGCTCCAAGGGGCGCGGCCCCTGAAGCGCCTCATGCAGCGCGAGGTACTGGAGCCGCTGGCCATGCACGTGCTCCAGGGGCGGTTCGGCGAGGGCGACGTGGTCGTCGTCGGGATGCGGAACGGGAAGCGCAAGGGTCTGGTCTTCCGGCGCAAGCCCTCCGGCCGCGACGGGGCCTCAACGTCCGCCGCCATCGTGCGCAACGGCCCAGCGGGGCCAGGCGTCCCGCTCCCCACCCCCTAGTACCTGGTTGCAATAAGCGCCGTTACCTTATCCCGTTCGTGGTGAGCCTGTCGAACCACGAAGCCCGCCCTTCGACAAGCTCAGGGCGAACGGATATGGAGGTCATGCCGATCTTGACGCCAATTCATGCAAGCAGGTACTAGCGTCCCCTCCCTCCACCCACCGTGGGGAAACCTCTTTTGCCAAAGAGGCTTTCCCCAGGCCCCTTCCAGAAAACTCTAGAGGTGGAGTAGAGAGGGGGGTGGGCCCTGGAGGCCCACCCCCCTCTCTACTCCACGCCTAAGGTTCTTTGGGAGGGTCTGGGAACACCTTTCTGTCAAGAAAGGGTTCCCAGAGTGGTGGAAGGAAAGGCGCTGGGCGCGGGAGGCGGACTACCGGCTTTCGCCGGGAGGGCGGGCCCGGAAGCGGCCGGGGTCGATGACGGCCCGCTCGTGGATGCCCTCGCCGATCTTGACGTCGCCGGAGAAGGCCTGGACCTCGAAGATGTAGCGCCGGCCCTCCATGCGCGCGAACGTGGCCTTGACGCGCACGGGCTTGCCGACGGGGCTCGGGGCCAGGTGCCGCACGTCCACCCGCGCGCCTACGGAGGGCGGGCCGGGGCCCATCTGCTCCTGCATGAGCTTCAAGCAGACGCCCTCCATGAACCCGATCATCGTGGGCGTCGAAAGCATCTCGACGGGGCCCACGTGGGTCACGCCCATGCCGGGCCGGGTCTCCATCGTCGCCTCTTTGCTCACCCCGGGCTGTAGCGGACTGGTCGTCATGCTGTCTCCTTATAGCCCATCCGAAAACTCGCCGCTTTGATGTGCCCGTTTTCGTCCCCTGCCGCCCTCTCCCCCTGCCCCCTCTCCGAGTCGGAGAGGGGGTGGCCCGCCTCGGGCGGGCCGGAGGTGAGGATAGAACCCGCCCTGTTCGCAACCTGCAAAAAGACTTTTTGAGATCGTTTGTTGGTCGCGGTCAGATCTCCAGGCGCAGCGGCTCGTCCCCGATATACTGCTGCTCGCGCAGCTCGGCGATCTCGCCATCGCCCAGGCCCAGAAGCTCAGACAGGACGTACCGGTTGTGGGCGGCGAAGGCTGGCGGTGGCCGCGCCGCGCCCAGCCGCTCCCCGTCCACGATCCACGGCGAGCTCGCCAGGGAGTACTCGCCGGCGTCGGCGAGAGGCGCCTGGTGGTAGACCCCGCGCGCCTTCCAGTGCGGGTCCTGCGTCGTGTCCCACTGGTCGTAGACGGCGCCCGCCGGCACGCCCGCCCGCTGCAAGCGGTGCATGAGATCGATGCGCTCCTGGCCGCGGGTCCACGAGGCGACCCGCTCGTTCAGCTCGGCCCGGTTCGCCCAGCGCGAGGCCGGCGTCGTGAACTTGGGATCGCGGGTCCAGGCGGGCTCGCCCATGACCCGAACGAGAGCCTGCCACTGGGCCTCCGACCAGACGGCGATGGTGATCCACCGGTCCTGTCCCTGGCAGGGGTAGCAGCCGTGGGGCGCCATCCAGGGGTGATCGTTGCCCACAGACGTGCGGACGCGCCCGTTGAGCGCGTAGTCCATGAGGGCCCCGTGAATCTGGTGGATGGACGCCTCGACGCCCGAGGTCTCGACGAGGAGGCCCTTGCCGGTGCGGCGGCGGTAGTAGATGGCCATGAGCACCGCCATGGCGTTGTTCATGCCGGTGACGATGTCCGTGTGCATACTATACGTCACCGTATCCGGCGTCTGGTCGGGGTAGTGGCGCAGGAAGGTGAAGCCGGAGATGCCGTCCATGGCGCCGCCCATGGTGACGCGCCGGGAGTAGGGGCCCGAGGCGCCGTATCCCGAGCTCACGAGCATGATGAGATCGGACCGGACCTTGGACAGCACCTCGTAGCCGATGCCCATCTTCTCGGGCACGCCGGTGACCATGTTGGTGAAGACGACGTCGGCGCAGGGGACGAGGCGCTTGAAGAGCTCGACGCCCCTGGGACGCGAGAGGTCGATGGTGGCGGAGAGCTTGCCGCGGTTGCCCTGAACGTAGGGGGCGTTGACGTTCCAGGGACGCCGGCCAGGGGTCTTGTTGGGATAGCTGGCCAGGCCCTCGGGGGGCGCCACGGGCCCGCGCGAGTGGTCGTAGCGCTGGATGGCCTCGATCTTGATGACCTCGGCGCCCAGGTCGGCGAGCCACATGCCGCTCATGGGGCCGGCCCAGCCCTCGGCCAGCTCCAGC
Organism: uncultured Dehalococcoidia bacterium; assembly: GCA_964555685.1. GTDB lineage: Bacteria > Chloroflexota > Dehalococcoidia > SHYB01 > SHYB01 > CAZKTO01. The sequence continues at coordinate 61,087 of CAZKTO010000001.1, forward strand.
ACGCGCACGCCGGCCAGGGGGAGGGGGTTAGAGGATGTCTCCATAGCCTTCCACGGGCATGCTCACACCACTCCGGCGGCCCTGAGCTGCCCTAACTCCTGCATCGAGAGGCCCAGCATGCCGCGGTACACGAGATGGTTGTGCTGGCCCAGCGTGGGCGCGGGCCGCGAGGGGGCCTTGGACGGGCCGTGGAGCCGGAAGGGCAGCGCCGGGTAGCGCACGGGGCCCGTGGCCGGGTGGTCGATGCTCTCGAAGACGCCGCGGGCGTTGAAGTGGGGGTCGGCGTAGATGTCGGCGGCGCTGTAGACGGGCGCGATGGGGTAGCGGGCCTCGCCGGCGGCGTCGAAGATCTCCCGGCGCGTGTGCTCCAGGAGCCACGAGAACCAGACGGCGTCGAAGTCGTCGCCGTGCTCCATGATGGCCTGGGAGGTGCGGAAGCGCGGGTCCTGGGCCAGCTCCGGGCGGCCCATCATGCGGAAGAGCCTCGGCCACCAGGTCTCGCCGCGGCCCGAGCCCTGGATGGCGATGGCGCCGTCCTTGCATGGGAAGGCGCCCATGAGGAACTGGGCCCGGACGGTCGTGCCCAGGCGCTGCGCCACCTCGCCGGTGTACTGGTAGGCCAAGGGGTGGTTCGATGTGGTGGCGAGGAAGCTATCGGCGATGGAGAGGTCGACGCGCCGGCCCCGGCCGGTCATCTGCGCCCCGATGGCCACGCCGATGGCCGCGTTGGCGAAGTTGAGCGCGGCGATGCCCAGCGTCGCGTTCTCGGCGAACTTGAGGGGCTCACGGTCGGGCGAGCCGGTGACGTACATGGGCCCCGCAAGGGCGAAGTTGACGATCTCGGTGAGACGCCAGTCCCGGTACGGGCCCGTCTGGCCAAAGTCGGTCAAGGAGACCAGGCTCAGGGCCGGGTTGAGGGCCGAGAGGGTCTCCCAGCCCAGGCCCAGCCGCTCCATCGTCCCCGGCCGGAAGCTTTCGAGCACGAGGCCGGCCTGGCGGGCCAGGTCCTTGAACATGGCGGCGCCGCCGGGGTCCTTGAGGTTCAGCGTGACGCCGAGCTTGTTCGTATTGAGATAGAGGAAGAGGCCGCTCTTCTCGGGGTGCGGGTCGTCCTGGAAGAAGGGCGGCAGCCTGCGGGCGACGTCGCCGGCGGCCGGACGCTCGATCTTGATGACGCGCGCGCCGTAGTCGGCGAGGTGCTTGGAGCCGAAGGGGCCGGGAATGCCCTGGGTGAGGTCGAGGACGACGAGGCCTTGGAGGGCACAGAGCACGACGGTTCCTTGGGCTTCCGGGGTTCGAGTGGCCGTCGCACGCCGCCGGGGGCTGCGAAAGCTAGCGCGAATCTAGCACGGGGCCCCAGGGGTGTCAAGGCGAGCGGCGCCACATGCCGCGGCCAGCGGCGCGGGCCTCCGCCTCCAGCGCCGCCTCGCAGGTGGCGTAGGGCTGGCCCGGCTGGTACTCGCGGGCCACCGCCAGGCCCTCCCGCAGCAGCTCCGCCTCGGCCAGGATGCCGCCCACGAGGACGTAGCGCAGGAGGCGGCCGAACCGGTCCTTGTCCTGGACACCCGGCAGCAGGAGGACGTAGCGCCCCTCGACCAGGGCCTTGTTGAGCCTCGCGGCCTCCTTGCCAAAGGGCTCCGCCCTCTCGCCGGTCTCCGGCGCATCGATCCCGACGTACCGGACTCGCTCGCCCGTCGCCAGCTCGATGGTGTCGCCATCGATGACGCGCTTCACCAGCAGCTCGTCGCCCCGCTGCGGCTTCGCGGCCTGGCAGCCGAACCCGCCGTCCTCCCGGCTCTCCTCGGTGCGCGGGCCGGCGCCGCGCGTCGTGGCGCGAACGACGTCGTCGCAGGTCTCTGGGATGCGCCGGGCCGCGCTGGACTGGGCCAGGGCGTCGTGCCCGCGAGCGGGGAAGGACCCCAGGGCCGCGATGAGCGCCAGGGCGATGGCGAGGGCCAGAGCGGCGCGCCCAGGACGGCGCCACCCACGCGCGCGGCGCATGGCATGGGCGACTGGGGTGGAGCGAGGCACTGGTTGTCCTCGAGGGCAGGCGTCAGCGGTGGGTATGCGGCCCGCCCTCGTCCTTCCGGCCTCCGGAAGGAGGCGGGGGCCCCTGGCCGCGCAGGACGAGGGCGGGTCCATCGGGACCCTCCTCCACGTCGAGCGTGGCGCCCGGGTGGTGCTCGCACAGATGCTCGGCGATGCGGGCCTTGATCACCAGGACGGGCTCGCCCTGGCAGGTCACCACCTGGTCGTCGGGCTCCTGGCGATCCCAGGAGAGGTGGTGGTGACCGTGGATGTCCGTGACCATGCGGATGAGGTGGCCGGGCTCGTGGGGCTCCTGGTCCAGCAGGCGCTTGAGGGCCGCCTTCGCCCGGTCCGTAAACTCCACCGGCATGCCGTCACTCCAGGGGAAGCGCCGCCTGGCCCGCGGGGGCAGTCGCGGGGCCGCGATAGGGCACCTTGAGGTACTGGTAGGCCTGGGGAGTCGCCACCCGGCCGCGGGGCGTGCGCCCCAGAAAGCCCAGCTGAATCAGGTAGGGCTCGTAGACGTCCATGATCGTGTCCGGCTCCTCGCTGATGGCCGTGGCGATGGTATCGAGGCCCACGGGCCCGCCGTTGAACTTCTCGATGATGGCCCGGAGCACCTGGCGGTCCATGTGGTCGAGCCCCAGGGGGTCCACCTCGAGCCGGGTGAGGGCCTCGGTGGCGATGGCCTCGGTGGCTTTGCCCTTGCCGACGACCTGGGCGTAGTCCCGGACGCGCTTGAGCAGCCGGTTGGCGACGCGCGGCGTGCCCCGCGAGCGCCGGGCGATCTCCACCACCGCGCGCGGCTCGATCTCGACGCCGAGGATGCGCGCCGACCGGCCCAGGATGGCCTCGATGGCCTCGCGGGAGTAGAAGTCGAGCCGGTAGACGAAGCCGAAGCGGTCGCGCAGGGGCGGGCTCATCATGGCGTACCGGGTCGTCGCGCCGATGAGCGTGAAGCGCTTGAGGGGCAGGCGGATGCTGCGCGCCGTGGGCCCCTTCCCGATGACGATATCGAGGGCGAAGTCCTCCATGGCCGGGTAGAGGACCTCCTCGATGGCGCGGTTGAGGCGGTGGACCTCGTCGATGAAGAGGATGTCGTTCTGCTTGAGGTTCGTGAGGATGGCGGCGAGATCGCCGGGCCGCTCGATGGCCGGGCCCGAGGTGATGCGGAAGCTGACCTGCATCTCGACAGCGATGACGTTGGCGAGGGTGGTCTTGCCCAGGCCGGGCGGGCCGTACAGGAGCACATGGTCGAGGGGCTCGCCCCGGCGGCGCGCCGCTTCGATGGCGATGCTCAGGTTGGCCTTGACCTTCTCCTGGCCAACGTACTCATCCAGCGTGCGCGGGCGCAGGCTGGACTCGATGGCCGCTTCCTCGGGCCTGGGCTTGGCCGAGATGAGGCGTTCCGGCATGCGACGGGCTCAGCGCTCCTTGGTCTCCAGGAAGGATAGGCCACGAGACTTCCGGGCGTCAAGGAAGCGCTGGCCGGGGGAGCAGAACCCCGACCCCTGGCCCTTCCCTGCGATGGAAGGGGGGAATGGCTCCCGTTCGTGGCAGGCTTGTCGAACCACGATCTCACCCAGACGTTGGAGGACAGTCGAGGGGCCTTGGGCCAGGGGCAAGGCTCTTTACGTCCCGCTAACGAGGCGTTAACCCCCCGTTAACCATCGGGGCCTATGCTGGCCTGGGCGATAACGTTCGGCCTGCTGGAGGAACGCCTACGCCGTCCGCGCTCCGAAAGGTCCCCTGCGCCGCTGGGGCCGCTATCCTCGCGGCGGCCATCACCGTCGGCGGGTGTGTGGGTGGCGGCACGGGCCTCAAGGGCAACGTCTCCATCGACGGCTCCAGCACCGTCTTCCCCATCACCGAGGCGGTGGCGGAGGAGTTTCGGCGCGTGGAGCCGGCGGTGCGCGTCACGGTGGGCGTCTCGGGCACCGGCGGCGGGTTCAAGCGCTTCTGCTCGGGCGAGACGGACATCTCGAACGCCTCGCGCCCCATCAAGGAGCCGGAGCGCAAGGCCTGCGCCGAGCACGGCGTCCAGTACCTCGAGCTCCCGGTGGCGGCGGACGGCCTCTCGGTGGTGGTGAACTCCAAGAACACCTTCGTGGACTCTCTCACCGTGCAGGAGCTCAAGCGGGTCTGGGAGCCGGACTCCAAGATCACGCGGTGGAACCAGGTCCGTCCCCACTGGCCCGACGAGCGGATCCGCCTCTTCGGCCCCGGCACCGATTCGGGCACCTTCGACTACTTCACCGAGGCCGTGGTGGGCAGGGAGGACGCCTCCCGGCCCGACTACACGGCCAGCGAGGACGATAACGTGCTCGTCCAGGGCATCTCCGGCGAGCGATACTCCCTGGGCTACCTGGGCTACGCCTACTACGTGGAGAACAAGGACAGGCTGAAGATCGTGCCCATCGATCCGGGCGACGGGCGGCCGGTGACGCCCACCGGCGAGACGATCAACGACGGGACCTACAAGCCGCTCTCACGTCCCCTCTTCATCTACGTGAACGTGCGGTCGCTGCGGGAGCGGCCCGCCGTCGGCGCCTTCGTGAAGTACTATCTCCAGGAGGCCAAAGCTCTGGCCCCGCTGGTGGGCTACGTGCCGCTGCCCGGCCAGGCCTACCGCGACGGGCTCGCCGCCATCGAGCGAGTCACAAGGGTGGAGCCCTAGATGGCCCAGCTGAGCCAAACGCCGGGAGCCCCCATCCGTCCCGCCATGCGGCGGCGGGCCGCGCGCCGCGGCGAGGAGCTCATCCCGCGGCTCCTGCTCCTGTGCGCCCTCATCTCCGTCTTCACCACCGCGGGGATCGTGGTCTCCCTGCTGACGGAGGCCGTGGGGTTCTTCCGCGAGGTCTCGCTCAAGGACTTCTTCGGCGATACGAAGTGGACGCCCCTCTTTCACCCCCAGCACTTCGGCATCTGGCCGCTGCTCGCGGGCACCTTCCTGGTGACGGCCATCGCCGCCGTGGTGGCCCTCCCCGTCGGCCTCGCCACCGCCATCTTCCTCAGCGAGTACGCGCCCAGCCGCCTGCGCCGGGTGCTCAAGCCGGTGCTGGAGGTGCTGGCGGGGGTCCCCACCGTGGTCTTCGGGTTCTTCGCCCTCACCTTCGTCACGCCCGCCATCATCCGGAACCTGCCGGGCCCCTTCCACGAAGCGACGGTCTTCAACGCCCTCAGCGCCGGCCTCGTCGTCGGCATCATGATCATCCCCATGGTCGCGTCCCTGAGCGAGGACGCCATGATCGCGGCGCCCCGGTCGCTGCGGGACGCGGCCTACGCCCTGGGCGCCACGCGGTTCGAGGTGGCCACGCGAGTCGTGGTCCCGGCGGCCCTCTCCGGGATCGTCGCATCCTTCGTCCTGGCGATGGCCCGGGCCATCGGCGAGACGATGATCGTGGCCCTGGCCGCGGGGGCCACGCCGAACCTCACCGCCAACCCCCTGGAGAGCGTGCAGACCATGACGGCCTACATCGTCCAGGTGAGCCTGGGCGAGACGCCCTTCGGGACCATCGAGTACAAGTCCATCTTCGCCGTGGGCCTGCTGCTCTTTCTGATCACCCTGGTCATGAACATCCTGGGCGCATGGATCGTCCAGCGGTTCCGGGAGCGGTACTGATGGCCACCATCGCGCTGCGCACGCAGCTTCGGGGGCGGCAGCTCAAGGGCCGCATCTACGCCGGCGTCTTCGCCTTCGCCACCCTCATCGGCGTGGCGGTGCTGGCGACGCTCCTGGTGCAGATCTTCAAGACGGGGCTGCCGCAGCTCGACTGGGACTTCCTCACCAGCTACCCATCCCGGTTCGCCGCGCGGGCGGGCGTCCTTTCGGCCATCATGGGCACCCTCTGGGTGATGGCCTTCACCGCCATCTTCTCCATCCCCATCGGTCTCGGGACGGCGATCTGGCTGGAGCGGTACGCGCCCGCCAGCCGGCTCACGGAGATCATCCAGACCAATATCTCCAACCTGGCGGGCGTGCCGTCCATCGTCTACGGCATTCTGGGCCTCACGGTCTTCGTCCGATGGCTGGCTCTCGACCGGAGCGTGCTGGCCGGCGCACTGACCATGACGCTCCTCGTCCTGCCCGTCACCATCATCGCCTCCCGCGAGGCGATCCGGACGGTGCCCCGGTCCCTGGAGGATGCCTCCTACGCCCTGGGCGCCACCAAGTGGCAGACGATCCAGCGAGTCGTCCTCCCCTACGCGATGCCGGGCATCCTGACGGGGATCATCCTCTCCATGTCCCGCGCCATCGGCGAGACGGCGCCCCTCATCATGATCGGCGCCCTCACCTTCGTGGCCTTCGTGCCGGGGAGCGCGGGCATCGCCCACGCGCCGCTGGACCCCTTCACCGCGCTGCCGATCCAGGTCTTCAACTGGGCCTCGCGGCCCCAGCAAAGCTTCCAGGACCTGGCGGCCACGGGCATCGTCGTATTGCTGATCGCGCTCCTGGTCATGAACGGCCTCGCCATCTACCTGCGCGACCGGTTCCAGCGGAAGGTCCATGACTGATTTGACCCGCCATCGCGCCCGGTGCTAGGCTTCGTCTGGGCTTCCTGACGAGGCCGCTCCTGGAAGGAGCCTCATGGAACGATCGTTCATCGATAGTCCGGCGGCGGTCCACCCTCGGGCCGGGGAGGCGCCTGGCGTGCTCTCCTCGCCTGCCCTTGAGGGCCAGCCACAGCCTGCGACGCCGGAGGTCATCGCCTTCGAAACCTCCGGCCTGGGCCTCTTCTACCATCACCACCGGGCCCTGGCCGATATCACCCTCAAGGTCCCCGCCCGGCGCATCACCGCCATCATCGGCCCCTCCGGCTGCGGCAAGACCTCGCTGCTGCGCTGCTTCAACCGGATGAACGAGCTCATCCCCGGCACCCGCTTGGAGGGGAAGGTCATGTTCATGGGGGAGGACCTCTACGCGCCCGGCGTGGACCCCACGGAGGTGCGCTACCGCATCGGCATGGTCTTCCAGAAGCCCAACCCCTTCCCCAAGTCGATCTACGATAACGTGGCCTTCGGGGCCCGCATCAACGGCTTCAAGGGGAATATGGACGATCTGGTGGAGCGGGCCATCACCCAGGCGGCCCTCTGGGACGAGGTGAAGGACCGGCTCAAGCGCAGCGCCTACGAGCTCTCCGGCGGCCAGCAGCAGCGCCTGTGCATCGCCCGCGCGCTGGCCGTGGGGCCCGAGGTGATCCTGATGGACGAGCCAGCCTCCGCTCTCGACCCCCTGGCCACCCTTAAGATCGAGGACCTGATGCAGGAGCTGGCCAGGGACTACACCATTATCATCGTGACGCACAACATGCAGCAGGCGGCCCGCGTCTCCGACTATACTGCGTTCCTGACCACCGAGGGGGGCGGCAAGCCGGGCCACCTCGTCGAGTTTGGCCTTAAGGACGAGATCTTCACAACGCCCAGGGACAAGCGGACGCAGGACTACATCACGGGCCGGTTCGGCTAAGGGGAGGTGACGACATGACTCGCGTCGGCTTCGAGCACGAGCTGCAAAAGCTTCAGGACGATGTGATGGCCATGGGCAGCATGGTGGAGAAGGCCATCGCCAAATCCATCGACGCCCTCAAGCGCCGCGACTTCGAGCTCTCCCGGCGGGTGATGACGGACGACAAGGATATCGATGCGAAACGCTTCGAGATCGAGGAGCATTGCATCCGGTTGCTGGCCACCCAGCAGCCCATGGCCGGCGACCTGCGCACCATCGTCTCCGTGCTCCACATCATCACCGATTTAGAGCGGATGGGGGACCACGCCGAGGGCATCGGTAAGATCAATCTGCTCATCGGCGACCAGCCCCTCATCAAGCCGCTCATCGATATCCCGCGCATGACGGACCTGGCGCTGGACATGCTGCGGCGGTCCCTCGACGCCTTCATCAAGCACGACGTGGAGCTGGCCCACCAGGTCTGCCGCGACGACGACATGATCGATACGCTGCACGATCAGGTCTACCGGGAGCTCCTGACCTACATGATCGAGGACCCGCGGAACATCACCCAGGCCACCTACCTGACCTGGGTGACGCACAACCTGGAGCGCATCGCCGACCGCTCCACCAACATCTGCGAGCGCGTGATCTACACGGCCACGGGCAAGATGGCGGAGGTCAACGTCTCCAGGTACTGATGCGGGCCGGCCATGCGCGCCCAGCGGCGACCCGGGCGCGTCGCGCCCTACGTCCCCGGCACCGCCTGGAGCTCGATGTGCTGGCCCAGGCTCACGAACCCGGCCGCCACGACGTCCGTCTTCACGAACGCCTGGATGAGCGTGTCCGTCAGCGACCCGGGATCGCCGGGCCGGAAGACGCCCGAGACGCCCAGGCGCCCGCGCAGCTCCGGCTCCAGACCCGACTCGATGCGCTCCAGCGTCTCGTCCAGCATCTTGACCGTCGGGAAGCGGATGCCGAAGTGGGTGGTGCGCTGGGGCGTGCGGCGCATATGCTCCGAGAACGTGGCGAATCGGCTCGCCACCGGGGACTCGGCCGAGAGCTGCTTCTGGAGCGCCTGCTCGAACCGCCACTGCTCCGGCGTCACCTCGGAGGCGTAGAAGACGTTGTTGCCCATATCCTGGGAGCCCGGGTTGACCGGGCAGACCAGGTAGGTCCCGCCCGTCTCGATGACGTTGCAGCCCAGGGCCTGGAAGAGCTTGCCGGCGAGGGCGCGCTCCCCCGGCCGGTAGACCAGCTCCACGTGGTTCAGCGCCCGTCCCGATGCGCCGTTTGCCTTCTTCGCCATGCCGCACCTCCTTGTGCTGGGGTCTGTCGCTCCCGCTCGCTTCGACTATCGAGTGTACGCCAGCAGCCTGCCTCCATCGATGGTCAGGACGGCGCCGGTGATGAAGTCGGCGGCGTCGGACGCGAGGTAGAGCACCGCGTCGGCCACCTCCTCCGGCTGGGCCATGCGCCCCCACGGCTGCCAGGTCATGAACTGCCGGCGCCGCGCCGGGTCGGCCATCGCCCGCTCCAGCATCCCGCCGGCCACCAAGCCGGGGTTCACGCAGTTGACGTTGATCTTGTACTGGGCCAGGCCCATGGCCATGGTCCGCGTGAGTCCCACGACCCCGGCTTTGGAGACGCAGTAGACCAGGTGGTCCGGGATGGGCAGCTCGGAGTCGATGGACCCGATGTTGACGATGCGCCCGGGCTGGCCGCGCTGGGCCCAGTGCCGCGCCGCGCGCTGGGAGCAGAGGAAGTAGGACTTGAGATTGACGGCCATGACCTCGTCCCAGCGCTCCTCGGGCAGGGTCAGGATATCGTGCCCGTAGCTCTTGCCGGCGTTGTTGACCAGGATATCGAACCCTCCAGAGAGCTCGAGGGTCTGGGCGAAGAGACGGTCCACGTCGGCGCTCTGGGAGACGTCGGCCTGGACGGCCCGGACCCGGGCGCCCGAGGCATCGAGAGCCGCCGCCTCGGCGCGCGCCCGGTCGCCATCGATATCGGCGATGACGACGGATGCGCCGGCGGCGCAGAACCGGCCGGCGATGGCCACGCCGATGCAGCCGGCCCCGCCGGTCACGATCACCCTCTTGCCGCCGAAGGTAGCCATCTTGGGGGCGCGCCGGCCCGTGCCTGGGCTAGAGGACGGCCAGGCAGGTGACGGTGCGGGCGACGCCGGGGATGGCGTGGACCTGGTTCGTCACCACCGAGCCGAGGGCGTTGGCGTCCTCGCCCTCGATGACGGCGATGACGTCGTAGGGTCCCGTGACGAGGTAGCACTGGGTGACGCGGGGCGCCTTGCTGAGCGCCCGCGCCACGTCCCGCGCCTTGCCGATGCTCGCTTCGATGAGGATGTAGGCCCGCATGCGTGACGCTCCTTTGCCGCGAGTGGCGTCGCTGACGGGCCCATTGTACCGCTCGCTGTCCATGGTGGGGAGGGGCGGGAGGGAGGAACAGGCCTGCGGCGCTGTTCACGGCTCCTTTACGGCGTCATGAGATCGTTTCACGCCCTCGGCACAGCCTGGTCGGTAGCATTGGGAGCGCGGCCCGTCTCTTGGGGAGGGAGCGTTCATGGGCAAGCCCCGGGCTCGGAGGCTGGTGCTCTGGTTTGGGCTGATCCTGCTGACCCTGGCGGTCGCCGGGCTCATCGTCCGGATCCTGGCCACCATGGTGTTTGACGCCGACGTCGCGCCCGAGGTGGAGTTCCGGCTCCCCGCAGACCAGCTGTTCACAATCTTGGGCTTCCCGGTCACCAACACCCTGCTCTCGTCGTGGGCGGCCACGCTGCTCCTGGTCGCACTGTTTGCCGCCGCACGATGGCGAGCCCGCCTGGCGCCACGCGGCCTCCAGAACCTGACGGAGCGGGTGCTGGACATACTGCTCGAGTACGTCATCGGCATCGCTGGACGGGAGCGGGCCCCCAAGCTGTTCGCCATCGCCGCCACGCTGTTCCTGTTCATCATGGTCAACGCGTGGATCACCGTGCTGCCTTGGTACGGACCCGTGGAGGCGGTACGCGGTGACGGCTCCCGTGTGCCGCTGTTTCGCGGCGCCGGCACGGACATCAACATGTCTCTGGCGCTTGCCCTCGTGGGCGGGACGGTAGTGGAGCTCTCGGGGCTCATGGCCCTCAGGACATCCTACTTCCGGCGGTTCTTTCGGGTTGGCAATCTCCTCCGGGGGCGCCTGATCTTCGGCATGGTCGACCTGTTCACCGGCATGGTGGAGGCGATGACCGAAGCGGCCCGGGTGTTTAGCTTCTCCTTCCGGCTCTTTGGCAGCCTGACCGCCGGGGAGATGCTGGTGGTCTTCGCGAGCTTCCTCACGCCCTTGGTGCTGACGGTGCCCTTCTACGGCTTGGAGCTCCTGATCGGCATCATACAGGCGTGGATCTTCGCGAGTCTGACGGTGCTCTTTGCCGTCCACGCGATGACTCCTGTGGAGACCGAGCTCCTGGAGGGGCCGCATGCCTGAGGGCATGGAGCGGATCGGCGTCCACCTCCCGAGCCTGCTCGCGTACGTGGTGAACTTCCTCGTGTTGCTGGCGGTCCTGTACGCCGTGGCGTACCGGCCCCTGCTGCGGATCATGCGGGAACGGTCCGAGCGCATCGCGAAGGGCCTCGCCGAGGCCGAGGATGCCCGGCGGATGCGGGCGCAGGTCCTCGAGGAGCGGGCGCATGCCCTCGGGACGGCAAGGGAAGAGGCCAAACGCCTCGAGGTGGAGGCCCAAGAGGCCGCGGCGAGAGAGATCGAACGGGCGAGAGCGGCGGGCCGCGAGGATGCCCAGGCCTACCTGCGCCGCGCCCGCGACAGCATCGAGCTGGAGCGAGCCCAGGCCTTCGAGGAGGTGGCCCGGGCCAGCGCGGACCTGGTGGTCCTCGCGGCGGAGAAGGCGCTGGGTGAGGCGATGGACCCGCAGGTGCAGGCGAAGGTGACGAAGACGGCCATTCAGGAGATCGCTCGCATGCGGCTGCCCGTCCTCGCCAGACGCGCGCCCTCGGTGGCCCGCGTGACCAGTGCCGTGCCCCTCCAGCCGGAAGAGCTCGCGGACCTGGGAACGGCGGTGAACGCCCTCGCGGGGCGGCCCATGCGCCTCGTTTGCCGCACGGAGCCCCGCCTGCTCGGCGGCCTGACCGTGGCTATCGGGACGTCCGTGGTCGACGCCAGTCTCTTGGGACGCCTCGAGGGCCTGCGCCGCCACCTCCAGCCCTGACCCTTTCCTTGCCCGCTCCTGGGGGCTCCCGTATAATCGGGAGCAGCCCAACGGGCGTGGAGCGGCGCGCGCCGAGCTCTCTCACGCCCCCCTCTCATTGAGGCGCCACCCGTGACGACCCAGGTCCAGGACCCCGAAGCGCTCAAAGAGCGGCGCCTGCGCATCCGCCACTCGGCCAGCCACGTCATGGCCGACGCCGTGCTCTCCTTCTTCCCGGAGGGCCATCTGACCATCGGCCCACCCACCGACGACGGCTTCTACTACGACATCGAGCTCGCCCGGCCCCTGACGCCCGACGACCTCCAGCGCATCGAGGCCCGGATGCGCGAGATCATCGCCGCCGATCACCCCTTCGTCTGCCGCGAGGTCAGCCGCGAGGAGGCGAAGCGCGCCTTCGCCGGCAACCGCTTCAAGCTCGAGACCATCGACGAGATACCGCCGGACGCCAAGATCACCACCTACAGTCACGGCTCCTTCACGGATCTCTGCGAGGGCCCCCACGTCCAGCGCACCGGCGAGATCAAGGCCGTCAAGCTCCTGAGCGTCGCCGGGGCCTACTGGCGCGGCGACGAGCACAACCCGATGCTTCAGCGCATCTACGGCACCGCCTTCGAGTCCCAGGATGCCCTCTCCGCCCACCTCAAGATGCTCGAGGAGGCGGCCAAGCGCGATCATCGCAAGCTGGGACGCGACCTCGAGTTCTTCCTCTTCGACCCGGTGGCCCCCGCCAGCCCCTTCTTCCTGCCCAAGGGCGCCATCGTCTACAACCTCCTCATCGACTACATCCGCGGGCTCTATCGCCGCTCTGGCTACCAGGAGGTTATTACGCCGGAGATCTTCTCCACGGACCTCTGGCGCCGCTCCGGCCACTACGAGCATTACCGCGACCACATGTATTTTACCGCG
>CAZKTO010000001.1:73698-78772 GCA_964555685.1 uncultured Dehalococcoidia bacterium
TCGAGCAGATGTTCCTGGTGCAGATCGACGAGCGGGAGTTCGGCGTCAAGCCCATGAACTGCCCCGCCCACGCCCTCATCTACGCCGCCAAGCTCCACTCCTACCGGGATCTGCCGGTCCGCTACGCCGACTTCGGACGGCTCCACCGCTACGAGCGCTCCGGCGTCACCCACGGGCTCACGCGGGTCCGCAGCTTCACCCAGGACGACGCCCACATCTTCTGCCGGCAGGACCAGATCGAGCAGGAGATCGGGTCGTTCCTGGACACCGTCACCGAGACCTACCGGGTCATGGGCTTCGGCGAGCCGCGCATCGAGCTCTCCCTGCGCCCCGAGAGGCGCGCCGGCACCGACGAGATGTGGGACCGGGCCGAGAGGATTATGGCGGACGCCCTCAAGGCCCAGGGGACCGGCTATCGAGCCAAGAGCGGCGAGGGCGCCTTCTACGGCCCCAAGATCGACGTCTTCTTCACCGACGCCATCGGCCGGGCCTGGCAGCTCAGCACCATCCAGCTCGACTTCTCGCTGCCGGAGCGCTTCGGCCTGGAGTACGTGACCGAGGAGGGTTCGACGGCCCGCCCGGCCATCCTCCACCGCGCCCTCCTGGGCTCCCTGGAGCGCTTCCTGGGCATCCTCCTGGAGCACACGGGCGGGGCGCTGCCCCTGTGGCTGGCCCCTGTTCAGGCCGTCATCGTCCCCATCGCCGACCGGCACGCCGACTACGCCCGGCAGGTCGAGGGGCGCCTGCGAGCCGAGGGCCTGCGCGCTCACGTGGACGCCCGGAACGAGCGGATGAACCTGAAGATCCGCGAGGCCCAGCTCCAGAAGGTGCCCTACATGCTCGTGGTGGGCGACCGGGAGCAGGCCGAGGGCGCCGTGGCCGTGCGCCTGCGCTCCGGCGAGAACCAGGGCGCCCGCGCCATCGATGCCGTCGTCGCCGAGATGCGGGAGCGGGTGGCCCAGCGCCAGTGACCCTGGAGGCCGCCCGCGGCTTCTTTTGACGCGGGTTTTGGAATATGGTACATTGACCATTGCTCGTACGCAGAGAATCGGTCGGTCGGGGACGAGAAGGCCATAGCTCGCGACTATAGGATCAACCGCCAGATCCGCGCCCGGGAGGTCCGGCTCATCGTGGAAGAGGGTGAGCAGCCAGGTGTGCTGCTGACCCCTGATGCGATGCGCCTCGCCGAGGAGCAGGGCCTTGACCTGGTGGAGGTGGCGCCCACCGCCGTCCCGCCGGTCTGCCGGATTCTGGACTACGGGAAGTTCCGGTACGAGCAGTCCAAGAAGGAGCGGGAGTCGCGCAAGACCCAGAAGAACGTTGGGCTGCGGGAGGTGCGGATGCGCCCCCGTATCGACGAGCACGACATCGCGGTCAAGTCGCGCGCAGTCGAGAAGTTCCTTCAAGAGGGTCATAAGGTCAAGATGTCTGTCCTGTTCCGGGGGCGGGAGATCACCCACCCGGAGCTGGCGATGAACCTGATGCGGCGGGTGGTCGGGTCCCTGCAGGACCAAGCGAAGCTGGAGAAGACGCCATCGATGGAGGGGCGCGCCATGACGATGGTGCTGGCGCCCACGGGCAAGAAGCCGCCCGCAGCCAAGTCGCCCGCGGCGCCCCAGGCGGGGCAGGAAGCGGCGCCTTCGAAACGGGAGCAGGCCAGTGCCAAAACTTAAGACCCACAAGGGGGCGAGCAAGCGCATCGCCACCTCCGGGACCGGAAAGCTGCTGCGGACCAAGGGCGGCAAGAGCCATCTGCGCCGGACCAAGTCCAAGACCGTCCGCCGGCTCTACGATAACAAGCTGCCGGTCCACCCCCACAACCGCAAGAGGGTCCAGCGTCTCCTCCCTGGCAGGTAGCCGCGGCGGGCCGGCCTAGTTCAACCGTTGGAGCAGTATCGTGCCTAGAGTCAAACGGGGCGTCACCGCCCGAGCCCGGCATAAGAAAGTCCTTAGCGCCACCAAGGGGCAGCGGGACTCGCGGAGCACCCTCTACCGCCGTGCCCACGAAGGGATGATGAAGGCCCTCAGCTCGGCCTTCCGTCACCGGCGGGAGCGCAAGCGCGACCTGCGCCGCCTCTGGATCGCCCGCATCAACGCCGCCGCCCGGTCCCAGGGCCTCAGCTATAGCCAGTTTATGGCCGGCCTCAAGACGGCTGGCATCGCCGTGAACCGCAAGATGCTGGCCGATCTCGCCGTCAAAGACCCGGCGGCCTTCGCCCAGGTCATCGAGGCCGCCAAGCGGCACGCTCCGGCGGAAGCGTAGCGCCTGTCAGGACCCGGGAGCCTGCGAAGCGACCGTGTCCAAGGCCGGGGCCCCACGGAGTGATGCAGTGGTCGCCACGCCGAAGCACAAGAGTCCCAGCCGGACCCGTCACACGCCCGCCGCGAGTCTCTCGGCCGTTGCCCAGAACTACCTGATCACCCTCTACATGCTCAAGGAGGAGACGGGCACGGCCACCATGACCCGTTTGGCCGATCAGCTCGCCATCTCACCCGCCACGGAGCACCTGGGCACGTCGCTGGCCTCCGTCGCCGGCATGGTCCGCCGGATGAAGCGCGACGGGCTCCTGGACGTCAAGCCCAACAAGGAGATCGTTTTCACCGATCGCGGCGAGATCGAGGCCAGCGCCGTCATGCGGCGGCACCAGCTCGCCGAGCGGTTCCTGGTCGACGTCCTGGGCATGGAGCTCCACAAGGTCCACGCCGAGGCGCACCGGCTGGAGCACGCCATCTCTCCAGAGGTCGAGGCGAAGCTGGCCGAGCGCCTGGGGAACCCGCTCACCTGCCCCTTCGGCCATCCCATCCCAGGGAGCGGGTACGAGGCGCCCGCGACGGCCCGCACGCTGGACAAGATCAAGCCCGGCGCCGCCGCCATCGTCGAGCGCATCCCGGAGGACGACCCACGGCTCGTCGAGTACCTCGTCTCCAGCGGCATCGTCCGGAACCAGCGCCTGGTCGTCACGGAGGTGGCGCCGTTCAAGGGCACCATGGCGATGGATGTCGATGGCCGGGAGGTGGTGGTGGGCCTGCAGGTGGCGCCGCGGATCCTGGTCCGGCCGGTCTCCGAGGGCGCCACGTCCTAGCACCTGGTTGCAGAAATGCGCGAACATTCGGCAGTGCTCGGCGGCCCTCTCCCCCGGCCCCTCTCCGACTCGGAGAGGGGCGATTACCCCCTTCCTCTTTAGGGAAGAGCCTGTCCTGAGCTTGCCGAAGGAGGGCTAGGGGGTTAGGGTACCCCCTGGCTTGGACTTACCCGTCCATCCCCAGGGGCCTCACGTATGGTTACGCTGATTTACGCAATTGAGTCCCAGCAGGGACATCTCGCAAGGACTCCCCGGCCTTGCACCGAAATGTCATTCTGAGTTCGCCTGAGGCGAACGAAGAATCTGGGGCGGGGTGGCTCAACAGAAGAACCCCACCTCCCCAGACCCTGAGTCCCGACTTGTCGGGGCTCAGGGTGACATGGCGATTGCGACTTTCCGTGCAAAGCCGGACTCCCCTAAAAAGCCGGTCGCCCTCCTGGATCAGGAGGGCGACCGGCTTTTTAGGGGGTGAGGCGGCAGGCTTTAGGCCAGGGCCGCTCGGTCGCGCTTGGCCGCGCATCGGTCGCAGACCATGGTGAAGCCGGGCTGCCGGCGGCGGGCCTGCGGCGCGGCGGGACGCGAGTACAGGGCCTGTATCTCGAGCCACCGATCGGTATAGGCCGCCAGGACCGCTTTCGCCCTTCCGATCATCAGTCCGCGCATCGCCGCGCTCCTTGGCTGCGCCATCGCCCGGTGCAGGGCGCCGAAACCGCCGGGGTATGATCGCCCTGGCTTTCGAGCACAGGCTATACGAAGGCCTGAGCTTTGTCAAGCCTTCTCATAACGCTGTGGAACCACGCATGTCACGGCATGTCCGAACACGCCGCTGAGCAGAAGTGCCGGGTGGCCCATCCGTCCGCCTCCATGTCCAAGGATGTTTGTATTGACATAGTTTTTTGCTACGTATAGACTAATTGCCTCAAGCAATAGCGCGATCCGCTGGGGCAGACGCCTGGCGCTAGGGCGGGCGTTCGCCTAAGGCGGAATGCCGAGCCGCTGGACATATCCCTTGACACGATCCTCTGCGGCCACCCTGCGATGGGTGAGATGGCCCTTCACCGGCCGGGCGCACGGCTGGCGGGGCGCTTCACGGTTCCTCTCATGGCCGGCGGTCGTCATCGCGGCCAGCATGCTCCTCCCGCTCATCTATCTCGTCGTGCGGACGGTGGACGCCGGCGGCGCGGCGTGGGACCTCCTGGCCCGCATCGAGACGCTGGAGGTGCTGGGGCGGACGGCGCTCCTCGCCGTCGCGGTCACGGGCACGTCGCTGGCGCTGGCGCTGCCGCTCGCCTGGATCACCGTCCGGACAGACCTGCCGGGCCGGCGCGTCTGGACCGTCCTGACCGTGGTGCCGCTGGTGGTGCCCAGCTACGTCGGCGCCATGGCGCTGGTCTCGGCCCTGGGGCCCAAAGGGCTGCTCCAGCAGGCGCTGGAGGGCCCGTTCGGCGTGGACCGCCTGCCCGAGATCTATGGCTTCCCGGGCGCGTGGCTGGCGCTCACGCTCTTCACCTACCCCTACCTGCTCCTCTCCATCCGGGCCTCCCTGTGGGGGATGGACCCGGCGCTGGAGGAGGCCAGCCGCAGCCTGGGCCACGGGACCCGCTCCACCTTCTTCCGGGTCACGCTGCCCCACCTCCGTCCGGCCATCGCCGCCGGGGGGCTCCTCGTAGCCCTGTACACCCTGAGCGACTTCGGCGCCGTCGCACTGCTTCGGTTCGACTCCTTCACGCGCGTGATCTTTCTTCAGTACGAGGCCTCCTTCGACCGGACGCTGGCCTCGGTGCTCTCGCTGGTGCTCGTGGTCTTCACCATCGGGCTCGTGGTGGCGGAGCAGCGGGCCCGGGGCCGGGCCGCGTACCACTCAGTGGACGCGGGGGCCAAGCGTCCGCAAGCGCCGGCGCGCCTGGGCCGGTGGCGATGGCCCGCCTGCGCCTTCTGCGCCGCGATCGTGCTCGTGGCGCTGGGGCTGCCCGTCTCGGTGCTCCTCTACT
>CAZKTO010000001.1:78782-112837 GCA_964555685.1 uncultured Dehalococcoidia bacterium
ACTGGCTGTCCGAGGGCATGGCCCAGGGCGTGCCCCTGAGCTTCGTGGGCGGCGCCGTGGGCAACGCCATCTCCGCCTCGGCCCTGGCGGCGGCCATCGCCGTGGCGGCGGCCGTGCCGGTGGCTGTGCTGGCCGTTCGCTTCCCTGGCCCCCGCTCCCGCCTCATCGAGGCGGCGTCGTACGTGGGGTTCGCCATGCCGGGTATCGTGGTGGCGCTCGCTCTTGTCTTCTTCGGGGCTCACTACGCCCGGCCGCTCTACCAGACCCTGGCGATGCTCGTCTTCGCCTATCTCGTCATGTTCCTGCCGATGGCGGTCGGCTCCGTGCGGTCGTCGCTCCTCCAGGTCAGTCCCGGCGTCGAGGAGGCGGCGCGGGGCCTGGGCCGCTCGCCGATGCGCGTGCTGGCGACGGTGACCCTGCCGCTGGTCTGGCCCGGCATCGTGAGCGGCGCCGCCCTGGTCTTTCTGACGACGATGAAGGAGCTGCCGGCCACGCTCTTGCTCTCGCCCATCGGGTTCGACACGCTGGCTACCGAGATGTGGTCGGCGGCCGACGAGGGCTTCTTCGCCCGGGCCGCGGTGCCGGGCCTGCTGCTGGTCGGCGTCTCGACGGTCCCAGTGGCGCTGCTCCTGGCGCGCGAGCGCCGCGGGGCGCGTCACAAGGCGGCGCCATGACCGCAGGCGCCTTGTTCCATCTGGCCCGCTCTGTTACCCTCGGTCCGGCCCTGTTGCGCGGGCGGCGCGCCCGGGCCACACCGGCGGAGGCCGGGCCCACCGCCCCGACACGTCGGGGCGCGAACCCCATGGACAGCCCCTCCGAGACCCGCTCACGGGCTCCGGTCATCGCCGTGGCCGGTCTCACCAAGCGCTACCCCGGCTCCCGCGAGGCGGCGGTGGATGACCTGGCCTTCGCGGTCAACGAGGGCGAGACGCTGGCCATCCTGGGACCCAGCGGCTGCGGCAAGACGACGACGCTCCGTCTCCTGGCCGGCTTCGAGGCGCCCGACGCCGGTGAGGTCCGCATCCGCGACCGGGTGGTGGCCGCGCCGGGGCGCTGGGTGCCGCCCGAGCGGCGCGGCCTGGGCATGGTCTTCCAGCAGTTCGCCCTCTTCCCGCACCTGACGGCCGAGCAGAACGTGGCCTATGGCCTCGAGCGGCTGCGGCGCGGGGAGCGCCGCCAGCGGACGCTGGAGGTGCTTCACCTCGTGGGGATGACCGAGTACGCGGACCGCTACCCACATCAGCTTTCGGGCGGGCAGCAGCAGCGCATCGCCCTCGCCCGGGCGCTGGCCCCCGAGCCGCTGGTCCTCCTGATGGACGAGCCCTTCGGCAGCCTGGACGCGGCCCTGCGCGCCGACATGCGCCGCGACGTGAAGGCGATCCTGGCCCACCTGGGCGCCACGGCCATCCTCGTGACCCACGACCAGGAGGAGGCCTTCACCCTGGCCGACCGTATCCTGATCCTGCGCTGCGGCCGCCTGGAGCAGCTCAACACGCCGGACAACATCTACCACCGGCCCGCCACCCGCTTCGTCGCCGCCTTCGCCGGCATCGCCGACTTCGTGCCCGCCGTCGTCCAGGACGCCCACGCCGTGTCCGAGCTGGGCTCCTTCCCGTTCGGCGGGACGCCGCCGGCGCGCGACGTCGATCTCCTGCTCCGCCCCGACGACATCGACATCGAGCCGGCCGCCGGCGGCCAGGGGCGCATCGTCCACCGCGAGTTCAAGGGCGCCGACAACCTCTACACGGTGCGGCTCCCCTCGGGCAGGACGGTCCGGAGCGTGCAGCCCTCCCTGGCCGTCTACCAGATCGGGCAGCGGGTGCTGGTGCGGGCCGAGCCGGACCACGTGCTCCTCTTCTCTCGCGAGCAGCAGGGCGGCTGAGCGCGCCGCCAGGGGACGCCGGCGCCGCCACGGTCAGGGCGAGGTCCCGCCCAGCATCCGGTCGAGCTGCCTGGAGAGCCGCTCCTCGTTCATCGGCCCCACGAGCTTGCGCGCGATGCGCCCCCGCGCATCGATGAAGAACTTCTCCGGGATGCCCGTCACGCCGTACTCGACGGCGATGGCGCCCTTGGGGTCCGGCCCGATGGGATAGGTGACGCCGAAGCGCTGGATGAACTCGCGGGCGTCCCGCTCCCGGTCCCAGACGTTGATCCCCACGAAGACGACGCCCCGGTCCTTGTAGGCCCGCCAGACCTTCTCCAGGACCTCGGCCTCGATGCGGCAGGGGACGCACCACGAGGCCCAGAAGTCCACCACGACGATGCGCCCCGCCAGGCTCGCAAGGGTAAGCTCGCCGCCGCCGTAGAGGGGCAGCGTGAACGGAGCGGGCGCATCTTGGACGACCTGCGCTTCACCTGACTCGCTGTTGACGGAGAGCCCGCCGGGGTTCGCGTCGTCGCGCAGGACGCCGTAGATGAGCAGGCCGAAGATGGCGGCGATGGGGACTACCCCGATGACGTAGAGCGCCCACCGCGGCACGCGCATGGCTGGCCCCGCTACTCGAAGAGGTCCCCGAGGACGATCCAGTAGACGATGAGATATGCCCCGGCGCCCGCGAGCAGGAGGGCGCTCAGCCGGTGGACGTAGGGCGTCATCCCCCGGAGCGCCTGGGTCACCGCTCCCTTGAACGCGGCCGCGCTGAGGCTCACCGCCACCACCACGGCGCCCATGCCCAGGCCGTAGCTCACGAACTGGGCCACCGAGCTCCCGAGATCATAGCGCGCGATGCCGAAACCCACCACCACCAGGAAGATCGGCAGGGTGCAGGAGAGGGAGGCGGCCCCGTAGGCGATGCCGTAGAGGAAGGCGGAGCCGAGTCCTCGCCCCCGGGGCCGGCCGATGCGGGTCATCGCCGCGAGCCCCAGGGACCGGCCCGTGACCAGCAGCCACAGGCCCAGCGCCGCCAAGGCGCCGCCTATGGAGAGCCCGGCCCAGGGGAAGCCGCGCACGATGGCCGTCCCGCCGGAGGCGATGGCGGAGCCCACGGCGGCGAAGAGGACCACGAACCCCAGGGTGACCATGATCCCGAAGGCGACGGCCCGCCCGAGCTGCTGGAACGTCACCTCGTCCGGACCGGCGCCGGGCTCCCGGTCGCCCAGGTAGTAGCCGACGTAGGCCGGCAGCATGAGAAAGCCGCAGGGATTCACGCTGGCCACGACCCCGGCGCCGAAGGCGTAGCCGAAGGGCAGCAGGCGGGCGATCCTGGAGGCGTACTCCTCCGGGCTGATGGAGTCGCCGGTGGTGCTGCGGATGCCCAGGGCGAAGACGGCGCCCATGAATCCCAGCATGAAGACGGCGACGGCGATAATGGCCCAGAGGGGCGGCCCCTGGGCAGCGGCGCTGGACCTGGCGCGGGCCGTCTCCGGTGGCGCGCCGCCATGCATCGGCTCCAACGATCCCACAATATCACCTTTAGCGCTCTGTTCCATAAGAACCATGTCATTCTGAGGCCCGACGTGTCGGGGCGAAGAATCTGGGGAGGGGCCCCACCCCAGACCCTTCGTCGTCCCGACCCACCGGGACTCCTCAGGGTGACAACAGACGCAACGTCTTTATGGAACGGAGCATTTAGCTACGTGCCTTGTTCCATACGGCTGTTGTCATTGGTGCGAAAATGCCGTGTCTCAACGAAGAATCTGGTGCGGGGCCCGCCTCCCCAGACCCTGAGTCCCGACTTGTCGGGACGAAGGGTGACACGAGACCGGCTATCCACTTGACCCGCTCAGCATCCTTTGGAGGGCGGCTTCGAGCTCCTCCTCGCTCGCTAGGGCCTCGAATTTGGCGAAGAGCCGGCCATCAGCATTGACAAGGAACGTCCAGGGCTCGGTGGGCAGGTTCCACTCTTTAGCATAAGGGCTGAGCCGGAACAGGCCCTCGTTCCTGAGCGGGCCCAGCTCGTAGGGTTCAATATGGATGAAGTCCACCCGGTCATGGTACTGGGGATAGAGGGAGGCAACGACATCGGTTACGGGGCCACAGATGCGGGACCTGCAAAAGGTTGGCGTGGCGAAAACTACCACGAAAGGCCTTTTCCGCTCCAAGGCTTGAGCAATCGAGACCTGATGAAGCTCAGGCCTTGGAGAGATGGAGCTATCGATGTCCGAGAGATCAGCCACATCGGCCGCGGTGGGATTTCGGGTAGCGGGCACCCGCTCGCCGATGGCGGGAGTAGCGCTGCGTTCCCGCACCTGGAAGGCCAAAGACCCTGAGAGAGGCTTCCCGGCTCCGATCGCGGCAGCGGTCACGAAGGCGACCCAAATGCGTGGGGATTCAAAGACAACATCGTCCACTACATACACCCCTCGCGCCTCGTCATGACTCTCAGTGGCCCCACCTGCATGGGTATGCGTGAATGAAGTGACGACCCGGCGGTAGGTGGCCTGGGCCACGCTCTTTATCACAGTAGTTCCATCCTGGTCGGGGCCGAAAGCTACCTCTGCCCTGGCGTCCTCCACAGGGTTTCCATCGAAATCGAAAAGGGCAAAGGAGAATCGGTTGTGGCCCACTGCAAAATCTGTGGACGCCGCCAGAACGTTCACCTGGGGATCTTGGGGCGCGCGGGTGGTCGTGGGAGTCGAGCTACCGCACGCAGCCACGGCCAAGACAGCCACCATGACCATCCCAAGGAGGGTGCCCGTGTTCCTGTGCCGACCGGTCACGCTCTCAGGTCTCCGCGCGCTCTATGGCAACCCCCAGATGTGAGACCACTAAAGCTGAAATTCCTTCCTTGACCCCTGTCCCCTCTTGGTCTTTGTGTCTTCGAGTCTTTGTGGTGAAATTCCTCTAAAGCTCCCTCAGCGACTTCAAGATCCGGTCGGCGTGGTTCCCAAACAAGGGGTCCTGGACTCGCTGCCGGAGCACACCGTTGCGGTCGATAATCACGTACCCCATCGCCGCGATCACGTCCCCGCCGTGGTCGATCTCCATACTGGTACGGCTTGATGACGCCAGGATAAAAGGAGACCAATCGGGCATCTTCTTCCTCCTGCCTCGCGGGGACTCCGACCGGACTCAATAGCTTACCTTATTTGGCCAAAACGCCCCCGGCTCAGGACGGCGCGTCCTGCGACCAGCTCTTGCCGGCGTCGGCGCTCTTCCAGAACTGGCCCGAGACGTCGGCGGCGTAGAGAGCGCCCGTGGCCGCGTCCCGCGCGATGGCGATGACGTCGACGTTCTGGAGACCGGTGTTGCTGGCCTGCCACGTCTCTCCCCCGTCGGCGCTCTTGTAGACCGTGCCGCCGGAGACGGCGTAGACGGTCTGTGGATCGGCGGCGAGGGTCAGGACGTCGGTGACGCGGGAGGCCGGGATGCCGCCGGTGACGAGGCGAAAGGTCGCGCCGCCGTCGTCGCTGCGGACGAAGCCGCGCCCGGAGTGCAGCGCGAAGAGAGACTGGGGCGCGCCGGCCTTTACCGCTAGCGACGTGATAGACGCGTCCGCCAGGGGGAGCACGCGCCTCCACGTCCGGGCGGCGTCGTCGCTCCGGTAGAGCCCGTCCTGCTGCACGAAGGCGTAGAGTGTCTGGCCGCCCGCCGGATCGACGGCCAGGGCGCGGACCTTCAGCGCGGGCAGGTCTGTTGGGAGGTCCCGCCACGTGGCCCCGGCGTCGTCGGAGCGCAAGAGGAACCCATCGCCGGCGGCGAGGAACGCTCCGGACTTGGGTACGCTGACCACCGAGTAGACGGGCAGGTCGGGGACGGCCACGCGGTCCCACCTCCGTCCGCCATCGCGGGTCCGGTAGAGGCCCGTGAGGTCGCCCAGGAGGCGTACCTGGGTGTCCGCCGGGCTCACCGCCACCGAGAAGACCTGGTTGAAGAAGGGAGCGGAGGAGCCGCCGCCGAGGACGTTACGGAAAAGGAAGACGAGGACAACGATGAGGACGACGCCGGCGATGAGCCCGCCGACGATCCAGTCCGTCGACATCCGGGAGAGGAGGCCGGGCTCGGGGGCGCCGCCGCGCCGGTCCGTGCGCCGGGCGGCATGGGCCCGCCGCTCGTCCCGCCTGCGCCCGCGCCTGCTGGCCAACGCTGCTCCTTGAAGTGCGACTCCTCCGGGGATTGTACCGGAATTCACGAAGCCCGTCGAATATCGGCGCGGGGGCCCTACGCCAGCTCGGCGATGGGCTCCCCTTCGAACGGCTTCAGCTTGTAGTAGCTCGCCCGCCCATGCTCCAGGTGCACCATCACCGTTGCGCCGGTGACGCCGTCGGCCGTCGCGAGGTACTCCACGGCGCGGGCGATATCCTCCGGCTGGAGCAGCCCCGAGCGGGCCATCCCCTCGACGACGGGACGCGCCGTGTGCTTCAAGATCGGCGTGTCGACGCCCGAGGGGCAGATGGCGTTCACCCGGATGCGGTGCGGCTCCAGGAGCAGCGCCAGCGACCGGGTCAGCCCCAGGACGCCGGCCTTGGCGGAGGCGTAGGCGAGGCCCTGGGCGTAGCTCGTCAGCCCTGCCATGGAGGACATGTTGACGATGACGCCGCCGCCCTGGGCCTGCATCACCGGGGCGACGGCCCGCGCCGCGAGGAAGAGGCCTGTCAGGTCCACGTCGATGACCCAGCGCCACTCGTCCACCGGCACCTCCTCGATGGCCGGGTGCGAGCGCAGGACCGCGGCGTTGTTGTGGAGCACGTGCACCCCGCCGAAGGCGCTCAGAGCCCTGCCCACGATCTCCTGCACGCCCACCGGCGAGGCGACGTCCCCCTTGACGAAGAGGGCCTGACCGCCGGAGCCCTTCACCTGCTCCACTGTCTCCTGGCCGCCGCGCTCGTCCAGGTCCGCCACGACGACCTTGGCCCCCTTGCTCACGAAGAGGCGCGCCGTGGCCCGGCCGATCCCCGAGCCTCCGCCGGTGATGAGAGCGACCTTCCCTTGCAGCGAGCCCATGCCTTGCTCCTTGCCGCCCCGACGAGTCGGGGCCAGTGCGCCGCTTGCGGCACGCGCACGCATGAAGCTATCTCGAAATTCCCTCCCCCTTGATGGGGGAGGGTGAGGGTGGGGGTGAAACCTTACCTGATTAACGACATTTCGGGATAGTGTCATGGTATCCGCCACCGTTCGGCTTGACAACAGGAGTTCGGCTTGTAGCCACGGCGTGGGGAGTGCTAGGATGCGCGCATGCTGGAGCCGTCCTTGGGAGCCCCGACGCGTCGGGGGCCCAGGAACGGCGGCGAGGAGGCGCTATGGGCGCGTTCACGGTGATCTCGGCCGACTCCCACGTCGTGGAGCCCGCGGAGCTGTGGCTCGAGCACATCGACCCGGCCTTCCGCGAGCGGGCTCCGCGGGTCGTGCGCGATGAGACGCGCCGAGAGGACGTCTTCGTCTGCGAGGGGATGCGCCTCCTGCCGCCAGCGGGCATGTCGCAGGCCGGGGCGGACCGCACCAAGATGGACCGCACCATGGCCGGCGTCTACCCCGGCGCCTATGATCCCCAGGCCCGCCTCAAGGACATGGCCCGCGATCATGTGGACGCCGAGGTCCTCTACCCGTCCGTGGCCATGCGCATCTTCGCCCTGGAGGACCGGGCCCTGGTCCGCGCCTGCTTCCGCGCCTACAACGATTGGATCGCCCGCTTCTGCAAGGCCAACCCCGCCATCTTCAAGGGCATCGGCATGATCGATCTCGACGACATCGAGAGCGCCGTCGGCGAGACCCACCGGGCCAAGCGCCTGGGCCTGGCCGGGCTCATGATCACCATCGCCAGCGACGACCCGACGCTCTATGGCACCACCGCCTACGACCCGTTCTGGGCCGCGGCTGAGACTCTCGCCATGCCCGTCAGCGTCCACATCGTCACCGACAAGAAGCCCATCAAGTTCGACATGACCTCGGAGACCCTCTCGGCCGTGGAGGCCATGCGCACCCTGGCCAACATGGTCTTCGGCGGCCTCTTCCTGCGCTTCCCCAAGCTGCGCGTCGTCTCCGCGGAGAACGACGCCGGCTGGGCCGGCTATTTCGTGGAGAAGATGGACTACCTCTTCCAGGACCAGGTCCGCACCACGATCCGCGACTATCCCATCAAGGGCAAGGGGATGCTGCCCAGCGAGTACATGCGCCGTAACGTGGCCCTCACCTTCATCTACGACCGCTCGGGCGTCGAGGCGCGTCACTGGTTCGGCGTTGAGAACCTCATGTGGTCCAGCGACTACCCCCACAACGCCAGCACCTGGCCCAAGTCCCAGGAAGTGCTGGCCTATCTGTTCAAGGGCGTGCCCAGGGCCGAGCGGCAGCTGATGGTGGCCGGGAACGCCGCCCGCACCTACGGCTTCGCCTGACGGCGGCCCGCAGGGACCCGCAGCGGCGCCCCCGACTCGTCGGGGCGCAAGGCTGGGCCCCGACAGGTCGGGGCGCCCGGCGAAGGGCCACTCCCCTGATCGCTTATCCGGCGACATGGTGGTAGCACCCTACAGGGCCTTGACGACGATCGGTACTGTACCGTGAAGAGGGGTCCGGGGTACGAATACGCGGTGGCGCGCTCCATGCCGCCGCCCATCGTGAGGAGGCGCGTCATGGGACGCGACGCCAAGAGCGCCGACAAGCGCGCCAAGGCCAAGGGGACGGTGGCCCGCCTGCGCCAGAGCGAGGAGCGCTTCCGCCTCCTCGCCGAGAACGCCCGCGACATGGTCTACCACTATCGCATCGCCGAGCCCCAGGGCTTCCAGTACGCCAGCCCGGCATGGGAGCGCATCCTGGGGTACACGCCCGGGGAGCTGTACGCCGATCCCGCCATCGGCGACAGGATTGTGCATCCGGACGACCGGGGCGCCCTCCAGAAGATTCGCGACACGCGGCGGCCTGGAGCGGACGCAGGTCCCGCAGCGTTCGATGGGCTTCAGGCATTCCGGTGGATCGCCAAGGACGGCCGCGTCGTCTGGGTCGAGCTGACGCGCACCCCGGTCTATGGGGTCGGCGGCGCCATCGTGGCTGTCCAGGGCACCGCCCGGGACGTCACCGGCCGAGTGCGCGCCGAGGAGGCCTTGCGCCAGACCAACGAGCGGCTCCAGAGCTCCGGGCGCCGCGTGGTGAAGGCCCAGGAGAACGTCCGCCGGATGGTGGCGGAGCGGCTCCACAGCAAGGTCCAAAACCGCCTGGTGGTGGCTGGGCAGCACATCAAGATCGCCCTCGAGGGCGTCGCCGGCCCCGCGGCCGGGCACATGGAACAGGCCGCCTCCATCCTCCACTCCGTCTGCCACGAAGACCTCCGCACCCTGACCCGGCAGCTCCACCCAGCCATGATCCGCATTGGCCTGCTGCCCACGCTCCGCTCCCTGGCCGACTCCTTCGAGAACGTCGAGGTGGACATCCATTTCGATGCCCTCTCTCCGGAGATGCGGAGCATCAGCGGGACCGGCCTCGACGAGGGCCTGCGCCTCGCCATCTTCCGCGTCGCCGAGGAGGCCCTGAACAACGTCCAGAAGCATGCCCAGGCAAAGCACGCCGGCCTCCTGATCGATACGCCCGCCCCCGGCGCCATCAGCCTGACCATCCGGGACGATGGTAAGGGGTTCGACACGAGCTCGGTGCCCGCTGGCCTGGGGATCTACTCCATGCAGGACTACTGCACGGCCCAGGGCGGGGAGGTCCGCATCGAAAGCGCGCCGGGCAAGGGCGCCACCGTCGTCGCCACCTTCCCGATCCAGTGGAGGGAGGTGCCGTCGCTCCCGCCGGCCCAGGTCCGGCCGCCGGACGCGCCCCATCCCGGCGGCGTCAGGCGGCTCCTCGTGGCCGATGACATACCCGAGTTCTGCGCCTTCCTGCGCGAGACCTTCACGCCCGCCGAGGGCTTCGAGATCGTCGGCGAGGCGCACGACGGCCGCGAGGCGGTGGAGCTAGCCGAGAGGCTCACGCCCAGGCCGGACGTGGCGATCCTGGACATCGATATGCCGCGCCTCACGGGCCCGGAGGCGGCGGCGGCCATCAAGGCCCGCATGCCGGACGCGGCGGTATTCCTCACCAGCGCCTACGACCAGGCGGAGTACACCGAGGTGGCGCGCAGCGCCGGCGCGACGGCCTATATCTCCAAGAAGTCCCTGACGCCCGCCCGAGTCCTCGAGGCGCTGCGCCAGGCCCAGACGGAGCAGCACGCTCCTCACGCTTGAGGCTGGCTGCCCGGCCTGGATAGAATCAAGAACTTTTGAACTGACCTTCCTGTCCAGTACTGATAGACCAGGAGTTAGAGTAGCTTCTCGAATTCTTCGACCGTCAGCCCTGCGCCATCCAGAATGGCGGCCAAGGTGCCCGTTTCGAGGCTACGGTGAGCAGGCACGACGACTTGAGCGAACGGCTGGTCCCGCCTCAGCACGATATGGCTTCCTTTTTGTCTCTTGACGTAGAAGCCCGCGCGGGAGCTTGCTCACTGGGCGACAACCTGGACCTCGACGGTTTCCCGTCCTACCTCGGTCGGCATCGGGAGCCCGTCCTCCATCAGCGCCTCAAGGTATGCTTCGATAGCCTCCTTGACGTTACCGATGGCTTCCTTCTTCGTCTCGCCCTGTGAAACACAGCCCTTGAGCGCGGGGGCGTAGGCAACGTAACCGGACTCGCGGCCCTTTTCAATAATTACGGTGTATCTCATGTACTGCTCCTTTAGCGTCTCGTCCCACCTGAGTATTGGCTGCCCCGCCAGGACTCGAACCTGGGTCGAGGGGTCCAAAGTCCTCTGTGCTACTGATCCCTTCAGCGGGCTAGCGGGCCGTTTGATAGATGGCCGGACGGTAACGCGGACGCGGGATCGGCTTGCCTGCTTCGCGGGCTGCTTCCAGCCAGGCTGCCTTGGCGCGCGTTACCTCAGCTAAGGCCTCTTCCGGAGTAGTCCCAAAGGCAGCACAGGACTCCAGATCCGGAATATCAGCGACATAGCCGCCGTCTTCCTCGCTGTAAAAGATATTGATGTGGTAGTCCTTCACTCCTCGTCCTCCAACTTGAGATTATACCGCTCCACCAATCGGAGGAACTGTCTGATCTGGTAGGGTTTTATCTGGCCTCCAACTGACTGGAGGTTAACCAGCCCAGGGATATCTGAACGAGTGAAGATGTGATGGCTTCCAGATACCCGCACGGGTTGAAATCCGAAACCCTCTACGAGACTCACCATGTCCTCAAAAGCGACATTACGCAGCGCCCCCTGTGCTAAACGCCTGAGTAAGCGTCTCCGGTTCATCGTATATGCGTGGGAGATTGACGAGCGTTCTTGGCCTGGGAATTCTGGCTGCCCCGCCAGGACTCGAACCTGGGTCAAAGGATCCAAAGTCCTCTGTGCTACCACTGCACCACGGGGCAAGGGATGAAGGCCGTCATGCGGCCTCCCGTCGAGCCGGCTACCGCTTCCGGGCGAACACACCCAGGAGGCGCCGCCAGGGGCTCCTGCGACGCCGGCCCCGCCGCTCCACGCACGCGGCGCACGTGCAGGCGGGCGGGTGAGGGGTGCGGTACGCCTCGCGCTCGTTCATGGCTCGGAGCCGTGCCAGGGGCACGCGCGGCGCAGCGCCGCGCCGGATACTCGCCCATTATACCGTGCGGGCCGCTGCGGCTGGCCCATCAGGGCGGCCCTGGACGCGCCGAGGCGGATCGCGCCCGCGCCTCGGTCCGCTCCAAGAACTCGATGGTCCGGCTGGCGAGGCGCGGGTAGAGGTTCTGCATCAGCCCGCCCGGCCGCCTGCCGGTGTAGTAGGCCATGAAGTCGTCGCGGCCCCAGGGGGATGGGGCAAGCTCCGAGCCGGCGGCCAGGCGGTGCAGCGCGTCCGATGCCTCGTGCGGATGAATATCGTCGTTCCCCTCAAAGACCAGGATGGGGACGCGGATGGCGCGGAGCTGCTCGTCCGGGAGGCCCTGCACCGCCATCCCCGGCCGGTGGTAGAAGAACGCGTTCCAGCGGCGCATGACGCCGGCGAACGCAGCCGGGTCCATGGCCAGGAGGCGGGCCCGGCTGGCCGGATTGGCGGCGAGGCGCTCGGCGAAGAACGGGGTCCTGGACACCGCCTCCATGCCGCCCGCCTCGGCGGCGCGCAGGTACGGGACGTGGTAGTCGTATCCCAGGACCTGCGCGGCGAAGGGCCCGCCCGAGGCCGACCAGACGACGAGTCCCTTGACGACGCCCGGGCGCCGGACCGCCGTCAGCAGAGAGACGCGGGCGCCCGCGGAGCCGCCGCCAAGATAGGCCGGCGCGAGGCCCAGCCGCTCCAGCAGCTCAGCGAGGTCATCGGCCCAGACCTCCTGCTCGGAGCGGCCGGCGTCGAACCACAGGTCGCTGGCGCCGGTGTTGCGCCGGTCCCACAGGAGCACGCGGCAGTGACCCTCCAGGGCCCGGGCCAGCGGCACGAGAGCGTCCTTGCCCGCCCGGCCCCCCGGCGTGAGGGCCAGGACCGGCCCCCGGCCCGAAAGCTCGTAGTGCAGCGTGCAGCCATCGATCACGATGGTTGCCATGGTCACCTCACGCCCAGGCTGGGGTCTCGGCCTTCATCGGAAGCGGCCCGCGCCAAACGACGCCCCCACGGGGATGCGGGGGCGTCGTTCGCAGCGGAAGCCGGCACGGGACGAACCCGGCCCTACCGCTTGACCGGCTGGAGCTCCCGCTTGGGCGTCTCCTTGAGGCTTACGGGCGAGTTGAGCTCGAAGGGGCTGTTGAGGCCCAGCTCCTTGCCGATCTCCCGGAGCGCCGGCATCACCTCCTGGCCCATGAGCCGGATGCACTCCATCGAGTCCGCGTGATCGATCTTGCCGTCGTTGCCCCAGAGCGCGAGGATCGACGGGCGCATCTCCTCCAGGAGGGTGCGGAGCTTCTTGACAACGGTCTCCGGCCGGCCGGCGATGATCTGGAGCGTCTGGAGCTGCTCCTCGTACGGCTGGCGCGGGTAGAGGCGCCCGCCGACGCGCTGGCGGCGCGTCGTCGGCGAGTTGTAGCCCGAGGGGCTGGCCCACACCGGGTGACTCAGGCCCAGGAACTCCCCCTGCATCCACATGAACTCACGTCCGTTGCGCAGGGCCTTCTCCTCGTTCCCCTGGACGTGGCAGCGGATCAGGTACCCCCGGTTCTCCGGCCCGGCCTTGTATCCCACGGAGGCCGCGGCCTCGTCGTAGACCTTCCAGACGTTCAGCGTGGCCGCGATGGGCAGGTTGAGGGCGATGTAGGGGTAGCGGTGCTGGGCCGCCCACACGACGGTCTCGGGGCTCTGGACGCCGGGGATCCAGACCCGCGGGTGCGGCTTCTGGAGAGGAGTGACCCACGGGTTGACCACGCGGAACTGGTAGTGGTTTCCCTCCCAGCGGAACGGCCCCGGCTCGGACCATATCTTGACGAGGAGGTCGTGGGCCTCCTCGAAGCGCTCCCGGTTGTACGCCGGGTTGGCGTTGGTGGCCACCTGCTCCTGCCCCGCGCCGCGGACGAAGCCCGAGACCAGGCGCCCCTTGGAGATGAGGTCGATCATGCCGATCTCCTCGGCCAGGCGCACCGGGTTGTCGCAGACGGGCAGCGGGTTGCCCAGGAGCACGATCTTCGTCTTCTTGGTCATGGCGGCCAGCACGGCGGCGAAGATGTTGATCTTGGCCTGCATGGTGAAGGGGGCGTTGTGATGCTCGTTGAGCATGACGCCCTCGATGCCTACCTCTTCGGCGTAGAGGTACTCCGTGAGCCGCTCGTGGTAGAGGCGCGAGCCCTCCGCCGGGTCGAAGTACTTGTTAGGGAAGAGGGTGGCCGTGTAGCCAAGCCGCTTCCCCTCCTCCTCCGGGTAGGCGCTCATGGGCTGCTCGGTGAAGTACATCAGGAACATCGCTGCTGCTCCCTTCGCCGCGGGCGGCGCCCGGGCATCCCTTTCGTATCTCGCGCGTTCCGGCTCCAGCTATTGGGCGATGAAGTCGTGCACCAGCCTCGCCAGCTCCTTGGGCCTCTCCACCTCGGCGCGCAGGCCGCAGTTGGGGAGCACCTCGAGGCGGGCATTCGGCAGCGTCTCCAGGTAGCGCTTGGCGCAGTCCATGGGAACGACCCTGTCCTCCCTGCCCCAGACGAGGAGCGTGGGCGTCTTGACGCCGGGCAGGAGGTGGGGCAGGGACTGGTCGAACATATAGGGCTTCCAGGCGACGCGCGTCGTCATCTCCCGCGCGATCTCCCAGAACTCAAGAAGATCGACGTCCGGCTCGCCGTGAAGCGCCTGGAAGTGCTTCTGGTCGTGGAAGCCGGCCTTCACGTAGTCCGTGCTGCTGATGAGGAACTGGTCCAGGATCTCGCCCTCCCGGGGCTGGACGCCCATGGCGCCGACCAGCACCAGCTTCTTGATCAGGTGGCGGTCCATGGATGCCATCTCGGCGGCGATCCATCCGCCGAACCCCAGCCCGCAGAGGCTCACCTGGTGCAGCCCCAGCTCGTTCAGGAGCCAGAGCTCCATGCACGCCAGGTCCCGCACCGTGCGCGCCCAGTCTGGCCGGTCCGACTTGCCGAAGCCCGGATGGGAGGGCACGTAGACCGCGTGCTGCTTGGCGAGGGCCTCGTAGAAGGGCAGCCACCCCGGGTTGCCGACGTCATGGTGCAGGACGACCACCGGATCGCCGCTCCCGCCTTTCAAGAGCTGGACCCTGCCCGTGGCGAGGTCGACGAACTGCTCGGTGTGGGTGCTGGTCTTGAGGGTCACCTGTGCCTCCCGTCGCCCCGGCCTGTCGGGGCTACTGGACTCGCGGTTGGGGGCCGTAGGGGCTGGGAAGCTTGCCCGCCGCCGAATCGGCCGTCATCTTCTGCCACGAGCGCTTGGTGCTGCGGGTCGAGTCCTGGAACTCGGGCATGACGTAGCGGGCGAAGAGCTCGAGGCAGTGGTGCCAGTTCTCGCGGCTGGTCCATTCCGTGGAGGTGATGAGCATGCCGCCGTAGCCGCCGGCGCCATCGTGCTGCTCGCGGAGGGCCCGGATACAGTCGTCCGGGTCGCCGACGATCCACCCGCGCTTGCGGATGGCCTGGCGCAGGTCGATCTCCTCGGCGGGCTGCCCCGGATAGGCCTCGTAGCTGGGCTTGATGCCCAGGGGAAAGAAGTACTGACGCAGCTCCTCCTCCGCGCCCTTTTCGATATCGCTGAAGGCCTTCTCGCGCGTGTCCGCTACATACAGATAGTTGGCGATGCGCCAGTCCTCGCGGCGCACCGTCGTCCCCCTGGCTTTGGCCATCCCCTCGAAGTTCTGCCACTGCTTGCCCATGGCCGAGCCCGTGGCGCCGACCTGGAAATTGGCCGAGAGGAGCTGAAGCCCATGGGCGGATGCCAGCTCCAGGCTGTGGCCCCGCCCGGTGCTGGCGACGGCCACGGGGACGTGCGGCTGCTGGTAGCACTTGACCTGGAGCTCCATCTCCTTGAGCGTCCAGTAGCTGCCCTCATAGGTGATGGGGCCGTCGGCCTTGAAGAGCTTGAGGATGATGTCCACCGACTCGTCCATCATGGGGCGGAGCTTCTCGTACTGGATGTCGAACATCTTGATATCGGGCGGGAGCGCTCCGGGCCCGACGCCCAGCATCGTCCGGCCATAGGTCAGATGGTCCAGGAAGGCGATGCGCTCGGCCACGTGGAAGGGATGATGGTATGGCAGGTTCACCACGCCCGTGCCCAGGCGGATGCGCTTGGTCCGCTGGGCCGCCGCCGCGATAAAGATGTCCGGCGCGGGGATGATCTCCCAGCCGCCGGTATGGTGCTCGCCGATCCAGAACTCGTCGAAGCCGAGGCTCTCGGCGTACTCGATCAGGTGGAGGTCCCGCTCGTAGCAGAGGGTAGGGTTCTCGCGCGGCGCGTGGGCCGGCATCAGGAAGAAGCCGAATGTCATTCGCATGCTGCACTCCGCCAGCGCCGGACGCTGGTCCCCGAGGCCGGGCTCCGCCGCCGTGGCCGCGCCTCGGGCCCGGCCAGCCGGCGCCTCCGGCGGCGAGAGCAAGGATATCGGCCTCGCTCCTACCTGTCAAACGGCGAGCCGGGTTCCCCCACAGGTCGGGGTGCGCTGCCGGCCGTTTGACGCCGTCCTGGCGCCTCCCTATACTCGCCCTCGCTGCGCGATGGCCTCGGCGCACCGCAGGTCGCGAGCAGCGACCCGCAGGGAGGGGCTCCATGGGCGATCGACTGCGCGGACGGGTGGCCGTGGTGACGGGCGGCGGCCGCGGGCTGGGCCGAGCCATCGCGCTGCGCATGGCAAAGGAGGGCGCCAGCGTCCTCGTCAACGACCTCGGCGCCGATCTCGACGGCGCCGGCGCCTCCCGTCAGCCCGCCGATGGCGTCGCCGCCGAGATCGCGGCCCAGGGGGGGCGGGCCGCCGCCTCCTATCACGACGTCTCGAAGTACGATCAGGCCGCCGAGGTCATGGAGACCGCCATCAAACGCTTCGGCCGCCTCGATGTCTGCGTCAACAGCGTCGGCAACGCCAGGCCCAAGCTCATCACCGAGGCATCCCAGGAGGACTTCGATATCCTGATCGACGTAATGCTCAAAGGCAAGCTCTACTGCACGCAGCACGCCGGCAAGCGGATGATCGAGCAGGGCGGCGGGCGCATCATCAACCTGGCCTCCAACATCGGGCTCATCTCCATGACGCGGCGGACGGGCTACGCGGCGGCGCAGGTGGGCATCATCGGCTTCTCGACCGTGGCGGCCACGGAGCTGGGCCACTACGGCATCACCGTCAACACCATCTGCCCCGGCGCCACCGAGTCGCGCCTCATCCGCGACGCCATGCGCGTGGCCAAGGCGCACCTGAGCCACCCCATCATCGACGCCGCGGAGCGCAACACCGCCTCCCTCACGCCGGACCCGCCGGACAACCTGGCCGAGTTCACCACCTTCCTCTGTACCGACGCAGCCAAGGACATCAACGGGCAGGTCTTCTACGTCTCGGGCGGGCAGATCGCCCGGACCAGCGTCTGGGCCCTGCCGCAGATGCTCTACCAGGTGGGCGTGTGGACGCAGGAGGATCTGGCGGCGGCCGTCCCAGCCACGCTTATGCGCGGCGTGGCGAACCCGGCTCCCCCCACGCTTCGCAAGGCGTAGCGCGCGGGGGCACGGCGCGCCGTGCCCCTACCTATCGTTGGGGAAGGCCCGGGGTAGCCATCGCTCGCATGCTTGACGCACCTGAGCCGGGGCTCTACCCTCCCTGGTAGCCATCGGTTACGAAGGGAGTCACGCCCGTGATCACTTGGTTCCACCGCAAGCGCTGGATGCTGGGCACGGGGGCCGTCTTTATCGTCGCGCTGGGGCTCATCCTGGGGCCCGTCATGAGCGGCATCGTGAGTGCGCAGGGGAGCGGCCCCGCCAGCGGGACGATCTACTCCTGCCAGAGCAAGCGGACGGGCCACGTCCGGATCAAGCCGCAGGGCGAGTGCTCCGTGCGGGAGATCGCGCTCCAGTGGAACGTCCAGGGCGTCCCGGGCCCTGTGGGACCGCTGGGACCCCAGGGCCCATTGGGACTGCAGGGGCCAGCGGGACCTCAGGGCACCCAGGGGTCTCGTGGCGAGACCGGCCTGCGCGGCGAGACAGGGCAGGCGGGACCGCTCGGACCGCAAGGCCCCGCGGGTCCGCCGGGCTCCGGCGCCGAGCAGGCCTGGTCCCAGAACGGCAACGCCGGCACCGACGCCCGGCGCAACTTCCTCGGCACCACCGACGACCAGCCCCTGGAACTGCGGGTCAAGAACGAGCGCGCTTTGCGCATCGAGCCAGCGGACCCCGCTCCCAACCTCATCGGCGGTCATCGCGATAACCGGGTCTCTGCCGGCTCTGGAGGCTCTACCATCGGCGGCGGCGGGCCCAACAACCGCGTCACGGACAACTACGGCACCGTGGGCGGCGGCCTGGACAACCGCTCCGGCAACGACGACACCTTGACGGAGAATGCCCCCTACGCCACGGTGAGCGGCGGCCGCAACAACGCCGCCGTGGGCGATAGTTCCACCGTCGCCGGGGGGCGCAACAACCTGGCCAGCGCCAGCTTCGCGGCTGTGGGCGGCGGCAACTTCAACGCCGCCAGCAACGAAGCGACCACCGTCTCGGGCGGGCGGGACAACATCGCCAACAACGAGTTCGCCACCGTGGGCGGCGGCCTGGACAACAAGGCCTCCGGCCTGCGGTCCATCGTGAGCGGCGGCCGGAGCAACGCCGCCTCCGGCGATAGCTCGACGGTGGGGGGCGGGAGCTTCAACAAGGCCGCGACCCTCTCAGGGACCGTGGGCGGCGGGAGCGACAACGTCGCCAGCGGCGAGGCGGCCACGGTGGCTGGCGGCAAGAACAATGTGTCCGCCAGCGAGGCGACCACGGTCGGAGGCGGGCGTGAGAACACGGCCAGCGGCTTCCGGGCCACCGTGCCCGGCGGGTCCGCCAACACCGCCTCCGGCTCCTTCAGCTTCGCCGCCGGCCGCCGCGCCAAGGCGGCCCACGAGGGCGCCTTCGTCTGGGGCGACGCCACCGACGCCGACATCGAGTCCACGGCCGCCAACCAGCTCACCCTGCGCGCCACCGGCGGCGCCCGGATCGTCACCAGCCGCGATGGCGCAGGGGTCCGCCTGGAGCCCGGCAGCGGCGCCTGGAGCACCCTCAGCGACGTCAACACCAAGTCGAACTTCTCCAGTATCGATCGTCGTGCGCTGCTGGAGGCGCTGGCGAAGCTGCCCACGGGCACGTGGAATTACAAGGACCAGGACCCGTCAGTGCGGCACCTGGGCCCCACGGCCCAGGAGTTCCGAGCAGCCTTCGGCCTGGGCGAGGACGAGCGGTATATCTCGACGGTGGACGCCGACGGCGTCGCCCTGGCGGCCATCCAGGGCCTCTACGAGCTGGTGCGGGCCCAGGACGCGCGCATCGCAGCGCTCGAGGCCCGGTTCGAGACTTCGAACGGCCGCGCCCCCTCGAAGGGTTGGGGCCTCTTCTCCGGCCACGCGTCGATGCTCGCGGGCGGGCTGCTCCTCACGGGTCTCGTCGTGGGGAACGGCGTCCGGCTACGCAGGAGGCGGTAGCATCCGGGAGACCGAGGCGCTCGATCGTTGCGGCGCGGAGCCGCGTATGCCGGAGGAGCAGCCATCCCATGCCCATGCCTCGCGTCGCGCCCGAAGCCGTCGGGCTAGACCCAGCGCGGGTGGAGCGGCTGCTCTCGCTCGTGCGCCGGCAGGTGACGGAGGGCCTCTACCCAGGGGCGCAGATCGCCCTGGCCCGCCACGGCAAGCTGGCCCTCTTCGAAAGCATCGGCCACGCCAGGCTTGGGCCGCCGCCCGTCGCCGCCGGCGACCGCACCCTCTGGCTCCTCTACTCATCGACGAAGCCGCTGGTCGCCGCCGGCGTCTGGGTCCTCGCCGAGCGGGGCCTCGTGCGCTTCACCGACCGCGTCGCAGACGTCGTCTCCGGGTTTGAGGCCCACGGCAAGGGCGAGATCACGCTGGCCCAGGTGCTGACCCACCAGGGCGGTTTCCCATCCGCGACGGTGCCTCAAGAGGCCCTGCGAGACCACGAGCGGCTGCGCCGGGCCGTCTGCGACTTCCACCTCGAGTGGACGCCGGGCTCCCGCGTCCACTATCACAGCACCTCCGCCCACTGGGCCCTCGCCGTGCTCATCGAGGCCCTGACCGGGCGCGACTTCCGTGTCTTCCTCCGCGAAGAGCTCTTCCTGCCGGCCGGGCTGCCAGACCTGTTCGTGGGCGTGCCCCCAGCCGAGCAGCCGAGGTGCGCCGACATGCACGACGTCGATTCCCGGCTCGCCACCCTGGGCGACTTCAACAGCGCGCCGTATCGAGAGGCGGGCGTCCCCGGGGCCGGCGGCTTCGCCACGGCGGCGGACATGGCGGGCTTCTACCAGATGCTGCTGGGCGGCGGCGCGCTGAATGGCCGGCGCGTCCTGGGCCCGCGCATCGTCCAGTACGCGACGCGGAACCACACGGGCGATCGCATCGATGAGCTGCTGCGCATGCCGATGCACCGGGGCATGGGCGTCCACGTGCGCGGCGAGACGGAGACGATCCGAGGGCTCGGGACCATCGCCCACCCGTCCACGTTCGGGCACGGCGGCGCCGGCACGTCCTACTCCTGGGCCGACCCGGCCAGCGGCGTCTCCTTCGCCTACCTGACCAACCGGCCGATACCGGAGCCGGCCCACAGCCGCCGCGTCGACATCGTGAGCAACCTGGCCCATGCGTGCATTGTGGATGGGTGATAAACTCACACCCCTATCGCCGCCGGCTACGGCCTCACCTGGGGGCAGGCGACGGTCCCGCCGGTGGTGCAAGTGATGCGGCCCTGGATGGCCGGACTCAACTGCCCGCGCGCCACATGCTGGACGACCACCTGGTCCATGAGATCGCGTGTGGTGGCGCGGCTCGAAAGCTTGAGATAACCGTCCCCACCGCTGGCCATGAAATCGTTCATCGCGACCGTGTAGGTAGTGCTGGGGGTCAAGTCGATTGGGGTGCTGGTGCAAGTCCCGTCGGCCGCCTGGCGGGCGGCGCCTTTCACGCGGCTGCCTGCCAGGGCGGCGATGTCGTAGGTGAAGCAGAGGCCGGAGACCTGGGGGAAGCGCCCGTCGGCCTCGGGCATCCTGGAGACGCCGTTCTCCAGGATGGCCTTTAGCTCGGCCCCGTTCACCTGGATGGTGACGGCGGCGTTGCCGAAGGGCAGCACCGTCAGCACCTGCCCTTGGGTGATGGGGAACGGTGGTGGCGTGTAGCTGGGGCAGAAGTCGTTGGGGTTGTCCGCCGTGGGGCACGTCAGGTCCGCCCGGAGTCCGCCGGCATTGGTGATGGCGAAGGCCACGCCGTACGCGGCCCGCATGGCGTCCGTCACGCCGTTCCCCAGCCGCGACTCGCAGGTCCGTCCCCTCGGGTTCCCGCACGCGTCCGCCTGGGGGATGGCGACCGCGGAGGTGCCCACCACCGGGTACAGGGGCGGCCGAGGCAGGCCGTCGATGAAGGCCTGGACCGCAGGGTCCGGGGCCACGTCCTTGCCGGCCAGCGGTGTCACGAACTCGGACGAGCGGTCGGTGACACGCTTGCTCCGGGGGTCATAGGTCAGCTTGATGCGCGCGTAGGTGAGCCCCTTGCTGCGGTTCTCCACCACAAGGGCGCTGTTGATCGTCCCGCTGTACTGCACGTCCGTGTGGTCGCCCAGGATGAGGTCGAAACCGCCGACGCCTCTCGCAAAGTCCACCACAGGGCCAGCGGGCGCGCCGGTGCTGGCGTCGATGCTGGTGACGCCCAGGTGGGCGATGGCGATGAAGACCCGCGCCCCGGCCTTTCGGGCGTCCTCCCTCGCCTTCATGGCGGCCTCTACTGGGTCGGTGACCTCGATAGTCCCAAATCTGCCTGGAAAGACGAGGGTCGGCGCCTCGGGGTTGGTGATACCGATGACCGCCAGCTTCACCCCGCCGACGTCGAACAGCTTGAATGGCGTGACCTTCTTCAAGTTCGCGTCGCGGTTCTTCAGGTTTGCGCTGACGTACTGGAAGTTCGCCAGGTTTATGAGGCTCTGGAGCGCCCCAACGCCTTCGTCAAAGTTGTGGTTCCCGAAGGTATCGGCATCGAAGCCCATGAGGTTCATCGCCCTGACGGCGGGCTCCTCCTTGTAGAACGAGGACAACAGGGGAGAGGCCCCGAAGGCGTCGCCGGCGGTCAGCGTCAAGGTGTTGGGGTTCGCGGCGCGGTCGGCCTTCCAGTACCCGGCGATGACGGCGGCGCCACCTACGTTGCCGACGTTGGGGACGGCGAAAGGCTCGAGCTGGGCATGCCAGTCCGATACGGAGAGGACCTGGATGGTGACCGGCCCTTTCGGTGTCCCTGCCTGCCCCCCTCCACATGCGGCGACAAGGACGACTATGGCCAGGGCCGCGGCAACCCACGCCAACATCCTTGTGTTCCTCATCAGACGCTTTGCCGACGCGATCATCACGCACCTCCTGTCGCTCTCAGCGGCCTGCGCTCCTGTGACTATAGCCGGTATCCTCGCCATCATGACTCCTTTCTTGCTGACACTTGGTGACGTGCCATCCTGTTCGACTGGCTGCTATCGGGGAACCCCCTGGTCCAGTGCCCTCAGTCGCCCCCGCCGCAATCCCCACCCCCGCCGTCGCCTCCGCCACCGTCGCTCCCGCCATCGCTCCCGCTGCCGTCCCCACTGGCACACCCCGAATCAACTTGGGAGTCCACTGTCCTGAAGCACCGGTCGAAGTTATCGAAGGTACGCCAGTCGGACCACATGTGCTGGCCGAATCCGGTCTGGGCCGGTCCGTGGGTCTCATGCGGCGCCGCTGCCACCGCCGCCGCCTGCTCCACCTGGTTCCCGACCAGTTGCAGCTCAGCCTCCTCTGGCGGCCGCCTCTGCCCCAGGGCGACCGCAAGCACGGCGGCCAGCAGGGCCTTACGCAGCTCTTTTTCCACCCAAGACCCACGCCGCACCTGCATCTCACGCAGGACGCCAGCCATCCGACTCTCGAGATCAGCCAGCGTTCCCTGTCCCGCAGGCGTCAGCACCATCAGGTACTCCGCGTACAGTCCAGCCTTCACCAGTTCGGGCACGACCACCTGGTCCACGAACCGGTCGAGGGAACCATGCTCCTGCCGAGCCCGAAGGGCCAGCGCTCCGACCGTAGCGTGGCCTTCACCTACCTGATCTTCAGCGGAGGCGGCCCAGAGGCGAAAGATGGGGACAAGGGAGCCCGCGAGGGCGTCCGCGGGAGCGGGCCCGCGCCTCAGGGTCGTCTCGCCATCACCGCCTTCGGGCGTTTCGCTGCCGTCTGGCGCCAGAACGCCCATGGCGATCATCTGCAGCAGGCCCAGCTTGAAGGCATCGCCCTTGACCTTTGTCACGCCGCGGAGCAGGACGTAAGACTCGGGCGCCGGCAGGGCCCACTCGCGCCAGGACCTGCGAGGCTCCAGCGCAAGGAGGCGCTCCACGGTCTTTCTTGTAGCGCGCCGCTCCAACGCCTCCTGTACGATGAAGTACGAGCCGACACAGAGCCCGATCAGCGCGAGGCCTCCGAACCACACCACCACCCCAGGCCAATCGAAATTCTTGCCGAGGATCACGGGGATCACGTACACGAGCAGATAGAACGCAATCAGGGCAATCAGGGGTCCCTTGTCATCTCCGCCGCCGGTAGGGCGGTCTTCCTTGGGAGGCCCAAGGGGTTCCCTTTCGTGGCCCCTTTCAATCTCGCGCACACGCTGATTGATCTCGTCCGCGGTTGGAAGATCCCACATCGGTTCTTACCTCCTTCTGATTGCCCTTGTGTGGTTGCCGCTGTAGAGCCGTCCCGCGTCCTTGGTTGCCGTCTATCGCATCGCTCCCACCTCCTTCCTTCTGCGTTCCTTATGCAGAAAGGCGACGGTTGTGCACCGTCGCCCTTCTCCTAACCCTGTTGCGGCCGGGTCGCCGCCGTCTATCCGTCTGTGTTGACCGCCGCTACCAGCCTCTGCCACCGGTGGTGGATGATTGGCTTCTCTAGTCTGGTCCCGGCGATCTCTGTCAGGTACGTGGGGCCTGACCCGTCCCATCCCTGGCCGGGCGGTGGCGCGTGACCGTTGGCCCGGCCCCCCAGGTGCCAGGTCCGCACCTTGCTCGGCACCTTGAGGGCGCCCGTCTCGCCGCTCACCTTGTAGTCCAGGGGCTTCAACCACCCTGGCAGAGGCGCCTCGTAGTCCATTTCCCTGCGGGCGCCGGTCTCGCCGGACGCCTGGTAGCCGGGGAAGGCTTGACGGGTAGCTCTATTCATCAGGTACTGCCGTTGTCGTTCGGCTCGCCGCTCCCGTCTCGTCGTGGGCCTCACCTCTTCACCCCCTGCGCCACATTGCTGTTGACTACCCTTGACATTTGTCCAAATGATGGACTACTGTTGTTGCGACGCACAAGTAGTAAGAGCGTAAATAATGCTACATTTTTGGCATGTGTAGCAGCTACAGCGCAAATATCCGTTGTATCTGCTACAAACGTTGCAGAAGGGGTGGGAAGATGCAGAAACACGACTCGCTGCTCTTCAGGCCGGAAATCCCACCAGACCTGGAGCATGCAGCCCAGGCCCGTGAGGAGGCCCTCGACTGGCTTGAGACTCATTTCCCCGGGGCTGTGTCGTTCCCCACCGGCGAGGTGCTCCGCATGGCGGGGGAGGTGGGTCACCGCTGGTTGATCGCCCGGCTGCGGGCGCGGGACATCGGAAACGAGGCGGAGTTCAGCCTGCCCGCC
This sequence comes from uncultured Dehalococcoidia bacterium, assembly GCA_964555685.1. Taxonomy (GTDB): domain Bacteria; phylum Chloroflexota; class Dehalococcoidia; order SHYB01; family SHYB01; genus CAZKTO01. The sequence goes on from CAZKTO010000001.1 coordinate 102,936, forward strand.
ACGGCCGACGCGCTGACGATCCTCTTCCTCCGGTCAAGAGGGGTGAAGTTCCGCGAGGCCGTTGACGCCGTGCTTGGAGGTAAAGAAGCTCCAAGGAGCCTGGAGCCCAGGTACGGCGGAGTATGGAATCGGCTGGTAGTTGCCGCATTGGACCGCCTCCGAAGGCGGGTGCCACCTCGCCTTCTGGGCAGCGCCGTGGCTGCCCTTCTCCGTGACCCGAAAGACCACCCTAACTGCCTCATCATCGTGAAGCGTCATGGCAGGGGTACGGATGTCAGTGTGCCCGGCAAATCCAGCCCCGCCACGCATGAATACGTGTACCGGACGATTCTGGAGCGCCCCGCGCCATCGTGTTCGGTCATCGCCCCTTCCCTGGAGGTCTTGTTCCTGGACAGGGACCAGCTTCCCACGCGCTCGGAGGTGACCTCCCGCCACTTTGTCGGGCTCGAGGTCAAGACTGACCGCGAGGTCTACGAGATCCTGCTGGGGACCATCAGGCCACTGTCAGTCGTCATGGACAGTGGGGCCCTGGAGTTCGTAGGCAGAATCCTGGACATCGTCTTTCCCCTTTCCGAAGAGTTTCACCGGACCCATTCATCTCTGAGGCTCGAGGCTCCCACTGAGCCGGAATCTGGCTCCGCCGGTGACCTTCAGCTATGGTTGATACCTCAACTCCTGACCCGTATCTATCCTGGGTCGCTGTGCGAAATAAGTGAGTCGTCCCAGTCCTCCCCCGTGGCCAGGGTGCTTGCGAATTCGGCGGCAAAGCCCTGGGAGCCTTTGCCATGGGAGCCTGCGAAGGGCCTGGAGATGCTCTCCGGATACGCGAGCCGGGTTGGCGTTCCCCTTGTGGTCGAGAGGGTCGAGCCTCCTTGGACATCGGTCATCGAGTCCGTTGAGTCGGAGATACGCTACCTCAAGTCCAGGGCATCGGGTGATGGAGGCCCTGAGGGTTTCTCGGCCCTCGCCCTGCCGGTCATAGCGAGGTCGGGCGATTCCATGGGCTCCCTCTACATGTTGATGCGTCGCCTCGATGCGCCCCGCCTGGACGTGGAAGTGCGCATCCTGACCCTGTTCAGTCGAATCATTGGAGAGATAATCGAGCGACGGAGGGCAGCCATTCACTCCGCCATCGTATCCGCCAACGTCGCCACACGTACCATTCTCGAGCCAGAGCAATTCAAGACCGCACTGCTCGAACTGCTGCATGTAAAGGCCGGCGAGCTGCGTGAGAATGGACATGTGCAGCGCGACGTGAGGCTCCCCTTCGTCCTGTTGTCCGCGTACTGTCCTGAGCCGGATGACCTCGTCCCTGCTAAGTCAGGCCGCCTCAAGGACTGGCTCGTAGAAACGCTTCATCATCTGGACTGGCGCTCCTTTGTCCGGTCCCACCTGCCAGGCGCACCGGAAGATTACGCAGCAGAGGGCTTCTTCGGCGAGGTGCCAGGTGTGGGCATGATGATCGCCCTGGGAAATTTGGTCTCCAAGGACGAGTTGGACCGTATCCGGAACGCCTTCCCGACAACTATCAACCGGACTACCCCAACCAACGCCCCCGTCAAGCTGGTGGCGTGGGTGCTGGATGTGCCCGCACAGCAGATTCTCGATGCGGCCGACCACCAGGATGTTCCAGGCCTGGCCGACCGTGTACAGAGTTGGGCGTTCGACGTCGCGACCCTCGTGGACGATGTCGCCCAGAGCTCTTTCCTGGCCCACGAGCAGGGAGAATGGGACGCAGCCCTTCGGAGGATCCGGAAGGCCTTCCAGAAGGAAGGTGCGCGTAGTAACTCATACCTCCGCAGGCTTGCTGCCGACTGTTCATTTGCCCTGGGCGACTGGCCCAGCGCTCTCAAGTACGCCCAGGAGGCAGCCGCGCTGAGCAAGTACGAACTGGGGAGCGGTCGTGTTCGATCGCTGTGTCAAGAAGGGGATGCGCATCTCTGCCTATGTCAGCCAGTCCGCGCTTGGGACCTGTATTCCGAGGCCGCCTCACGAGCACCGACCCACCCGCTGCCCCGCTACTACCGAGGTCAGGCGCTCCTTCTAATGGCGAGGCTCCTGCATGTGTACGAAGACGAGCGCCGACCGACTACGAAACTCGATGCCAATGAAGCGGAGCAGATCGACGCGTTGCGGAATACCCTCGTTAACGGAGCACTGGAGGACCTGACATCGGCAGCAGACCTCCTGGACCGCTGGGGCCTAATCCCCGAATCGTACCAGTACAGGAACTTCCACTTGGTCCCTACTCTGATGGGACAGGGGCTCGGCTATCTGCTCAATCACTCACCTGGTCCCGCCGCAAGCCGGCTCCAGAGTGCACGCCGGTCCTTCCCCAAGGACGACCTGTTCTTCCGCGAGTTCCTCTTCGCCAAGTGCTGGGAGCAGGGCCTCCACCGGCGGTATGGGGCACTGTTGCTGGGAGATGGGTGGGCGCCCCTGCATGAGCGACTAACCGCGACGTTTGGGGGATCACATCCGTAGTACTCAATTGCGTAAATCAGCGTAACTATGCGTGAGGCCCCTGGGATGAACGGGTAAGTCCAGGCCAGGGGGTACCCTAACCCCCTGGCCCCCTTCCCTAAAGAGGAAGGGGGTATCGCCCCTCTCCGCGTCGGAGAGGGGCCGGGGGAGAGGGCCGCCGAGCACTGCCGAATGTTCGCGCATTTCTGCAACCAGGTCCTAGGCCCCGTCCTTGTCTCTTCACAAGGTCTTCCAGCGTCCCAAGCCGCTCCACGATCACATTGATCGTTGTCCGCCCGGCCTGAAGGGGTGGTCCACTTCTACAACGGGCGGGGGACGGCGGAGCAGTGGATCAAGGAGGGCAAGTACGCCCTGAACTGGACCCGGCTCTCCTGCCACCGGTTTGCCGCGAAACAGGTGCGGCTCCAGCTTTTCCTGCTGGCGTACAACTTGGGGAACTTTCTCCGCCGGCTGGCGCTGCCCAAGGCCGTGAAGGAGTGGTCTCTGCGCAGCCTGCAACTCAAGCTGATTAAGGTAGGGGGTCGGATAGTGTCTCATGCCAGGCGGATCATCTTCCAACTGGCTGAGGTGACTGTGCCGCGAGCGCTGTTCCAGGGGGTGCTGGAACGCATCGGCAGGTTGTGTCCGGCGCCTGGCTGAGAGAAGACGGCGCTCGTGAATTGGAGGGGTGAGGGCCCCGAGGAGTAGTGTGCCCTGTGACACGAGCTCAGCAGTTTCGCGCTGGGCCAGGATGACGATGAGGCGTATCTGCCGCGGTGTTCACGGTAGAAACCGTATCCCACGCAGGAGCAAGAGCAGGTTGACAAGCACCAAACGACCGGTGGTAAACTCCAACCACCTCATTCGGGGCCTGATGACGGCATGGGGTCAGCCGAAATGGGGAATCCAGGAATAGTTCCCGCGGAGTGCGGCCCCGCAGCCTCGCTAGTACAGAGGCTCCAACCGTCTTGGTCTTGAGGTGCCTGTTGGACACAAGAGGGTTTTCGAAGTGGCGGCGGTGGACTCTGACAGTCCTCCTGGCGATATCCCTTGGCCTGCTCCTTTCGGTGGTCCACGCCCTGCCTGTGGGGGCACAATCCCCAACCCCAACCCCACCCCCTACCATCTCCCTGAGTCCGACCAACGGCCCGCCCCGAACAACTTCCGTTGCGGTGTTTGGGGCGAATTTCGCGCCGAGCACCACGGTGACTATCCTCTACGATGGCGCACCCGTTGGCGGCTCTGTCAGTTCCGGCACCGGGTCGTGGAGCTTCGTCTTCGTTGTACCCGCCTCGGTGTCAGGCGCTCACACCGTTCAGGCTGGTACAGCCACGGCCTCATTCACCGTCACCAGCGCCGCCTCCCTTTCTGTGACGAGTGGCCCGCAGGGGACCATCGTCATCGTCAGTGGCAGCGGCTTCGGCCCCTCCCAGACGGGGATCGCCATTTCGTTCAACGCTAGCCAAGTCGCCACCGCGTCGGCGGACACCCTGGGCTCAATCTCATCCTCCTTCGTCGTCCCGGCCGTCCCGGCTAGCTTCTACACTGTTGCCGTTGGAAGCGCGCCCCCCCAGAGTTTCTCCGTTACGTCCGGTCTCGCGATAACGCTCACGAGCGGCCCCGTGGGGACCAGTGTTGGCGTTGTTGGGACTGGCTTCACCCCGAATGCTTCAGTGAACATCACCTTTGACGGCACCTCCGTACGCTCGATCACCACCGATGGGCAGGGGGCCCTTTCGTCGAGCTTCCAAGTCCCCTCGGTTCCGGGTGGGAGTCACGTTATCAGTGTGTCGGGCTCCACCGTAGGAGGTCCACAGGGCACTTTTACCGTCATTCCGGCTGTGGCGGTTGACCGCACCACCGCCGCGCCAGGAGCCACAGTCACAGTGACCGGCACCGGTTTCGCCGCCAATGAAACGAGCATCATTATTACGTTTGACGGGGCCACAGTGGCGTCAGGAATCCTAGCGGATACCCAAGGAAAGTGGTCGGGCTCTTTTGCCGTTCCACTCGTATCGGCCGGTTCTCATATCATCAGGGCGTCTGGGGCGCAGACGTTGTCAGGCGCAGCGCCGCAGGCCACGCTGGCGGTCTCCGGTGGCGTTCGGCTGGACCGCTCCAGCGGCCCCCCTGGAACAACCGTGAGGGTCAGCGGTTCTGGTTTTGCGGCGAACGCGCAGGGGATCACCGTTACCCTCGGTGAGGGCCTTCAGACCGTGAGCACCTCAGCCAATGACCAGGGCCTCTGGACTGCAACTGTTACCATCCCGTTGGCTCCTAGCGGCCCTATCACCATACGCGCCTCCGGCCCTGGAACACAGCCAGCGGAGGCGACCTTTACCATTACTCCAGCCTTGTCTCTCTCCCGTTCTAGCGGCCCCCCTGGCACCTCAGTCACCGTTCAAGGCAATGGCTTTGCAGCCAATCAGCCCAACATCACTATCACTGTTGGAACAGCAAACACAACCGTATCCGCCAACGCCACAGGCTCCTGGACCGCCGCCGTGACCATCCCTGCATCACCAGCGGGGACGTACTCCATTCGGTCTGGCGGCTCGGCCCCGGCCCTTGACTTGCCCTTCACGGTCACACCCGCTATCTCCGTCAGCGCGGACCGTGGGGCGCCGGGGACCCAGCTCACGGTAACCGGCGTGGGCTTCGGCGCGAACGAGAGGGGTATCTCCGTTACCCTCGGCCCAACCACCGTAGCCCCGGGCATCACCGCTGACGCTCAAGGCTCCTGGACCGCCGCCGTGACCATCCCTGCATCACCAGCGGGGACGTACTCCATTCGGTCTGGCGGCTCGGCCCCGGCCCTTGACTTGCCCTTCACGGTCACACCCGCTATCTCCGTCAGCGCGGACCGTGGGGCGCCGGGGACCCAGCTCACGGTAACCGGCGTGGGCTTCGGCGCGAACGAGAGGGGTATCTCCGTTACCCTCGGCCCAACCACCGTAGCCCCGGGCATCACCGCTGACGCTCAAGGCTCCTGGACCGCCGCCGTGACCATCCCTGCATCACCAGCGGGGACGTACTCCATTCGGTCTGGCGGCTCGGCCCCGGCCCTTGACTTGCCCTTCACGGTCACACCCGCCATCTCCGTTAGCGGAGACCGTAGGGCGCCGGGGACCCAGCTCACGGTAACCGGCGTGGGCTTCGGCGCGAACGAAAGAGGTATCTCCGTTACCCTTGGCCAAATCACCATAGCCTCGGGCATCACCGCTGACGCTCGAGGCTCCTGGACTACCACGTTTGCCATCCCAACGCTCCCGGCGAGCTCCTACAACGTCCAGGCTTCAGGCTCCGTTTCATCAGCCGGGACGGTTCCGGGGGAGGTGTTGAACATCGGCGCCGGGATCACGGTGACCCCAGATCAGGGAAGCCCTGGGGCTACCGTGACCATAGCTGGCTTAGGCTTCGGGATCAGGGAGCGCAACATCAGCGTAACCCTCGATGGTGTCTCCATAGCCTCCGGGCTCGCCGCCGACGCCAGCGGGGCCTTCACAGCCTCGTTCGTCGTGCCCCCTTCGCCCTCCGGCTCGCATGCGATCAAGATCTCTGGCGCAGCCACCAGCGGTGGGTCAACGCCTGAGGCGAGTTTCCAGGTGACACCCAGCATCATCCTTGGTCGCACCAGCGGGCCGCCCGGGGATGCCATCACGGTTACGGGTGTCGGCTACGGAAGCAACGAAGGCAGCATTGCCATCGCCTTCGATAGCATCTCACTCCTCCGAGACATCAGGGCAGACGTGCGAGGGTCCTTTACTGCTTCTTTCCCACCCCCGCCCTCACAGGCAGGATCACACCTGATCCAGGCATCCGGCCCCACCACTGCAGGGGCCGCACGCCCTGACCAGGCGTTCACCATCACCCCCGCGTTAACCCTGAGCTCCGCGGGCGGGAACGTGGGAGTGACTGTGGTGGTCCTTGGGAACGGGTTTGCCGCTTCCTCCCCTGTGACCATACTCTACGAGGGCGGCCTTGCACAGGCCAGCGCCGAGACAGACCGTGCCGGCACCTTTCGCGTGGGTCTTGTCATCCCCAAGTCCAAACATGGTGACCATGCAATCTCCGCGCAAGATGCGAGACGAAACGGGGCCCAAATACCGTTTACCGTGGAAAGCACGCCTCCAGCAGCTGCCCAGCTTCTTTCTCCAAAGAACGGCAGCGGGGGCGCCATGCTCAGCGGGTTCCGCCCCACCCTGCGTTGGACCCCCTCTGACGACCCCAGCGGTGCCACGTACACTCTCCAGATAGACGCCAACCGTGACTTCTCCAACCCAAGCCTGTTGAAGCAAGATCTAGTAACGCCATCCTATACCCTGACCGGGGAGGAGGGGCTGTCGCGAGGCAAGTACTATTGGCGGGTCAAGGTTACGGATGGCGCTTCCAATGACGGCCCCTGGTCAGAGCTGTTTGTCGTCAAGTCCGGGGTACTGCCTCTTTGGATCTTCCCGGTTCTCGGGGTCCTCGGCGTGCTGGCAGCAGCGGGTGTCGTCTATGTTATCGTCTACCGCCGCCGCCAGCGCCGGCTGCAACCCGTATTCTTCCCCAGCCCAGTCATGGACAAGCCAACCGTCACCACCGCACTTCCATCCGGCCGGCAGCGGACCCTGGGCGCTCCTCCCAGGCTCGCCCTCCCCAGCCCTAGCCGCCGAGGGCGCTCCTTATCAGTAGAAGAGGAGGCCGGTCTCAAGCGGATGCTGGACTTCGTCCGATCTATCCCGCTCCTCCCGATCTCGACGGATTTGGTGTGGCTCGAGGAGTTCATTGCCGCGACCGAGGGCGCTGGCAGCGACGTCTACGAGGACGCTCTTATGGGCCGCCTGCCTGTGCGCTACCAGCCCGCGTGGACGCGCCATCCTGCCTATACAGATCTTCAGCGCTTGCTGCAAGGGCAGCCGTTCCTGCAAGGGCTGAACGAGTATACGACCGCGGTGGACGGGTGCGCAGCCGAGGCTCTCGTCGTGCTCCGGGAGGTGTATGAGAACCTAGCCGCAGCCCTGCCGCCACAGACCCCCAAAGGCCAACGCTGGCGCCTAACTTTGGCCGTTGGACAAGATGCCCTCGCTTGGTTCCAGGGCACCTTCCTCCAAGAACCTTCCGCCAGGGATTACGTCCTCAAGTCGCCACCAGGCCCGGCGGAAGTCAACGCCATTTCACTATTTGGGGCCGAAGGTACCCCCTTGAGGACGCTCCTGGTTGAGGGCCTCACCGAAGCAGATGCAACGTTGTACCGGAATGTGCACATCCAGTGTCGAGTTCGTTACCGGGATAACGAGCAAGCCGGCCTGCTGGCCGCAAGAATGACTCAAGTGAATGTGCTCCGCGAGCAGTTGTTACAGGCCATCGCCCAACTGGGCCAGGCACGCTAGCCTCCGCCAGAAGCCCGTACTCCTCCATATCAGCCAGAGAGGGGCGTTGTCCCAGGCTGGCATCTATTACTGCCTTCATGCCATCAGTCCAGACGGAGCGGAACACGTAGTGGTCCTGGACAGCAATGCGGCCGCCTCTGCCAACTTGGTGGAAGACAGGGGAGTTTAAGAATCTTCAGGAGGCCTACCGTAAAGTCTTCGCCCCAGCTGTAGGAAGCAGCGCCTTGGTATTCCTCTCGGCTGTCCGGTGGCATACACTCGCCGGAGCAGGTACTGAGGGCGCGGTCGGTAGCTGCTGGGTCGAAGCGGCCGCGGAGGACTTCGAGTTGTCTAGGAGGAACTTCTGCCACCATAGGCTGGTCTTCGTTCCGTATGTCGAAGCCCAGAGACGTGCGGTGTATCAAAGCCATCCACTGAGTGTAGCCATCACTAAGAAAGGATGCCGCTTTTAGTGCCGGGATGTCGGGAAGACCCTCTATCCAAGGTAAGGGCGTTAGGTGGTCATAGAGTCGGCGATGTCGTGGCCTGTTCCTCCCATGGGCCATGCCCATGCAGCGGGCGCTCTGTCAGCGGGTCCGCCGACGGTGGCCACCACCTTTCTGGGTTCTCCCTGATTCTGCGGGCCGTCTCTTGGTCCTCCTCGACCTCCTCCCACACCAGCGCCCAGCGCTCCTCCACAGGGAACACGGCCCCAGGGGGCGGACCCGTCTAGGGGGGCAGCGCCGTGTATGGGTTCTCCACGGCGGCAGCCGGGCAGTCTAGGCAAGTAGACTTAATTCGCAGGCTCCAGATGGCGTAATCCTGCAAGAAACCCTGCTGTGTCCGCTTCACCGTCTCGTGCGGGCCAAGCACCGCATCGCCCACCCAGCCCAAAGAGACCACCTTCCCGCCGTCGAAAATCACTGCATACACCCCGGCGTTAATTCTTTGTGCGGTGGTATTGGTCAACTCGTAGTTCAACTGGTACCTGCTGGCGCCGGAAGCGCCATACCGGCTCATGAAGAGGCCTCCTACCGTGGCGAACTCACGCGGCGGCGGCTCGAGCGTCACATCGGCTTCCCAGGTTATCTTCGAAGCGAGGCTCAGCGGTGGGATATAGGAATTCCGGGGGAATATGCTGAACGGCACGGCGGCTCTCGGGGCGATGTAGTCCTCAACATGGGATGACGCGGCCCCGACCAACGTGCCGGTGGGCGTGACCAGGCGCACACGGTGTACCGCCGTGGCGCCGTTATTCCGCACCACGCCGTAGAGGCAGCCTTGTGGGCAGAGAGGTGGAGTACTGTTTGCCGTGTGGAGCTCGATCGCGAGCTCGGGCAGCACCATCCTGCCTGTGGTGAAGCTGACCCATACGTCGTTGCCGCGGGCAGCAAAAGCCGAGATACGAAAGCTAGCCGGTCTCTGTGTCATAACAGGGTCATAAAGCCAGGGGATCGATAAGGGTAGCCCCGCCTGGATGCTAATCCGTCCGCCTGGTTTGACGCCTGGCCCCCGTTCGTACAGGTTGACGTATTCCAACCCAATAATTTCACCGGCCGCGTTGTAGAACGAGACAGCGATTGCGGGCACTGGCACGACATCCTTCCCACCGTTGACGAGGGCGCCGCGTACTCTGACTTGGGAACTCTTGGTGGCCGCCTCGGGTGAATATTCGGGGATCGTCAAGTGTGTCTTGTCGAACTGGAACACACCGACACGCCGGTTGCGCACTTCTTTGGTGGCTTTACCCGCCGTAATGCGGAGTCCGGGAAACTGGACCAGGTCACCCGTGATCGTTGGCGACAAAGGCCCAGTGCCGAGAGGGACCGGGAGGCGCTGGAGGAACGCAGTGATATCACCAGGCGCCAGGCTTTTCACAGAGAGAGTGGAGGCATAAGAAGCACCTCCTTGTGCGGCACTCACCACCATTACCGCCTGCTCCACCAGCAGCGTTTCACCGCTGATGTTCTCCATCTCTCCCACGACATAGTCCCGGCCGTCGCTGCCCTTGTAGTGTGTGGCGCTCAGGAAGCGGAACTGCGGAGCGGTAGCAGCCGCCACCTGCAGAACGTGGTTTCTATCCCA
>CAZKTO010000001.1:112847-119014 GCA_964555685.1 uncultured Dehalococcoidia bacterium
TTGAACCGCTGCCAATCTCGTAGCCGTTCCAGTTGTAAGGCGCCTCCGTCTGGGCGACGTAGGCGATCGATGCCGGGTTGATGTCCAGCAAGTTGCCGGGGTCCGGGCTGCGGGTGGGCTCCCTCAAGTAGGTATCGTCGCCGTAATGGGCCCTCCGGTCTTTACCGAAGATCGCGATTTGAACAGGGCCGGTGTCCTTGGCCGGCGCGCTGAACGAGCCGACCCACACGGCCTGCCCAGATCGCTCCTCATAACGCTCTTCAAAAACCTCCTGGCCACCGAGTCGCACCATGACTGACCCCTTGTCCATGATGTGTGGCGCAGCGCCCTGTTCAGGACCGAAGGTCACCGTGATAGTGCTAGGAGCACCCAGAACGAGCCCCGCTCCCTTCTTTTGCAACTCTCGTTTTCCGGGCGCCGGCCCGGCGACCCGCACCCATTGCGCGTTGTACGCCTCCCATCGGGCCTTGTCGACGGTTTGGATCACGGAGACTGAGGTCACGATCGGCGGTGGATTGACGATATCGTAGAAGAGGCGCATCAGTCCCGCTGAGTGATTCAGGATTTCCGGAAAAAGTTTATCGGCGATGACCACATATTGTCCGGGGCGAGCAGGGTCAATGCTGGGCAGCAGGTTGACAGGCTCTTTCAGCGGAATAGGAACCGTCTCCAACTTGCGATCCGCCATACCGGCAAAATAGTTGGGTGCACTAGTCTGGTTGCAGATTTGTATGAGCTGGGTGGTTCGGACGCCAAACGCCGCATCGGTCGAAACGGGCGGCTTGGCCCCCGCTATTCCCCTAGTGACCCTCGCCATTCCGTTCAGGTAGTCGTCCAGATCGGTGTGAAAGGGAATCTTGGCTTCGGTCCTGCTGGCGATCTGCCGTAACCTCTCCAGTTGCGGTGGCTGGTCCCAGAACTTCTCATAGCCGATGCGGTCATCCGGCAAATCCGCGGGAATGGCCGTGCAGTCGGGATTGGCCCCCTGGAGCAGAAGACGCAGATCTCCCAGTATCTTGGTGCTGCCCGGGTGCATGCGCCCAGCGACGTGGTCGGGCTGGCCCAGGTCCTGGAGCAAATGGAGGATGTGGCCCAACCGCTCGTAGCCCAGGCCTGCGTTGCCATCTTTCGAGTAGGCTTCAATGGCCCCGCCCCAGGTGGCGGGGGGCGTGCCATCGATGAGGCGGCCAGTGGTCTGGTCGAGAGGGCCCTGAAAGTGGGCCCAGGCCAGAAGGCTCGGGAGATGGTCTCGATCTTCTTGTCTGGCGCGTGGGGGCAGCATCGCCGCGCGGAGCCCATCTTCTCGTGCAAGGGTGATGAGGTTTTGACGGATCTGTGCCGGCAAGGTTGATATTACTCTGGTGGGCGAGAGGTTCATGCCCGCCGTCCACTTCAATCCCAATGAGGGCTCTGGTCCACCCAAGAAATGTTGCAGCCAGCGCAGACCGTCGTCTTCATCCTTGTCTCCTTTGGCGATGCATCCAACCACGGTCGTTTCATTCCCCGCGCATTGTCCGGAGGGGAGCAGGCCGAAGAGCTCCTGGTACCTCTCCTTGAACCCAGCCTTCTCGACCAGGGCCAAGGATTCACTTGCCATGACGCCGTGAGTCTCCACCTCATACGGGAAGGGAGCCCTCAGCACTCCTCCGCTTGCCCTCGCTGCAGGCGTCTTGGATGGCTCGTGCGCGGCGAATGTGAGGGCCAGAGGTTGGAAGGCTGCCAGGGTGTCGAAGAGCGCGGTTTGGTCTTTGTTAGCGATAGTGAGGCTTTGGGCAGCCAGCCAATCTTGCTGGACCCAATCGAGACTCAAGATGCTGTTCCCTTCGGCAATGATACCGTCGAAATACTTTTTCCAGCCGGGGAACTGGCGGATGTCCGGCATCTGGAAGAGGCCGCTGCTTTTGAGGTTGACCGGGATGAAAAAGCCATCGACACCGATGGCAACTGAGAGGTTGTCCACAACGCGCTGCATGACCGCCTCGCGGTTGGCCCGAGTGATGGGCGTGGTGGAGCGCAGGATGACCTGATCGATGCGCGCTTTGATGGCGCCTGCCATGACCTCCTGAATCGCCTCACGGACGGGGCCCGGCGCAGGAGGGCCCGGCGCAGGTGCCGTTCTGGTTGGGACTCGAGTGTTGGAGTAAGGGTCGGGAGTGGCCGTCGGCAGCACCTGCGTGGCCGTGGGAGGTACCGGCGTCGGGGCCGACTCTTCACCGCCCCCGCAGGCCGCAACGATGAGCGCGGAGACCGTCAATACCGCAAGGAACGCAGCCACTGGGTTTAGTAGGGGTCTCATGCAGGCCTCCTAACAGGAACTTTCAGCCCTCAGCCGGAATTTCCCATTTCAACTGATGATGGAGGCGTGCTCCTTCTCGATCCCCGGGTTGCCGCCGATAGTAGCCTTCTCCCTTATGGCTGTCAACCACTTTTGCGACCCCCAAACAGACGACGGGCGTCCAGGGACTTTAGCAGCCGTTTCAGCTCGTCCTCGCTGAAGCCGGAGAGCGACAGGTCCACGCCGGGGACGCCCCGGAGATCGGCCAGAAGGCGAGCCAGCAGCTCCTGGTCCCACGAGAAGGGCCTGATGCTTGAGCCGACCAAGACCGAGAGAGGCCGGAGGACCATCGATCTCGATCCCTACACCGTTCGGGTCCTGCGAGCGCACAGGGGGCGGCAACTGGAGCACCGCCTGAAGGTCGGCAAGTTCTACGAGGATCGGGACCTGGTCTTCGCCGACCCGCTGGGACGCGCCCCAATCCGATGGCGCTGACGAGAGCCTACAAGGGGCTGGCGAAGAAGGAAGGGATAGCTGTCGGTCGCCTGCATGACCTAAGGCACTTCCACGCGTCGGTGCTGTTCCAGCAGGGGGAGAGTCCGGTGCTGGTGGTGCAGCGCCTAGGCCACAGCACCCTGACGACCACCGCCGACATCCGTGGCCACCTGTTCCCCGGCCATCAGAAGGAGGCGGCTATCAAGTTCGCGGACAAGATGCAGGGGCGGTGACCGACTGGTCGACAAAATGTCGGCAATCAGGGCCACAGCCAACACGAAAACCGGCCTCCAACGGAAAGGCCGCTCGCCTCTTGTCCGAGATGGTGCCGAAGGTGAGAGTCGAACTCACATGGGGTCGCCCCCAACGGTTTTTGAGACCGTCGCGTCTGCCGTTCCGCCACTTCGGCGCGGGGGACTGAGCAAAGGACAGGGCCGGGCCAGGCCGGAGGATCGAGGAGCGGATTGGTGCCGGGGGTCAGAGTCGAACTGACGACACCGCAATTTTCAGTCGCGTGCTCTACCACCTGAGCTACCCCGGCGACTCGACCATCTTACGAACGCTTCGCCAAAGGTGTCAAGGAAAAGAGGCTGCCCTCACCCCCGGCCCGCCTCCGGTGGATCACCCCCCTCTCCGACTCGGAGAGGGGGCAGGGGGAGAGGTCGCCTTCGGCGGGTGCGGGATGCCCCCGAAGCGCAGGCGCAGCAGCCCCTTGAAGTCGCGCCAGGCCGTCCGCGCCACCTTCACTCGCGAATCGGGGTCGTCGCGCCAGTGGACCGGCACCGACTTCACGCGGTAGCCGCGCTTCTCGGCGATGATCAAGATCTCCGTATCCAGGAACCAGCCCAGGTCCTTGCTCACGGGGACGATCTCGTCGGCGGCGCGGCGGCTCATGGCCTTGAACCCGCACTGGGCGTCCGGGAAGCGGGTGAGGAACATCAGCTTGATGAGGGCGTTGTAGCAGCGCGAGACCACCTCTCGCCAGAGCGACCGGCCCTCGACCCGCGAGCCCTTGGAGAGGCGCGAGCCCACGGCGACGTCGTACCCTTCCCTGGCGATGGCGGCGGCCAGCGGCGGCAGCGCCTCCAGGTCCGTCGAGAGGTCCACGTCCATGTAGCAGACCACGTCGGCCTTGCTCTCCAGCCAGGCCTTGCGGAGCGCCCGGCCCCGGCCTCGGATATCCAGGTGGATGGCGCGGACCTCCTCCGGATAGACGTGGGCCTGCTCCAGCGCGATGTGGTGGGTGCGGTCCGTGGAGCCGTTGTCCGCCACGACGATCCGCCATTGATAGTCAGCCATGCGCCGGCGGCAGAAGTCGCGCAGGCGGTCGAGGCTCACCGGGAGCCGCCGCTCCTCGTTGAGGCAGGGGATGACGATATCGATGGTGGGCATCACGCCAACGATTGTGAGCGCGGGCGGCGGCGCCGTCAAGGAGCAGGGTCAAGGAGCGGCTGGCTTGGTTTCTCCCCCCCTCCTGTGCTAAAGTGAAACGGTTCACGAACGGGCGGCCGCTTCTGTCGCCGTCCCGCCAGCCACACCATATCCGGCCATGGTAGTCCCTGACGATCTCTTCGGCGTCATCCCGCTGTGGGCCGCGGTCTATGTCGTCGGCGCCATCGCCCTGGGCGCCACCGCCTACGCCCTGACCGTCCGGGTCGTCCGCCCCATGCTCCTGGGCCGGCGCGACGAGCACCGCTTCGACCGGCCCCTGGAGCGCCTGTGGGGCATGCTCCTGGTCGTCCTGGGGCAGCGGCGCGTGCTCATGAGTGTGAGCCTCAGTTGGCGCGACCTCGCAGGGATCGGCCACTCCGTCATCTTCTGGGGCTTCATCTCCATGGCCTTCAGCTACCTGCTCTTCATCTTCCTCGACTCGGTGCAGCCGGACCTCTCCGAGCGCATCCTGGGGCGGAGCGGCCTCAAGGTCTTCTTCTGGTATCTCGACATCCAGTCGGTGACGATCCTGGCGGTGCTGCTCTGGGCCGCGGCGCGCCGGTGGGGCGGCAAGCCCCAGCGCCTGGCGACGCTGCGCAACTGGGACGCGGCCATCGTCCTTCTCTTCATCGCGGCGCTCATGCTCTTCGAGCAGCTCACCGAGGTCTCGCACGTAGCATCCGCCTTCCAGGCCCAGGAGACGGGCCGCGAGATCGAGCACCTGGCCGGCGTGCACGCCTCCGAGGTCTCCGCGACGACCCCCATCGCGGGGAAGATCGGCGAGGGCCTGTCCAAGGCCGGCATCTCCTTCGGCGCGGCCAACACCTTGCACGGCCTCTTCTGGTGGCTCCACTATCTCACCATCCTCAGCTTCACCATCTACGTCGCCTACTCCAAGCACATCCACGTTGTCGCCGCGCCCTTCAACGCCCTCTTCCGCTCGCTGCGGCCCATGGGCGCGCTGATCCCCATCCCGAACCTCGCCGAGGCCGAGGTATGGGGCGCCAAGCGCCCCCACGAGTTCTCCTGGAAGGAGCTCCTGGACGGCTACGCCTGCGCCGTCTGCGGCCGCTGCACCTTCAACTGCCCGGCTAACCTGAGCGGCAAACCCCTTTCGCCCATGGACCTCATCGAGGGCTTGAAGTACAACCTGCTGGAGGTGGCGCCCGCCATCCAAAAGGCCGGC
Organism: uncultured Dehalococcoidia bacterium; assembly: GCA_964555685.1. GTDB lineage: Bacteria > Chloroflexota > Dehalococcoidia > SHYB01 > SHYB01 > CAZKTO01. The sequence continues at coordinate 118,235 of CAZKTO010000001.1, forward strand.
GATGGCCGCGAGGCCAGGGAGCAGGCCGCCGACGCCCAGCCGCTCCTGGGCCGGCATTTTACCGACGAATGGGTCTGGAACTGCGTCACCTGCGGCGCCTGCGAGCAGGAGTGCCCCGTCATGGTGGAGCACCTGGATAGCATCGTGGACCTGCGGCGCCACCTTGTGATGACGGATGCGAAGATGCCGCCCGGCGCCGAGCAGACGCTGCGGAGCCTCGAGACGCGCGGCCACCCTTGGCGCGGCACCCAGTCGACCCGCCTCGACTGGGCCAAGGGCCTCCCGGTCAAGGTGCTGGGCGATCCGGGCACGGAGAAGATCGATGTGCTGTTCTGGGTCGGGTGCACGCCGGCGCTGGAGCAGCGCAGCCAGGACACCGCGCGGGCCATGGCCCGCGTCCTCCATCGCGCCGGGGTACAGTTCGCGATCCTGGGCCCCTGGGAGGCCTGCAACGGCGACCCGGCCCGGCGCATCGGCCACGAGTACCTCTTCGAGACCCTCGCCCGCCAGAACATCGCCGTGCTCAACGAGCACAAGATCACCCGCATCGTCACCACCTGCCCCCACTGCTTCAACACCCTCAAGAACGAGTACCCGGACTTCGGCGGGCGGTACCAGGTGGAGCACTACGCCACCTTCGTCAAGCGCCTGATCGACGAGGGGCGGCTCAAGCTCGGTAAGCCCATCAACGCCACCGTGACCTACCACGACTCGTGCTACCTGGGGCGCTACAACGGCGTCTACGACCAGCCCCGCGATCTCGTCCGGGCCATTCCGGGC
>CAZKTO010000002.1:0-25940 GCA_964555685.1 uncultured Dehalococcoidia bacterium
GGCGCGGGCCTTCGCCGAGCGCCTGGCGGCGGCGGCCGAGGTGCCCGTCGTGACCTGGGACGAGCGCCTGACGACGGTGGTCGCGGAGCGGCGCATGCGGGAGGCCGGCGCCTCGTCCCGCAGGCGCCGCGAGCAGCGGGACGCCGCCGCCGCCGCCGTCCTCCTGGAGTCGTACCTGGACTACCTGCGCCTGCACCCGGAGAGCGAGGAGAGCGCGCAGCCCCGGAGGCCCTCATGAAGTTCTCGACCTTCCACCTCTTCCCGCAGCCGTCCGGCTGGTCCGTCCCCGACGTCTACGCCTACGACTTCCAGGTGATCGAGTGGGCCGACGAGCTGGGGTTCGACTGCGCGTGGGTCGCCGAGCACCACTTCCGCGACTACGGCGTCGTGCCCAACACGATGCTGCTCTTCGCCCACCTGGCGGCCCGGACGAAGCGCATCCGCCTGGGGAACGCCATCGTCATCATGCCCTTCGCCCACCCGCTGCGCGTGGCCGAGGACGCGGCCATGGTGGACATCCTGAGCGGCGGGCGCCTCAACTTCGGGTTCGGGCGCGGCTATCAGGGCGTCGAGTTCGCCGGCCTCGGCGTCTCCATGGACGACACGCGCCCGCGCGCCGACGAGGCCCTGGACATCGTGCTCAAGGCGTGGGAGGGGAGGCCCTTCTCGTACCAGGGCCGCTTCTACACCGTCGAGAACGTCCAGGTGGTGCCCACGCCCGTGCAGCAGCCGCACCCGCCCGTCTGCTTCGCCTCCATCAGCCCGGAGAGCATCCGCCACTACGCCCAGCGCGGGATCCCCTTCATGGTGGACGGCTCCGTCGCGACGCCCGTGCTGAAAGAGTCCATCGCATCGTGGAAGGCCATCGCCGCCGAGCACGGCCACGACCCCAACGGGCCCGACATCATCGCCAGCCGGTCTGTCTTCATCGCCAAGAGCAACGACGAGGCGAAGGAGTTCGTGAAGGGCCGCTCGAGCCTGCTGCCGTGGGCCGCGGCCTACAGCCCGACGAAGGCGCCGGGGACGACCGAGGAGCGGTACGCCCGCGAGAGCGCGCCCATCGACCCCAAGACGGGCCAGGTCGCCAAGGGCTACGACTACTGGCAGAAGGGCTACCTGGGCCGCCCGGCGGGCCAGTTCGATCTGACGACGGACGAGTCGTGGGAGAACCGCTGGGTCGCCGGGGACCTGGACCGGGTGATGCGCAAGATCGAGGAGCTGGAGACCATCGGGGTCAAGAACCTGATCTGCTCCTTCGCCGTCCAGGCGGGGAGCCCCCGGCCGCCGCTCCCGGAGGTGCGCCAGCGCATGGAGCAGTTCGCCCGCGAGGTGATGCCACGCTTCACCCGCAAGGCGGCGCGGTAGCGGGTGGCCGCGCGGTCATCCAACCTCCCAGCCCTCCCCCATCAAGGGAGCAGGGGCCGGCGGCGGTGTCCCGCCGTTACGCCGGCGGCGGCGCGACCTTGTCGACGGCCTTGAGATCGTCGGGCGTCAGGCGCCACTCCAGGCTCTTGGCGTTGGCCACGACCTGCTCGGGTTTCGTCGCGCCGGCGATGATGGAGCCGACGGCCGGGTTCGCCGCCAGCCACGAGAGCGCCAGGTCGCCAATCTCGTGGCCCCGCTCCTTGGCGAAGTCCTCCAGGGCCTCGACCTTCCTGAAGTTCTCCTCGGTCAAGACCCGCTGGAAGCCGGGCGTCCTCTCCATGCGGCTGCCCTTGGGGATGGGCGCGCCCTTCCGGTACTTGCCCGTGAGCAGGCCCGACTCCAAAGGGAAGTAAGGGATCACGCCGATCTTGTAGGCCTTGCAGAAGGGCACCAGCTCCCGCTCGGCGTCGCGCCGGAGCAGGTTGTAGTAGGGCTGGACGGAGATGAAGCCGTGCAGGTTCAGGGCGCGCGCGGTCCAGACGGCCTCGCAGACGTGCCAGGCGTCGAAGTTGGAGCAGCCGATGTACCGCACCTTGCCCTGGCTGACCAGGTCGTCGAAGGCGCGCATGGTCTCCTCGATGGGCGTGTCGCGGTCCACCATGTGCATCTGGTAGAGATCGACGTAGTCGGTGCCCAGGCGGCGCAGGCTCGCCTCGACCTGGTCGAAGATGTGCTTGCGAGAGCCGCCCTTGGAGTTGGGGCCGGGGCCCGTGGCCAGGGCGAACTTGGTCGCCAGGACGGCCTGGTCGCGCTTGCCCTTGAGCGCCTTGCCGATGTGCTCCTCGGACTTGCCGGCGTTGTAGCGGTTCGCCGTGTCGATGAAGGTAGCGCCCACGTCCAGGGCCTGGTCGATGACGCGGGCCGACTCCTGCTCGTCGCACCGCGCCCCGAAGTTGTTGGTGCCCAGGCCCAGGAGCGAGACCTCGAGCCCAGAGCGGCCGAGCCGGCGGTATTCCATAACCTTACCCCCTGTGGCGTGGCCCCTCGTGGGTTGCCCCGACAAGTCGTGGCGACCCACGGAGACACGCCGCCTATCATAGCCGACGCCCCCTGCGCCAACAACCAGACCGTTAGGGAATCTATCTCGAATGCAGCTGTCCAGATTCGGTTAGCCCCGCCCCAGATTCTTCGCCCCGACTTGTCGGGGCTCAGAATGACATTTGAGTCAAAGCCCATCAAGGGAGAGGGAATTTCGGGATGCGCTCGGGGCTCACTTACCTGCGGCGGGCATGTACGGCCGGGGGCCTGACCGTGCGAGAATAGTGACCATGACCTCGAACGCTGACCGCCCGCCGCTCAAGATCGCCGGCATCATCGGCTACCCGCTGGCCCACTCCGTCTCGCCGGCGATGCACCAGGCCGCCTTCGACGCCCTCGGCCTGCGGATGCGGTACGAGCGGTGGGAGACGCCGCCCGAGCACCTGGAGTGGCGCGTGGCGGCCCTGCGCGGCCAGGAGACGCTGGGGGCCAGCGTCACGGTGCCCCACAAGGAGCGCGTGATCCCGCTCGTGGACGAGTTGGACGAGCTGGCGCGGCGGACGGGCGCGGTGAACACCATCGTGAACCGCAGGAGGCGCCTGGCGGGCTACAACACGGACGTGCCTGGCTTCCTCCGCGCGCTGACCGAGGACGGGGGGACGGACCCCCGTGGGAAGCGGGCGCTCCTCCTGGGAGCGGGCGGCGCCGCCCGGGCGGTGGGCGTGGCCCTGCTCCAGTCGGGCGTGGGGGCGATCGCGGTGAGCAACCGCACGCCGGCGAGGGCGGAGGCGCTCGTCGTTGCGCTGCGGGGGAGCGGCCTGGCGGGCGCCGCGAGCCTCTTGCCCGTCGCGTGGGGGAGCGTGCCGCCCGAGACAGCGCTCATCGTGAACGCGACGACGATGGGTATGCGCCACGGCCCTGCGGAGGGCAAAAGCCCGCTAGCGGCGGGGCGAATCCCCGCGGCCTGCCTGGTATGCGACCTGGTGTACAACCCGGAGGAGACACCGCTGCTGCGCTTCGCGCGCGCCGCCGGCGCCCGCTGCCTGAGCGGCCTGCCGATGCTGGTCTACCAGGGCGCCATCGCCTTCGAGCTATGGACGGGACGCCGTCCGCCCATCGAGGTCATGCTGCGGGCCGCCCGGGAGGCGCTGATGAGGTAACCGCACGTTCGGCTCGTCGCGGTCGGAGCGCCCGTGCTGCTGCCCCAAATACCGGAACGTCAGCCTCCCCTCCACGCGGTCAGCCCAGAACTCATCCTTTAGCTCCTCCGGGAAGACGGTGAGCCTGCTCATCTCTCCCTGAGTAAGCCACCGTGCCTCTTTGATGTACTCGGCATCAGGATCGCCGGGGATTACGTGACGGATCGTCGGCTCTCCATCGAACGAATGCGCGAGGAAAAAGGCCTCGATATTGTGCCAGCCCATCGCGTCGTCGATGAACTCGCGCAGGTAGAGCATCGACCCAACGGTCACTCGCAGCCCCGTTTCCTCGAAGGCCTCGCGCTCGGCACACTCCGCTAGCGCCTCGCCGACGTTGACGCCGCCGCCCGGCGGGACCCACCACTCGCGGCCTGTCTCCGGGTGCCTGTGCTTGACGAGGAGCAGCCCATGCGGGCCAGAGATGATGACGGCGGCGCGGACTCGTAACTTCATGGTCGCTCCCTGCGAGGCGACAGATTCCTCGCTGAGTTTACCCTGAGCGGAGCCGAAGGGCTCGGAATGACCCATCCCCGCCCCTTGCTAGCCGCACCGGCGAGTGATAGATTATCTCTCGCCCTTCACCCCCGGTGAAGGACGGCACGCCTGGACCCGCCGCTGGCGGGTCTTTTCGGGCCTGCCAAATCACTCCCGCGAGGGAGAGGCGTCAGCATGATCTGGATCGTACCGATCGCCGGCGTGGCGGCCATCCTCTTCGCCGGCTATCTCATGTGGGACGTGCTCCGCCGCGAAACCGGCAGCGAGCAGATGCGCGACATCGCCGACCGTATCCTGGAGGGCGCCAGGGCCTTCATCGGGCGGCAGTACCGGACCATCGCCATCCTGGCGGTCTTCGCCGCCGTCGCCATCGCCCTCGTCCTGGGCTTCGTCACGGACATTGCGCCCGATATCAATGGAGACCTGGTCGAGAAGGGGGACAACGCGGACAAGTTCGGGCTCGCGTGGCGCACGGCCGTGGCGTTCCTGGTGGGCGCGGCCTGCTCGGGCATCGCCGGCATCGTGGGCATGTACGTCTCCGTCAAGGCCAACGTCCGAACGGCGGCGGCGGCCATGAAGGGCGTGGTCCCGGCGGTGCAGACGGCCATGCGCGGTGGCGCCGTCTCAGGCTTCCTCATCGTCGCCCTCAGCCTCCTGGGTGTCGCCGGCATTTTCTACGCCTTCGACGGCAACGACCGGCCGGAGCTGGCGCCCTTCCTGATCGTTGGCTTCGGCTTCGGGGCCAGCTTCGTGGCCCTCTTCTCCCAGCTGGGCGGCGGCATCTACACCAAGGCGGCCGACATGGGCGCCGACCTGGTGGGCAAGGTCGAGGCGGGCATCCCGGAGGACGACCCGCGCAACCCGGCCGTGATCGCCGATCTCGTGGGCGACAACGTGGGCGACTGCGCCGGCCGCGGCGCCGACCTCTTCGAATCGACCGCCGCCGAGAACATCGGCGCCATGATCCTGGGCGTGGTCATCTACCTCGCCGTCAAGGACGTCCCGGCCATCCCGCACCCCGAGTACTGGGTCCTCTTCCCGCTGGTCGTCCGGTCCTTCGGCGTCTTCGCCACGGGCCTGGGCGTCATGACCGTCGGATCGTCGCTCCCACTCTTCAAGGCGAAGGAGGAGGACGACCCGATGATGTCGCTCAACAAGGGGTACTTCCTGGCGGTGCTCCTGAGCATCGGGTTCCTGGCCCTGAGCACCAACCTCATGCTGGGCGATGGCGGCGTGAAGTGGCAGTACTACTTCTTCGCGGGCCTGGTCGGCATCATGACCAGCGTCCTCTTCGTCTTCATCACCCAGTACTACACGGAGAGCCGCTACCGGTCCGTCAGGGACATCGCCGAGGCCTCGCGGACGGGCCCAGCCACCAACGCCGTCTCGGGCATCGCGGTGGGCTTCGAGTCGACCGCGGCCACGGCCCTCGTCATCGGCGCCGCCCTCTGGCTCTCCTTCTGGCTGGGCCAGCACGCCGACATCCCGGGCGTCGATGAGACGCGCGCCGGCCTCTTCGGCACCGCGGTCGCCACCATGGGCATGCTCATGACGGCGGCCTACATCCTGGCCATGGACACCTTCGGCCCCATCACGGACAACGCCAACGGCGTCATCGAGATGTCGGGCAACCCCGGCAACGCCCGCCGCGTCACGGACCGGCTGGACGCCGTGGGCAACACCACCAAGGCCCTGACCAAGGGCTACGCCGTGGGCTCGGCGGGGCTCGCCGCCTTTCTCCTGTTCTTCGCCTACCTGGATGAGGTGGCCAAGATCAAAGGGGTGGCCGTCGCGGATATCCCCATCGATCTCTCGGACGTGAAGGTCTTCGTGGGGGCGTTCCTGGGCGCCATGCTGGCCTACCTCTTCAGCTCGATGGCCATCCGCGCCGTCTCGCGCACCGCCAGCGCCGTCATCGAGGAGGTGCGCCGCCAGTTCCGGGACGACCCGGGGATCATGAAGGGCGAGAGCCGCCCCGACTACGCGCGATGCGTGGACATCACGGCGCGCGCGGGCCTGCGCGAGATGATCCTGCCCGGCATCGTCGCCGTGGCCGCCCCGATTATCGTCGGGGTCATCCTGAAGGAGAACGCGGCGGGCGCGTTCCTCATGGTCGGCACCATCAGCGGCCTGCTCCTGGCCACGGTCTTGAATAACTCCGGCGGGGCGTGGGACAACGCCAAGAAGTTCATCGAGGCCGGCGGCATGAAGGATGAGAAGGGCGACGTCATCAAGAAGGGGACGCCGGTGCACGCCGCCGCCGTGGTGGGCGATACCATCGGCGATCCGTTCAAGGACACGGCCGGCCCCTCGCTCCACGTGCTCGTGAAGCTGCTGAGCACCATCACCCTCGTGCTCGCGCCCATCTTCGTGTAGGCCAGCCGGTTCGGGTACAGAAACGAAGGGGCCGTCCTTCCGGAGTTCCGGAAGGACGGCCCCTTCGTTCGCACGCAGCGCGGGCCATGCGGTGGCATTCGCAGGAGTTGAGCCCTAACCCCCTAGCCCCCTAGCCCCCTTCCCTGGGAGGGAAGGGGGAATACGCACACCCCTCTCCGAATCGGAGAGGGGGTGGCCCCTTCGCGGAGTTTACCCTGAGCCCTTCAACAAGTTCAGAGCCTGCCCTGAGCCCCGCCGAAGGGACAGGCTCCGCCGAAGGGCTCAGGAGGAGGCTCCGGCCAGGGGTGAGGGCCCTACGGCGTCCACAGGCGGGCGCGAATGCCGACGAAGGGGTTGTGCATGCGCTCCTGGCCGATGGAGGTCTCGGGCCCGTGACCGGGGAGTACGACGACTCGATCATCAAGGGCGAAGAGCCGCTCGCGGATGCTCTTGACCAGGGCCTCGGTGCTGCTGCCGGGGAAGTCGGTGCGGCCGACGCTGCCCTGAAAGAGCGTGTCGCCGGCGAAGAGGAGCCCATCGGTCAGGTAGCAGGAGCTGCCCATGGTGTGCCCCGGCGTCTCGATGGCCTTGAGGGTGATCTCGCCCACCTGGAACTCGTCGCCGTCCTTGACGATGAGGTCGGGCGCCGGCGGGTCCACGAAGTCCGGGATCAGGCGCAGGGCGTAGCCGGCCGGCTGGCGCTTGATGAGCTCGACGTCGCGCTGGTGGATGGCGAACTGGGCGCCGGTGGCCTCGCGGACCGTGGCGACGCCGCCCACGTGGTCCATGTGCCCGTGGGTGGTCAGGATATACTTGACCGTCACGCCCAGCTCGTCGATGAGGGCCAGGATGCGGTCGGCCTCGCCTCCCGGATCGATGACCGCCGCCTCCTTGGTCTCCTCGGAGGCGAGGATGTAGGCGTTCTCGACAAAGGCGGTGACGGGCAGGACTTTCAGGATCATGGGACACCCCCAACAGCCATTGTTGGAGCCGGGTGGACGCGGTGTCAAGGGCACCCCGACTTGTCGGGGCCACCCTACCCAGCGGCCCGGGCGGCGATTACAGAGCCAAGCATTGTTCCTGAACTGACCCTTCTGTTTGCGGTTGCTAGCCCTAACCCCCTAGCCCCCTTCCCTGGTAGGGAAGGGGGGACTGCTGCAACCACGGACGCAGCAGGGGTTTAGTTCTCTGTGCAAGTCTCTCTAGTATCATGAGGAGGCAGCCGGTCTCCGGCTTCACGGGGGCCAGCCGTTTGTGCCGACGCCCAGCGTCTCACGACTCAGGAGGACGAGCATGCTGCTCCAAGGAAAGGTCGCCATCGTCACCGCGGGAGGAGGGCCTGGAATAGGCCGGTCCATCTCCATGGCCCTGGCGAAGGAGGGCGCCACGGTGGTCGTCGCCGACCTGGACTCGGAGCGGACCGCCAGCGTCGCGGCCGAGATCCAACAGATGGGCGGCAAGGCCCTGGGCATCCCGACGGACGTGTCGAAACGGGCCCCGGTCACCCGCATGGTCGAGCAGACGGTCCAGCGCCTCGGCAGAGTCGATATCCTCGTGAACCACGCGGGCATCAGCCCCAGCGGCAAGCTCGTGGAGGAGATGCCGGAGGAGGCCTGGGACCGCTCGCTGACGGTGCACCTGAAGAGCGCCTTCCTCTGCTCCCAGGCCGTGATTCCGTACATGAAAAAGGAGCGCTGGGGGCGCATCGTGAACACCGCATCTCGGACGGCCTACCAGCCCAGGGTGCTGGGCGTGGCGGACTACGCCGCCGCCAAGGCGGGGATCATCGGATTCTCGCGCGCCCTGGCGATGGAGGTGGGCCGGCACGGCATCACCGTCAACTGCGTGGCCCCCGGTCTCGTCTCGGGGAGCGGCATGGCCCCCTCGCCGAACCGGCCGGCTCAGTCCCCCGAGGCGCGCCAGCGGGCCATCCAAGGCGAGGGCCAGCTCATCCAGCCTGTCCGAGACGTGACGCCTGACGAGATCGCGGGGGCGGTGCTGTACCTGGTGAGTCCCAGCGCGGCGCGGGTGACGGGGACGGTGCTCCACGTCAACGGCGGGAGCTACCTGCCGGCGTAGGAGCGGCGCGCCCGTTCCCCTGCGGGGAAGGGGCGGGGGTCGGATCGTCCTCACCGCACCTGGGGCAGCACGTCCCGCGCGACGAGATCCAGCATGGCGAAGTTCTCCTGGTCGTGGTGCTGGAGCATGAACTCGTGGACGCCGACCTCGCGGAAGGCGGCGAGCTGCTGGACGGCCTGCGAGACGGTGCCGACGATCCATCCCCGGGCCTTGAGGGCGTCGACGACCGCCGAGGCGTCGGCCCGGGCGAGGGGCGGGAAGGCCTTGGCGATCTGCTCCAGGTGCGCCCGCACGCCGGCCTCGTCCCGCCCGATGATGAAGCCGGCCATGACGGACCGGCGGACGGCCGTGGGGTCGCGCCCGGCCTCGGCGCAGTGGCGGTCCAGGACGGCCTGCTTGGCCGCGAAGGCCTTGGCATCGACGCCGACGGCGTTCCAGTGGTCGGCGTAGCGGGCCGCGATGCGCAGCGTGCGCCGCTCGCCGGCCCCGCCGACGACGATCGGCAGGGGCGACTGGACGGGCTTGGGGTAGCACTCGGCGCTCTTGAGCTGGAAGTGGCGCCCGCTGAACGATGCCAGCCCCCCGCCCCAGAGCGCCCGCAGGACCTGCACGCCCTCCTCCAGGATGTCCATGCGCTCCTTGAGCGGCGGGAAGGGGATGCCGAAGGCCTCGTGCTCGGCGGCGTTCCAGCCGGCGCCCACCCCCACCTCCAGCCGCCCTCCGGAGAGGAGATCGACTTGGGCCGCCATGCGCGCCACGAGGGAGGGGTGGCGGAAGGTCATGGAGCAGACGAGCGGCCCGAAGCGCACGCGCTTGGTCTCCTGGGCCGCCACGGCCAGGAAGACCCACGTCTCCAGGGCCGGCTGGCTCGCCTTGCCCATGAGCGAGCGGAAGTGGTCCGAGCGCCAGAGGGAGGCGAAGCCCAGGTCCTCGGCGGCGCGGCAGAGCCTGCGCCAGCGCTCCCACGTCAGCCCTTCCTGACCCTCGATCATCAGGCCCAGTCGCATCGCTACGCCCCTTCCTCCAGCCGCTGCTCGCCCTCGGCCTCCGGCGCATAGCGCTCCTGGAGCCGGTTCGCCACCATCGATCCCAGGCTCGCGCCCAGGAGCGTCCCGGCGATGGCGCCGAACGGGCACAGGGCGAGGATGGGTGTGCACTTGAAGGTCTCGTCATCGCCTCGGGAGCAGAGCCAGAACCCGAGCACCGGCAGGGCGACGCCCACGACGAAGAAGAGGAGGCCGCCCGACACGGCGCCCACGGCGCCCCATCCCGTCTGGTTCTCCGGCTCGGCGAAGAGCTTTTGGGGTTCACTCATATCCAAGTCCTCGTACGGGGCCCCGGCATCCTATGCCCCCAGAAACTCCTGGAGCGCCTTCAAGAAGCCCTGGAAGTTGTCCTGGGGAACGCCGTGGCCGGCTCCCGGAACCTCGGCCAAGCGGCCCGCGGGGAGCGTCTTCACCATGCGCCGGGCCGTCTCCCGCGAGAGGACGTCGCTCCGCTCGCCCCGGACCACCAGCGTGGGGCAGCGGATGGCGGCCAGCATCTCCCACTGGACCGCCGGCGGCGCCGACCGGCGGATGGGCCGCTCTGGCGACCGCAGGACCGTATCGTACTTCCACGCCCACTTGCCGGTGGAGAGCCGCTTGACGGCGTGCTCCGCCCGGTGCCGCAGCGCGTCCTCGGGCGGGACAGGGTCCTGGGCGCGCATGAGGGCGTAGACCTGGTCGACCGAGTCAAACTCCTCGGGCCCCTCGCGGATCTGGCGCCGGATGCGGGCGATCCCCTCGCGCACCGTGTTGGGCCCGATGTCCCCGATGACCAGCCGCTCGACATCCTTGGGATGTCGAGCGGCGTACTCGATGGCGACCATCCCGCCCATGGAGTGGCCCAGGAGAAGGAACGGCCGGACGCCGACATGCCGCGCCAGCGCGCCAAAGTCGCGCACGAACTTGTGCAGGTCGTAGCCGTCGGGCGCCCAGGCGGAGTCGCCGTGGCCCCGATGGTCGGGGGCGACGACGTGGAGGCGCTCGCAGAGGGCGTCGGCCGTCTGGTCGAAGGCGTGGGCGTTGTTGCTGAACCCGTGGAGCAGGAAGAAGACCGGGGCCCCGGCCTTTCCCCAGTCCAGGTAGTGCAGGCGCAGCCCGTGGATGGAAACGAAGCGGTCCTGCGGCGCGTGGCGCAGCGCGAGCATGCTCTGCCTCCCAAGGCGGCGCCCGTATGCTACCGGCAAGTCACGGCTGTCGCAAGGGAGGCGGAGGGGCTACAATGCGGGCCAGCACCACGCGCAGGGGGAGGCCCGATGGACCGCTCGATCTTTGGCTTGGAGGACAAGGTGGCGCTCATCGCCGGCGGGGGCCGGGGCATCGGCCGGGCCAGCGCCCTCTACCTCGCGCAGGCGGGGGCGCACACGGCCATCGTGGACATCGAGCCGGCCCACGCCGAGGGCGTCGTGACGGAGGTGCGGGCGCTGGGCCGCGACGCCATCCCCATCATCGCCGACGTGCGCGACTCGGCGGGCGTGGCGAGAGCGATGGACGCGACGCTCCAGCGCTTCGGCCGGGTGGACGCCCTCGTCAACGTCATCGCCACCAACTACTGGGCCGACACGCTGGACCTGACGGAGGAGCAGTGGGACGAGGTGGCCCGCGGGACGCTCCGCTACGTCTTCCTCACGGCCAAGGCGGCGGCGCGGGCCATGATCGATAGCGGGCGGAGCGGGAGCATCGTCAGCATCGCATCCATGAGCGGCTTCGATGGGGCGCCCCGGCACGCCGCCTACGGCGCGGCCAAGGCCGGCCTCATCCACCTGACCAAGTCCCTGAGCGTCGAGTGGGGCCGCCACGGCATCCGCATCAACGCCGTGGCGCCGGGCTCCGTCCAGACGCCCAAGACGGTGACCCGCACGACCCCCGAGCGCGACGCTGTCCTCAAGACGCTGATCCCCCTGGGCCGCCGCGCCGTCCCCGACGACATCGGCAAGGCCGTCCTCTTCTTCGCCTCCGACCTGTCGGCCTACGTGACCGGCCAGACGCTCCTCGTGGACGGCGGCGCGACCTGCACCTTCTCCTTCCCGCCCCGGTAGAGGCGATACCCTTGTCCGTTGGCGGCCGGCCTGCGTGCCCCCTCTCGCAAATGGCGAGGCGCTTGTCTTCTCCCAAGACCCTCCGCCTGGGAGTCTATCCTGAGAGGCTGTGAACAAATCGCCCGTAGGGGCGGGCCCCCGTGCCCGCCCATCTGGGGCAACCACGGGGGGTTGCCCCTACGAAGGAAAAATTTACAGGCTCTAAGTGGAACGGAAGGACTCCTCAGGGTGACAGAAGAGCCGACGTTATGAGCGGACGAGGCGGTAAGGCAGACCGCGCAAATGCAGTGACCGGACGAGGCTCAGCCGACGGCGAGCGGGGGCCACCTTGGCGATAACGAGAGAGACGCCGCTGGAGCCGCGAGGCCCCGAGGCCCCGGCGGCCTCCGGAGCGGCGCTGACCTTTGCCGGCGGACCGGTCATCCCGTACCGCTGGGCGATGGTGGCGCTCTTCGTGGCGGGGACGTGGTCGTTCACGCTGCCGTCGCTCTCCTTGGGACTGCTGCTGCCGGACATCACGGAGTCGCTGGACCTCTCCAAGCTGCAGCAGGGGTGGCTGGGCTCGTCGCTCCGCATGGGGAACGTCCTCATGGCCCTGCCCGCGGCGGTGCTGCTGACGCAGCTCAACCCCGTGCGGGTCTCGATGCTGGCCATTGGGCTCGGAGCCGCGCTCACCTTCGCGCATGGGCTGGCGCCGGTCTTCGCGGTGCTGTTCATAGCGCGGCTCGGATTCGGCCTCGCCTTCTCGATGAACTCGCCGGCGCGGGCGATGCTGAACCAGCAGTGGTTCCCGCTGCGGGAGATGACCATCGTGAGCGGCCTGACCATCGGCCTGGGCGGCGTGGCCGAGGCGGTGGCGCTGGCGCTGACGCCCTTCATCCTGGACGCGACGGGGAGCTGGCGGGCCACGTACTTCAGCTACGGGTTCGTGGGCATCGCCGTTCTGGGGGTGTGGCTGCTCTTCGCCCGCCAGCGCTCGACGCCGGAGTCCGGCGCGCGGCCAAGGGTCAGCGAGCGAGCGTCCCTGGGGTCGGTCCTGCGGCGCCGGGAGCTCTGGCTCATCGGCCTGGGCGCCATGGGCACGGGGCTCGGCTGGTGGGCCTTCGCCGTCTTCTGGCCCAAGTTCATGCTGGAGGAGCACGGGATCTCCCTCAAGGAGAGCGGGTTCCTCTTCAGCCTCATCTCCATCGGCACGGTCCCGTCGTCGCTCTTCTTCGGCTTCTTCGCCGCGCGGATGAGGCGCCGGCGGCTCCTGCTGGTGGGGAGCGGCCTGCTGCTGGCCGGCGCGTCCTTCGGCATGCTGGCGACGGAGCAGATGGGCATCCTGGTGGTCATGGCGCTGCTGGCAGGCGTCGCGTGGGGGCACCTGCCCATCGCCCTCACGCTGCCCTACGAGCTCCCCGGCATCCAGCCGCGGGAGGTGCCCATCGCCCTCTCGATGGTCACGACGCTTATGATGGTGGGCGGGATCGTCGGGCCCATCGGCGCTGGGGCGATCTATGAAGGAACAGGGTCGCTGCTGACGGCGCTGGCGGTGGGGGCCGCGTTCCCGCTCACCCAATCGGTCGCCTGTCTCTTCCTGCCCGACCGTCGCCTCGCGTGAGCACGGCGGTCTTGCGGGCCCTACCAGTATCCCAGGGACGCAGGCTTATGTCACGTGATGTACCCGAACGGGTGCATCACGTGGACACCTGCGGGAAACGGCCCCTATAATGCAGGCAGCCCGCCCCGGACCGCCGGGCAGGGGCGGGCGCCCCAGAGCGATCCCATGGCATCCACACGTCTGCGTCCGCGAGCACGCGAAGCCCGTCCCGCCGCCAAGAGCGCCGCCGGGAAGAAGATCGTCGTCATCGGCGGCGGGACGGGCAGCTACCACATCCTGAGCGGCCTGAAGAACACGCCCTGCGCCGTCACGGCCGTCGTGACCATGACCGATAGCGGGGGCAGCTCGGGCCGCCTGCGCGACGAGTTCGGCCACCTGCCGCCCGGCGATCTGCGCCAGTGCATCCTGGCCCTCAGCCCGGACGAGAACGCATCGCTTCTGCTGCGCCAGCTCTTCAACTACCGGTTCGATAAGGGCGCCGGCCTGGGCGGCCACAGCTTCGGCAACCTCTTCCTCACGGCCCTTACCGAGGTCACCGGCAGCACGGAGACCGCTGTCAAGGAGATGGGGCGCCTCCTGGGCATCAAGGGCCAGGTCCTGCCCGTCACCATGACCAACGCGCACCTCGTGGCGCGCCTGCAGAACGGCAAGGTCGTCCACGGCGAGGCCCACATCGACCACCGCGAGGTCGACCCCCACGTCCCCATCGACTACGTCTATCTGGAGCCCAAGGCCTTCGTCTGCCCCGATACCGCTCAGGCCATCCTGGACGCCGACGCGGTGGTCATCGGCCCGGGCGATATCTACAGCAGCATCCTGCCCAACCTGCTGGTGGACGGCGTGAGCGACGCCATCCTCCAGTCCCGGGGCAAGCGCATCTACGTCTGCAATTTGATGACCAAGCCGGGCGAGTCGGACGGCTTCAAGGCCTCTGACTTCGTCCGGGAGATCCAGACGTACCTGGGCTCCCGCTCCGCCCTGGAGTACGCCATCGTCAACTCGGAGCCGCTGCCGGACAAGGTGATCCAGCGCTACAAGGCGGAGGGCTCGGACCCCGTCGAGTTCGATGAAGCCGCCTGCCGGGAGCTCGTCGCCAACGTCGTCGCCAGACCGCTGGTCGCCGTCGGCAACTTCGTCCGGCACGACCCGAAGCGCCTCGCCCAGACGATCATCGAGCTGCTGTAGCGGACGGCCTCACCCTCCTTCGACAGGATAGGTCCTTCCCCTTCGAGACTCAGGGTCAGGACTGGCTTCGCTCGGCTCAGGACGGCGCCTGGCCCCCTCTCCATGTGCCATGGAGAGGGGGAGGAAAATACTCTGGGGGACACCCCCATGTCCCCCGGCAGGGGCAGAGCCCCTGCACCCCGCTTGGACTTATTCAGCGAACCTATGACTCATGACACTGGTACTCAGTCAACTTGAATTTTTGTATTGTCATGCTGAGAGGCTGTGAACAAATCGCCCGTAGGGGCGGGCCCCCGTGCCCGCCCATCTGGGGCAACCACGGGGGGTTGCCCCTACGAAGGAAAAATTCACTCTGAGCCCTTCGGCGGACTCAGGATAAACTCCGGGTCTGGGGTCGGGGGGCTGGCTGAATGAGTGCTTGCCCCACCCCAGATTCTCCGTCGTCCTTCCCTTCGAGGGAAGGACTCCTCAGAATGACATCTCCAAAAAACTATCGCGACTGAATACTACGAGCGCCGCCCGGCCTCGGGGTTGGCGCAGTGGACCGGAGGGCGGCCCGAGAGAACGTCCACGACGTTCTGGGCGGCCATCATGGCCATCTTGAGGCGCGTGGCGCGGGTGGCGCTGGCGATGTGCGGCGTCACCAGCACGTTCTCCATGCGGAGCAGCGGATCGTCCGGGGGCATGGGCTCCGGGTCGGTCACGTCGAGCGCGGCGCCGCCGATGCGTCCGCTCTCGAGAGCCCGGCGCAGCGCCCGCTGGTCCACCAGGTCGCCACGCGCGGTGTTGATGAGAACGGCGCCGGGGCGCATCGCCGCCAGCTCGGCCTCGCCCACGAGCCCCTTCGTCTGCGGCGTCAGCGGGACGTGCAGGCTCACGAAGTCCGCCCGGCCGAGGAGCGTCCTGAGGTCCGGCACGAACTCGATCCCCAGGCTTGCCTCGGCCTCGGGCCTGCGCGTGCGGCTGTGATAGATGACGCCCATGCCGAGGCCGCGGGCCCTCCACGCCACAGCCTCGCCGATGCGCCCCAGGCCGACGACGCCCAGCGTCGCATCCCGGAGGTCCCTGCCCAGAAGGGCCATGGGGCTCCAGGTCCTCCAGCGCCCCTCCCGGGCGAAGCGCTGCGCCTCTGGGATGCGGCGGGCCCAGGCCAGAAGCAGGGCGATGGTGAACTCGGCGGTGGTCTCGGTCAGGACGCCGGGCGTGTAGCCGACATAGACGCCGCGCCGTGTGGCGGCCGCCACGTCGATGTTGTCGTAGCCCACGGCCATGGTGCTCACGACCCTGAGCCGGGGCGCGGCTTCGAGGAGCGGCGCGTCGATGCGGTCCGTCAGGAGGCAGAGGAGGGCATCGGCGGACGCGGCCTCGGCGCGAAGGGTCTCGTGGGGTGGCGGCTGCTCACCGGGCCAGACCCGGACCTCGCCGGCCGTCCGGAGGAGCTCAATGGCCTCGGCGAAGAGCTCCCGGGTGACGTAGACGCGAGGCCGGGGCATGCCGCGAGGCTCACCCGCCTAGACGGCGGCGGGCGCGGTAGCGGCGATGGCGTCGCGGACCTTGGTCCAGCCCTTCGCCAGCGCCTGCCGGTCGATGGTCTTGGCGAGGGCGGAGAAGCCCGCCGTGGCCAGCATCTCGGGCAGGTGCTCACGGATACGCGCAAGGACCCACTCCTGGCCGTCGCCCACGGTGGCCGGATCGAGCCGGAGCACGTGGGTGTCGGTCCCGGGCGCGTGGAAGTGGGGCATCTTGCGGAAGCAGTCGAACTTGAGGACCATGGTGTCCTGGCCCCCGATGTCAGCGAAGACCTCGATGGTCGGCCCGCCGTCGCCCGTAAACTCCCGGTGCATGACCAGGAACCGCAACCCGACAAGCTCGACGGTCTTTTGCTCGCTCTTGGTGTAGCTAGCCATGCTCCCCTCCGTCGCCGTGATGGGGCCCATTGTACTCTTGGCCATGCTCCTGTGGGAAGGGCCGTCGCAGGCCCCGGGGTCTTTCGGTCGTCTGCCGGCGTCTGTGGCGGAGCCGGCCCCTCTTCCCTGAAGGGTTACCCCTGCCAGCGCACTGGCGGGTCCTGCCCTCTCCCCCTGCCCCCTCTCCGGATCGGAGAGGGGGCAGGGGGAGAGGGTGGCTACACGGAGCCCCGCAGCTCCTGGGCGCGGGCGACACGCTCCACGGCCACGACCATGGCGGCCTCGCGCAGCGAGAGCTTGTTCGGGGAGGCGCGGGCGTCGGTCGCCTCCCAGGCGGCGGTGATGATCCTCTTCAGCTCCGCGTTGACCCGCTCCTCGTCCCACCGGTACTGCTGGATGTTCTGGGCCCACTCGAAATAGGAGACGATGACGCCGCCGGCGTTGGCCAGAATGTCCGGGATGACGAGGACGCCGCGGTCGTTCAAGATGAGGTCGGCCTCCGGGGTCGTCGGGTGGTTGGCACCCTCCAGCACGACGCGCGCCCGGATGCGGGGGGCGTTCTTCTTGTGGATGACGCGCTCGACGGCGGCGGGGGCCAGGATGTCGCAGGGCAGCTCCAGGAGCTCCTCGTTGGTCACGGCCTCTGTCCCCGGCGCGCCCTTGACCGAGCCCGTTTCCTTCGCGTGGGCCATGAGGAGCCCGATGTCCAGGCCCCGAGAGCTGTAGGCGCCGCCGCCAACGTCGCTGACGGCCACCACGCGGACCCCCAGCCGCGGCAGGAGGCGGGCGAGCCATCCGCCCACCTGCCCGAATCCCTGGACCACCGCCGTCGCGCCGTCCATCTTGATCTTGCGCCGCTGGATGGCCGCCTCCAGCACGTAGACGGCGCCCCGGCCCGGCGCCGCGTCCCGCCCGTAGGACCCGCCCATCTCCACCGGCTTGCCCGTGACGATGCCCGGCGTGTACCCCATGATCTGGCCGAAGGCGTCCATCATCCAGGCCATGGTCTGGCTGTCGGTGCCCATGTCCGGCGCCGGGATATCGCGGTTCACACCCAGGATATGGTGGATGTTCTGGGTGTAGCGGCGGGTCAGCCGGTTGAGCTCTTGCATCGAGAAGATCGTGGGGTCGCACTGGATGCCGCCCTTGGCGCCGCCGAAGGGGATATCGGCCAGCGCCGTCTTCCAGGTCATGAGAGCGGCGAGGGCCCGGACCTCGTCGAGATCGGCGTGGGGGTGATAGCGGACGCCCCCCTTGTAGGGGCCCCGGGCGGCGTTGAACTGGACGCGATAGCCGGTGAAGTTCTTGATCTCGCCGTTGTCCAGGCGCACGGGGACGGCAACCGTCAGCTCCCTCCAGGGCACGCGCAGAAGCTCACGCATCCCGTGGTCGAGATCGAGGTGATCAGCCGCCCGGTCGAAGAAGGCGGTGACCTCCTGGAAGGCGCTCACTTCCTTGGACTTCGGCGGAATCCTCGATTTCGTCGCTATGGTCGTCCTCCGGCGTGCTCTACAGAGCCGAGCATTGAGATCTAAACCAGGGTGCGGGGGAGCCTCGGACCTAACCCCCTGGCCCCCTTCCCTAAAGAGGAAGGGGGTATCGTCCCTCTCCCTTCAGGAGAGGGACAGGAGGGAGAGGTCCAGAGCGCCAGGTCGTTTAGGAACTTATGCATTCATCTGTGGTACCTGATTGTGGAAATAGCCGTTAGGATGATCCGTTCGCCCTCATGTATCTATCGTACGCCTCCTGTCCCGCGGCGCCCCAGACAGCGTCCACCACGTCGCAGTTGGTGTAGACCACGCCCGGCCCGCCCTCGTACACCTTTCGCTGCGTGCCGGCCTCCACGGCTAGGCGCACCTCGGCCGCCGGCTGGGCCTCGGGCCCCACGCGCGCGGCGTCCCGGCAGGCATAGGTGCGGACGGCGGTGTAGCGCTGCGCCTCGGCCGGCGAGCGCAGAATCTCCAGCGCCACGACGCCCGGCTGCCGGGCGAAGACGGAGCCGAAGTTGCGCACGTACGGCAGCCAGAGGTCGTGCTTGCCCGGCCCGAAGCCGCTCTTCAGGTGCTGGACGAAGTTCCGCCGGTCGAGGAAGGGCACGGAGCCGGAGAGGCCCCAGACCATGTCGACGATGCCGAGCTCCGTCCGAACCATCGGCCTGCCGGCGTAGTAGCCGCCGTCCCGCGAGGGCTTGGCCGCCAGGCGGGAGGCCGGTCCGTGGCGCGACCGCTCGGCGTCGTCCTTGGAGAGCCACGTGCGCAGCGAGATGAACCGGTTCTCCGCGTCCGCGTCGCGCAGGATACGAAAGGAGACGCCGCCGGGCTCGCGCGCCAGCGCCGCGAGGTAGGTCCGGACGTAGACCCGCCACTCGGCGAGCCGCCCGGGGACGACCTCGAACTCGATCTGCTCGACGAACATGACGAGACCCCTCGGAGAAGCGTCGTGCCAGCCGCCGTCCCGCCGTCACACCGGCTTGAGGGCGCGCATGAACTGGTCGTAGGCCTGCGCCCCGGCGACGCCCCACACGGCGTCGTACAGGGTGCACATGCGGTAGGTGGCGCCGGGCCCGCCCTCGTAGACCTTGCCCGCCTCGGCCGGCTCGGTAGCCAGCTTCATCTCGGCGGCCGGTTTGAACTCCGGGCCCACCTGGCCGGCCTCCTTGCTGACGAAGACCCGCAGGGCGATGAAGCGATCGGGATTCGCCAGGGAGCGCAGCATCTCCTCGCAGACGACGCCCGGCTGCCGCGCCATCACCGAAAGGAAGTTGCGCGCGTAGGGCCGCCACCGCTCCCACTTGCCCGGTCCGACGCCCGCGACGATGTGGTCGGCGTAGATCCCCGGCTGGATGAAGGACGCGGCCTCGTGGCCCCACACCATGTCCAGGAGGCTGTACTCCATCCAGACCGCTGGCTTGCCGGCGTAGAACCCGCCATCGCGGGCGGGCTTGCCGGCCAGCGCCAGCTCCGGCGCCTCCCGGGCGCGCTGGGCGTCCGCCTGGCTCAGCCACGTGCGCAGCGAGATGAACTTGTGCTGCTCGCTCGCAATCCGGAGAACGCGGAAGGAGACGCCGCCAGGCTGGCGCGCCAGGACCCCCAGATAGTTCCGGAGGTACAGCTCCCACTCGCCGAACTTGCCGGGGACGACCTCGAACTCAACGTGCTGGATATGCATGGTAGCCTCTCCCCGGCCTCACCCCTGTTTGGATAGCCCCGCTACACAACGCCGATGAGCCTGGCAGCCGTGCCCCCCATGAAGCCCGCCACCTCGGCATCCGTGAACGCGATGCTGTGTCCGGTGGCCTTGGCCAGCATCTCCCGGCCCGACTGCACAAAGGGGGCCAGCGTCCCGCGGAAGCCGCAGTAGTCGGATGAGAAGATGACCCGTCCCGGCGCCCGGTCCATCATCTCGCGCACCGCCGCGTAGAAGGCCTTGGGGTGCTGCGCGGCCTCGCCGGACCACGCGCCGACCTCCAGGTAGATGTTCCGTTTGAACTGGGCGATGGCGGCGAAGTCGCGCCAGAGGCCAAAGCCGCTGTGGGCGCAGACGATCTTGAGCTCCGGCAGGCCGGCGGCCAGCTCCTCGATATAGGTGTAGTGGGTGTACTTGGAGAGAAGGTGGCCGACGCTGGGCCCCGTGTGCATCAGGACCGGCACGCCCAGCTCGATGCACGTCTGGAAGAACGGATAGAAGGCCCGGTCGTTGGGATACCAGCCGGCGGGCGGGTAGACCTTGACGAGCCGCGCCCCCTGCTCCTTGACGCCCCGCTGGACGATCTCGATGGCGTTGGGGCGGCGAGGATCGACGCCGCAGCCGAAGAGCAGGCGGCCGGCGTGCCGCTTTACGATGCGATGGCAGAGTTCGTTCAGACGATGGGGCGGGTACTGGGCCTCGCCCTGAAGGCCGGCCAGGCCCCAATCGAGGCAGAGGACGACGGCCCGGTCGACGCCCGCCGCGTCCATCTCGCGCACCAGCGTGTCGCCGTCGGGGTCCCAATAGTCGGCGAAGACCTGCCGCTCGACCTGGTCCAGCGTCAGTCCGGCGCCGTGGGCGATGCTCTCCTTGAACCGCTGCCAGAACCACGCGGGGACGACGCCAGGCTCGCTGAAGACGTGAGTGTGCAGGTCCACCAGCATGGCGCGCCGCCGGCCTACGTGGCCAGACCGACCTCGTGCAGCGCGATCTCCATGGCGTCCACGTAGGCGTCCACGTGCTCCTCGGTCATGGCGTAGCTCACGGAGCCGCGGGAGGTCTTCACCTGATGGATGCCGTGCCTGGTCAGGCTGTCCAGGATGCGCTGGATGGTGGCGTGGTCGCCGATGGCCGCGGTCTCCCAGTTGCGGACGGGCTGGTCCGTCAGGTGGTAGCAGAAGAGCTGGCCCACGCCCGTGACGTGCATCTTGACGCGCAGGGAGCCGGCCAGGGCCTGGAGCCTGGCGCGCAGGCGGTCGCCCAGCTCGTGGAGGCGGCGGTAGACCTCCGGCGTCATGGCCCGCTGCTGGGCCAGGCCCGACACCATCGAGAGGGGGTGCCCGGCGAAGGTGCCGCCGTGGTTGACCCACGGCTGCCGCTTGCGCGGGTCGAAGACCTCCATGATCTCCTCGCTCCCGCCGATGCAGCCGATGGGCATGCCGCCGCCGACGACCTTGCCGCAGCAGGTCATGTCCGGCGTGACGCCATAGTGCTCCTGGGCGCCGCCCGCGGCGATGCCGAGGCTGATCATCTCGTCAAAGATCAGGGGGATGCCGTAGGTCTTGGTGATCTCCCGCAGGAAGCCCAGGTAGCCATCGCGGGGCGGGATCATGCCGGCCGCGCCCATGACGGGCTCCACGATGACGGCCGCCAGGTCCTTCTTGTGCCTCTCGATGGCCGCCTGGGTGAAGCTGCGGTTGTTGAAGGAGAGGAGCACCGTGTGCTGGAGCGTCTCCGGGAGGATGCCGATGGCGCCCTGCTTGACCGGGTCCTCGCCGCCCGTGGCCACACCCGAGGACATGATGCCCAGGCTGGTGGAGAGATCGTCGTTGGTGCCATGAAAGCCGCCGATCATCTTGGCGACCTTCTTGCGGCCGGTGTAGGCGCGAGCAGCCCGGATGGCGAACATGGTCGCCTCCGTGCCGGAGCAGCAGAACCGGACCTTCTGGAAGGACGGGACGCGGCGGCAGAGCTCCTCCGCCAGGTCCGTCTCGGTCTCGTTGTGGGCGGTGAAGAAGGTGCCCTTCTCGACCTGGCGAGCGATGGCGTCGCGGATGGCGGGGTAGTTGTGCCCCATAGCGAGAGCGAAGCTGGAGTTGATGAAGTCGATGTAACGGTTGCCGTCCACATCCCAGACGTAGGGGCCGTCGCCCCGGTCGATGAAGATGGGGTAGTCCTTCATCATCCAGCCGCCGCGGGTGCCGCCGCCGGCGAAGTAGCGGTCGGCCCGCTCGAACGCGGCCTTGGAGCCGGGGGTCGGCCCCGGCGCGCGGACGACGGACTGGGTCTTGGTCCGTCGCTGGGCCGGCCGGGCGCCCCGGCCTGCCGGGGTGCGCTGCGCCGTCTGCCGCTTCTCCTGCATGGCTATCCTTTCCTCCCCAGGGCGCGGAGGGCGTCCTGAAACCCCTCGATGGCGTCGCCGGTGACGCTGCGGGCCGAGAGGATGGGGAGCTGGAGGCCGGCGGCGCGCCACGCCTCCAGCTGCTCCAGGCAGCGCTTCCGGGGACCGCAGATGAAGAGCTGGTCCACCAACTCGTCCGAGACAGCGGCCAGCGCCCCCGCCTCGTCCTTCCGGTCCCATGCCTGGGCGGCCCGCTGGGCCTGCTCCCCGTACCCAAACTCGGCGGCTTGGTTCCGGTAGAACTCCATCCGGTAGTAGAAGGCGATCATCCTGCGCGCCGACTCCCGGGCCGCCGCCAGATCGTCCGAGGCGCAGACCCCCAGCATCGAGGTGATCTGCACATTCCGGCGCCCGTCGGTCCGCTTGCGCTCGCCTTCGCGCACCGCCCGCACCGCGTCCGGGAAGCGCTGGAGCGGGACCATGTTCAGCATGACGCCGTCGGCGATCTCGCCCGCCAGACGCGCCATCCCCTGGCGCAGCGCGCCCATAGATGGGCGGCAGCGGCCCCGCCGCCGTCTGCTGCCGCATGGCCTGCACGTAGCTCCGGACCGTGGGGATGGGCCGCCCCATCTCGATGCCGCGCGGCGCGTTGATCATGCGGTGGCTGACGCCCAGGCCCAGGATGAAACGCCCGCCCGAGAGCTCCTGGATGATGGAGGCCGCGCCCGCCGCCAGCGCCGGGTGGCGGTAGTAGACGTTGGAGATGGAGGTGCCGATGGTCGCGCGCTGGGTCGCGAGGGCGGCGGCCAGCGACACCGCCAGGCTATCGGTGACGGCCTCGGTGGCGAAGAGGCCGGTGAAACCGGCGGCCTCGGCGGCGCGGGCCCAGCCGGCGACCTCGCGCATGCGTCCAGGACGCGCGGGCAGGGTAATGGCTAGGTCTGGCAATGGCGCCTCCGCAGCGTGGCGAATCGCGCCTATCATAAGCGAAGGGTCAAGGAACAGGGAACGGGGAACAGGGGACAGGAGACTGGCTCCAAACCCGGACTGCTAGTCCCTAGGTCCTCGCTCCTTGTCCCTCGTTCCTTGTTCCTGTATCATGGCGCCGTTTTGCGAGGCGCGCCGACCCCGGAAAGGAGCGACCATGAGCCCTGCGGCCACCAAGGACCTGTTCCGCAAGACCTGGGGCCTGTTCCCCACCGGCGTCACCATCGTCACCTTCTACACGGGAGCCGGGGCCATTCATGGGCTCACGGCCAACTCGGTCTGCTCCGTATCGCTGGAGCCGTTCCTCGTGCTCGTCTGCGTCGACCACAAGGCGCGCAGCTTCCCCATGCTGAGCAAGCAGGACCGCTTCGTCATGAACTTCCTCGCGCAAGGACAGCGGGAGGCGTGCACTTTCTTCGCCCGGAGCGACACGGAGGGGTCAGGCCCGTATACGTTCACCAAGAGCGCCCGCGGCTATCCGGTCCTGGATGGGTGCGTCGCCTACATGGAATGCTCGATCCAGGCCAAGCACCGGGCCGGCGACCACACCATCTTCGTGGGCGAGGTGAAGGAGATCGAGCTCCTGGGCGGAGAGCCGCTCGTCTTCTACCAGGGCAAGTTCACGAAGGTCGTGCCACCGGCCGCGTAGGGCGAGGACACGCCTACCGCTTGCTCTTCTTAGTCCCCTTGGCGCCGATCTTCTTGGACGCCGGCTCTCCACGGCCCTTCTTCGGCGTGCTCTTGGGCCGTGCTTTCTTCGCGGCTGGCTTGGGCCGCGCCTTCTTCAGGGCTGGGCGCTTCCGGGCCTCTTCGGCCTCGGCCTCCTCCGCGTCCTCAGCCTCGATAGCGGGCTCTTCGTCCGTCTCGTCCTCGGGAGCCGAGGCTCCGGGCGCGGCCTTGGTCACGGGCTTGCCGCTGGGCGCCGCGGCCTTGGGGGCTTTGGGGTCCGGCTCCTCGTCCTCGCGGCGCTCGAAGGCGGCGAGGGAGGCGACGACGTCGTCCTTGTCCACCTCCATGATGCGCACGCCTTGAGCAGCCCGGCCAGTAATCCGCACCTGGTGGAGCGTGGTGCGGATCATGATGCCGCCGCGGGAGATGATCATGAGCTCCTCGTCCGGATGGACGACGCGGGCCGCCGCCACGGGGCCTGTGCGCGGCGTGATGCGCAGCGTGAGGATGCCGCCGGTGCCCCGGTGGTGTTCCGTGTAGCTCTCCAGCTTTGTCAGCTTGCCCAGGCCACGCTCGCCCACAACGAGCAGGAAGGAGCCCTCCTGGACTCGGCCCATGGTCAGCAGATGGTCGTCCTTCTTCAGATTCATGCCGCGCACGCCGCCGGCGCCCCGGTGGTGCGGCGTGACTTCCTTCACCGCGAATTGCAGCGCCTTGCCCTGGCGCGTCACGCCGATGACATTGTCGCTATCGACCACGACGCAGGCCGAGACGAGCTCATCGTCCTTCTGGAGGCGCATGCCGATGATGGCCTTCTCCCGCGTGACGATGTAGACGTACTCCTTGAGCTGCGTGCGCAGGACGCGGCCCCGCTGAGTGGCCATGAAGAGGTACTTGTCCTGCTCGAAGTCGCGCGTGGCCACGACCGACGTCACGCGCTCCTCCGTGCCCAGGGGGATGATGTTGACAAGCGGCGTGCCCTTGGCGGCCCGCGTCAGCTCCTGCGGGATACGCCAGCACTTGGTGTGCAGGACGCGGCCCCGGTTGGTGAAGAACAAGATGTGGTCATGGGTGTTGGCGATGAGGAGGTGCTCGACGACGTCCTGCTCGCGAGTGATCATGCCGCGCACGCCCTGGCCGCCGCGCCGCTGGATACGGTAGGCGTCGATCCCCAGGCGCTTGGCGTAGCCGCGGTTGCTGATGGAGACCACCACGTCCTGGTGGGCGATGAGGTCCTCGACGGCGTAGTCCCGGGCCTCCTGGTCACTGATCTGGGTGCGGCGGGCGCCGCCGAACTCCTCCTTGAGCTCCTGGGTCTCGGTCTTGACGACGCCGAGGATCTTCGGCGGATGCGCCAGCAGGTCTTGCAGATAGGCGATGCGCTCCTGGAGCTCCTGGTGCTCGTCTAGGATCTTCTGACGCTCGAGGGCCGCCAGGCGGCGGAGCTGCATGTCCAGGATCGCCTGAGCCTGGGCCTCGGAGAGGCCGAAGCCCCGCATGAGGTTGGTCCGGGCCGTCTCCACATCGTCCGAGCGGCGGATCGTCTCGATGACCGCATCCAGCTGATCGAGGGCCTTGATGAGCCCTTCCAGAATATGGTCGCGCTCCTGGGCCTTCCGCAGGTCGTACTGGGACCTGCGGGTCACCACCTCGACGCGGAAGTCCACGTAGGCGCGCAGGGTCTGGCGCAGGTTCAGGACCCGCGGCTGGCCGTCCACCAGCGCCACCACGTTGATAAAGAAGGCCGATTGCAGCGCCGTCATCTTGTAGAGGTTGTTCAGCACTACCTCGGGTGTGGCGTCCCGCTTGAGCTCGATGACGACGCGCAGGCCCTCCCGGTCCGACTCGTCCCGGATCTCACTGATGCCGTCGAGGCGCCGGTCCTTGAGCAGCTCCGCGATCTTCGCGATGAGGGCGGCCTTGTTGGTCTGGTACGGCAGCTCGCTCACAATGATCTGCTGGCGGCTCCCCTTCTCCGCGTCGACGATCTCCGCCTTGGCGCGGATGACCACCTTGCCCTGCCCGGTCCGGTAGGCGGCGTTGATCCCCTCGCGCCCCATGATGGTGGCGCCCGTGGGGAAGTCCGGCCCGTGGACGATGCGGATCAGCTCGTCGATCTCCGGCTCCGGGTGGCCGATGAGGTAGACGATGGCGTCGCAGACCTCCGAGAGGTTGTGCGGCGGGATGTTGGTGGCCATGCCCACGGCGATGCCCGAGGTGCCGTTGACAAGGAGGTTGGGCAGCCGGGCGGGCAGGACCGTGGGCTCGCGCAGGGAGCTATCGAAGTTGGGGACGAAGTCGACGGTCTCGCGGTCGATGTCGACCAGCATCTCCTCGGCGATGCGGGCGAGGCGGGCCTCCGTGTAGCGCATGGCCGCCGGCGGGTCGTTGTCGACGCTGCCGAAGTTGCCCTGGCCGTCCACCAGCG
>CAZKTO010000002.1:25950-111838 GCA_964555685.1 uncultured Dehalococcoidia bacterium
GGATAGCGCATGGAGAAGTGCTGGCCCATGCGCACGAGGGCGTCGTAGACGGGGCTATCGCCGTGGGGATGGTACTTGCCCAGCACCTCGCCGACGATACGGGCGCTCTTCTTGTAGGGCTGGTTGGGGCGGAGCCCCAGCTCGTCCATGGCGTAGAGGATGCGGCGGTGGACCGGCTTGAGGCCATCGCGGGCGTCGGGCAGGGCCCGGGCCACGATGACGCTCATGGCGTAGTCCAGGTAGGAGCTCCGCATCTCGTCTTCGAGCTTGATGGGCCTGATATTTCCTATGTTCTCGCTGACCATGGGACGCGCTCCTGGAGCTAGATTCGCCTCCAGCTAGGCAAAGGGCCGGCGCCGCTCCTCACCCAGAGCGGGTCGTGCCGCGAACGGCCAAAAAAAGAGGGCCCAAAGGCCCTCACCTGTCTCCTGCGTTCGCCGTGGCGCATCGGCGCCAACACCTTCCGGACCGGTCACCGCCCCGCTCGGGTCGTCTTTGCTGCCTCGACGAGCGCCTTGAAGAGCCTCTGGAAGCTGGACGAGAGCTCCTCGCGGCGCTCCGGGTGCCACTGCACCCCTATGACCCATCGGTGCCGGTCCCTGGGGCTGTCGATCGCTTCCAGTATACCATCTTTCAGGGAGAAAGCCGAGACGAGCAGCCCCGGCGCCTTCTGCGCCAGGGCGAGGCCCTGGTGATGCCGGCTGTTGACCTTCATGAAGCCGCCGAAGCCCAGGACCGGCACCAGGCGCGAGCCCGGTGGCACGAAGACCTCGTGGACGGCCGACTTCCCGTCGTCCGAGGCCCGGTGCTTCGGAATGTCCTGGATGAGGGAGCCGCCCATGGCCACGTTCAGCGCCTGCATCCCGCGGCAGATGCCCAGGATGGGCAGGTCCCGCTCCAGCGCCGCGCGGACGAGCGGCAGCTCGGCCCGGTCGCGCTCGGGCTCGACCTCGAGGCCCGCCTTGGGATCGAGCTGCTGGCCGTACTGCTCGGGACCCACGTCGGCCCCGCCGGTGAGCAGCAGGCCGTCCACCTCGCCGAGGAGCGCGGGGATGTCCAGGCCGTCCGCCATCGGCACGACGCGCGGCTCGCCGCCGGCGTCGCGCACGCACTCGGCGTACCGCTCGACGCGGTGCCCGGCGCCCTGGGTGACGGCGATGATGGGGGGCATGAGCCCTAACCCCCGGCCCCCTTCGGAAGACTCAGGGCAGGCTCTTCCCTGAAGGGAAGGGGAGAATGGCGGGAACTGGGCCGCCGTGAAAACCGGCTCATCAACGTGCTCCAACGGTGCGCCCCTCTCGCTCTAGGAGAGGGGACGGGGATGAGGGCCACACGCTCAACGGGGCGCTCGCGGCCCTGGGCAACGGCGATGATGGGCCGGGCGCTCAACCCCTCACCCCCTCGGCCTTCTCGTATGCCAGTCCGTCGCCTGCTCGTAGGCGTGGCCGATCCTGAGCACCGTCGCCTCGTCGAAGGGGCGCCCGACGATCTGCACCCCCATGGGCAACCCGGCCCTGGTGAAGCCGCACGGCACGGAGAGGGCGGGCAGGCCCGTCAGGGTAAAAGAGCCGGTGTTGCGCCCCACCACGGCCACGCCGGAGGAGGTCACGGGCCGCTCGTCGAGCCGGTGCGGCGGAATGGGCACCGTCGGCAGCACCAGCGCGTCCGCCTTTTCGAAGGCCGCGCGGAACTCCTCGATGAGCTTGGCGCGCACCCGGCAGGCTTTGAGATAGGCCGAGGCCGGAGTCAGGAGCCCCTGGACGAACCGGCCCCGGACCGGGTCCGAGAAGTCGCCCGGGCGCTCCCGGAGGGCGGGCCAGAGGAGCGCCGCCCCCTCCGGATGCATGATGAGCGTGAGGGCGGCCAGCGAGACCTCGGCGTGCGGGATCGTGACGTCCCTGAGCCGCGCGCCGAGGCGCCGGAGCACGCCGTGGGCCCGGTCCAGGGCGGAGGCCACCTCGGCGTCCAGCTCGTCGTAGTAATACGCGCGCGGGATGCCGATTCGCACGCCCTTCAAGTCGCGCCTGAGCGCACGCGCGTAGTTCGGCACGGGCTGCGTGCTCGACGTCGGGTCCTCGGAGTCGTGGCCGGCGATGGCCTGGAGCACGATGGCGGCATCGCGAACGGTCCGCGTCATGGGGCCGGCGTGGTCGAGGGTCCAGCTCAGCGCCACCATCCCGCGCCGGCTGACGCGGCCGTAGGTGGGCTTGAGGCCCACGATGCCACAGAAGGCCGACGGGATGCGGATGGAGCCGCCGGTATCGCTGCCGATGGAGGCGAAGCCCATCCCCGTGGCGACGCCGGCCCCCGACCCGCTGGACGAGCCCCCCGGCGCGCGGGCCGGGTCCCACGGGTTCCGCACGGGCCCGTACTCGGGCTGCATCCCGCCGATGGCGAACTCCGACATGTTGGCCTTGCCGGCGACGATGGCGCCCGCCTGGCGCAGCCGCTGGACGACCGCCGAGTCCCTCCGCGCCACGCGGCCAGCGAGGATCTTCGATGCGGCCGTGGTGCGGACGCCGCGGGCGTCGAAGAGGTCCTTGACAGAGACGGGGATGCCGTGGAGGGGGCCGGCGTAGTCGGCCCGCTCCAGGCGCCGGTCGGCGGCGCGGGCGTCCCGGAGCGCCTCCTCCGCCATCACGGTGATGAAGGCGTTGAGCCTGGGGCCCCCCTCGCCGATGCGATCGAGGACGGCCTGGGTGAGCTCGGCGCACGAGAGGCGCCGGCCGCGGATGAGCCGGGCCGCCTCGGCGATGCTGAGATAGCAGAGGTCCCGCGAGGGCATCAGCGATCAGGCCGGAAGCGGAAGGCGGGCTCCGTCTCGCCCAGGTCCACGGCCTCCAGGGCGGCGACGTTGCGGGCCAGGGCCTCGATGTCCGGCAGTATCTTGTCGACCTGCCCGGCGGTGAGGGCGAGGCCGGCCAGGCGGGCCAGCTCGGCGACGGTCTGACGGGAGGGCGTGGGCGCCGGGGTCTCGGGCATGGGCTGCTCCTGAGCGCGACCCGCCTCAGGCGGGCAAGCTCGTAGCGAGTGACCAGCGTACCGCCCGCCACGACGCCCCGCAAGGGGGTGAGGGCTGCCCTCGCAATCCCGTCGGGCGCGGGCGGCGTACTGATGCTAGAATGAGCGGGCGTGGCCCATGCTGGAGAGCCGTCACCAAAGGAGCCGAACGGTGCAGCGAGCGCGCGTGCTGATGGTGATCACGCTCATCGTCCTCTTCTTCGCCCTGGCCACGGGCTTCCCGGTCTTCCACCGGACGCTCTACATCTTCGCCCTGCTGTTGCTCGTCGGGTTCGTGTGGGCCTGGCTCCTGGCCCGCGGCGTCGAGGTGGAGGTGCGGCGGCCCGCGGCCCGCACCCGCGCCGGGCAGAGCATTCGGGAGAGGATCGTCGTCCGCGCCAAGAACCGGTTCCTCCGCGGCTTCCTGGAGGTGCGCGAGCAGACGGACATGCCTGTCGAGGCGCCGGGCGCGGTCCTGGCCCTGGAGGGGCGCGAGCCCCGGCCCATCGAGCTGGAGGTCCCGTGCCCCCAGCGGGGCGTCTACAAGCTGGGTCCGGTGCGGGTCGAGGCCTCGGACCCGCTGGGCCTGTACCGGCTGGGCCAGACAGCGGGGCCCGTCCAGCGCCTCATCGTCCACCCCGTCACCGTCGACCTGCCAGGGTTCGTGCTCCTCCCGGCCGACCTGCCCGGCGAGGGATCCGTCCACCTGCGCAGCCAGCACATCACCACCAGCGCCTACAGCGTCCGCGACTACGTGGCCGGCGATAGCTTGAACCGGATCGCGTGGAAGTCCACGGCCCGGCACCAGCGGCTCATCGTGAAAGAGTTCGAGATGGAGCCGGCCAACAACATCTGGGTGCTGGCCGACCTGGAGCGGCGGGCCAACGCCGGGCCCGCGGGGCGCGCCATCGAGGAGACCACCATCACCGTGGCCGCCTCCATCGCCCGCCGCTACATCGATGACGGCCATCCCGTGGGCCTCCTCGCCAGCGGCAACGAGCGCTTCGCCATCGCGCCGGACCGGGGCGCCAACCACCTGCTCCGCATCTTCGACGCCCTGGCCGAGCTGCGCGCCCACGGGACCACCAGCCTCTTCGACCTCATCGCCGACTTCCAGATGAGGGCCGGCCGCTACACCTCCGTGGCCATCGTCACCCCCGCCACCGACGATGCGTGGGTCGACGGCGTACGCCACCTGCTGCTGCGCCACGTCCGCATCACCGTCGTCGTCGTCGATGGCGACCCGGCCTCGGCCAGCCACCCGGACGCAGCCTATCAGATCGCCGCCCTGGGGCTGCCCGCCTACGCCGTCAAGGCGGGCGCCGAGGCGAGCGCGGGGCTGGCGACGCTCAGCGTCGCGGCCCAGACCTGGGCGCCGCTGGTCCGGCGGCCCCTGGCGGCGCGGGGCTGACGCCGTGGCGGCCACCACCCGGACCGCCCAGCCAGCGCGAGCGCCTCAGGCGGTCGTGGCGCGCCGCCCCTCGTTCTTCGACCTCACCGGCTCGCTGCTCACGCCCAGCGAGGGCTGGCTGACCGTCGCCCTGCTCCTTGCCGTGCAGATGACGGCGGTGGTCTTCGTCCAGACGTCGGACTGGGTGGACCCCATGCCACGCCTGTGGCTGCTGGCGCCGGTGGGGTTCCTGGCGGGCATCGCGGTCGCCAAGGTCCGGGCGCCGCTGCTCCTGGCCCTGCCGCTGCACGCCACGGTCATCGCGGCGGGCCTGGGCCTCGCCTACGTCGAGACGGCGGACACCCTCTCCGCGCCGGGGCTGGGAGACAAGCTGGGCGAGACCTGGGCACGCCTGCGGGAGTGGAGCAGCACCGTGGGCGGCGAGGGCATCAGCAACGACCGGCTGGCCTTCGCCCTGGGGCTCACCGTTCTGGCCTGGCTCATGGCCTACGCCTCGTCGTGGTGCTTCTTCAAGCTCCGGTGGGCGTGGGTGGCCGTAATCCTCCCCGCCGTCGTCCTCCTCGAGAACCAGACCTACCTGCCCGCCTCCCGCTACCCGCTGCCCCTCACCTTCTTCCTCATCTTCGCCGTGCTCTTCGTGGGCCGGGCCTACTTTCTGGGGCGGCTGGCCAAATGGCGGCAGCAGCGCCTGGAGCAGCGCCTGCGCCCGTACGGCCTCGTCATGAACGTGTGCGCGCTCACGGGCCTCGTCTTCGCCATCGCATGGGCGCTCCCCACGAAGCACGTGACCATCGGCCAGATCCGGGACACCTACCAGACCACGCGGGCTCCCTGGGCCGATCTCGAGGACCAGTGGGAGCGGGTCTTCGCCGGCATCCCGTCCCAGAAGGCCTCCCCGCTGCACGCCTTCGGACCGGCGCTGCCCCTGCGCGGCGGCGCCCGCCTGGGCGAGGAGCCGGTCTTCACCGTCATCACCGACTTCCCTGCCTACTGGCGCGCCCAGAGCTACGACCACTATCTCGGCCAGGGCTGGATCACCCGGCGCGACCAGCGCACCACGGTCAAGAAGGAGCAGGTGGCGCCACCGGCCGAGGGCACAGGCTTTCGCAAGCGGGAGGTGGTGGCCCAAAAGGTCGTTCTCCACCGGTCCTCGGACGTGCTCTTCGCCGCCGGACAGCCCCTCGAGGTGAACGTCCCGGCCGAGCTCGAGGTGGCCGCTCCCCGGACCTTCGAGGTCGACCTGCGCGGCGGCCGCCCGCAGGCCGGCCTGCCCCCCGATCTCGCCCGGGCCGCGGAACGCATCGCCGCCTCCCGCGGCGGCATCGACGAAATGGCGCGCCTGCTGCCGCCGGACACGCAGATCGTGCGCGAGCGCCGCGGCACCCTCGTCGTCACCCGCAAGGGGCCCGCCGCCCCCGACATCCTCTCCATCCGCAGCAGCCGCCGCCTGAAGCCCGAAAGCGCCTACGAGGTCCTGTCCACCGTCTCCATCGCCACCGTCGAGGACCTGCGCGGCGACCGGGCCCCGTACCCCGGGTGGGTCACGGACAACTACCTCCAGCTCCCGGACAGCCTGCCGCAGCGCGTCCGCGACCTGGGCCGCGAGCTCACCAAGGACGCCCGCAACGCCTACGACCGGGGCGTGCTCATCGCCGACCATCTGCGAACGCTCAAAGAGACCCAGAACGCCCCGCCGCCGCCCATCAACGTGGACGCGGTGGA
The DNA here is from genome assembly GCA_964555685.1 of uncultured Dehalococcoidia bacterium. Lineage (GTDB taxonomy): Bacteria > Chloroflexota > Dehalococcoidia > SHYB01 > SHYB01 > CAZKTO01. Next base: position 32,084 of record CAZKTO010000002.1, read on the forward strand.
CCAGTTCCTGTTCTCGGAGAAGGCGGGCAGCAGCGACTACTTCGCCTCGTCCATGACGGTCCTCCTGCGGAGCGTGGGCGTGCCTGCCCGCCTCGCCGCCGGCTACGCCACGGGCAAGTTCGATAAGGCGACCAGCTCCCTCACCGTGCGCCTGGCCGACGCCCATAGCTGGCCGGAGGTCTTCTTCCCCACCTATGGCTGGGTGCCCTTCGAGCCCTCGCCCAGCCTCGATCCCATCCCCCGCGGGCCGCGGCCCGACCCGGCCGAGTCCGACCCCACGACGGCCGAGGGATCGGGCGACAGCTCGTTCCTGGAGGACCTCTTCCTGTTCGATCAGCCGCTGCCCGATGAGGCCGTGCGGCCCGAGCAGGACCAGGCGGTCAGCGGCCTCTTCAAGGACATCTTCATCAAGATCGGGCTGGCCCTGTCCGCGCTGGCGGGCCTGGCGATGGTCGTCTACGCCATCATCTTCGCCCTGTGGCAGCTCAACTTCATCGGCCTGCCCTATGCCCACGGCGTCTACGATCGCATGGGGAAGCTGGGGGCGCTGGTCTGGGCCGGCCCCAGCCGCTACCAGACGCCGGGCGAGTACGCGTCCGCGCTAGCCCAGGCCACCGAGCTGCGCCCCGGCGAGACGGCGGCCATCGCCGAGGCGTACATGAAGGCTCGCTACGCCGGGCGCCTCACCTCGGCCCAAGAGCGTCAGGCGGTCCAGCGGGCGTGGCGCTCGGTGCGCAAGGAGCTGCTCCGCCGCGCCGCCTGGCGCTTCGACCCGCGCAACGTCCTGCGGCGCGCCCGGTAGCGGCTTTGCGCAAAAAGTGCTTTCGCTGCCTGCCGAAGACTAAACTTCCTCTCCCCTGGCGGGAGAGAGCCTGCCCTGAGCGAAGCCGAAGGGATAAGAGGAGAGGGGGCAAAGCTCACCCCCATCCTGCACCTTCCCCCATCGAGGGGGAAGGTTTTTTGTGCAAGGCCCCTAGCGCGAGACCAGGGCCCCGTCCTCCAGCTCCAGCACCCGGTGCGCCACCTCGAGGGCCATCCGGTCGTGGGTGGCCACCACCGCCGCCGTCCGCTGCTGCTCGACCACCTGGGACAGGAGCGCGAAGATGGCCTTGGAGTTGGCCGAGTCCAGCTCGGCGGTAGGCTCGTCGGCCAGGATGATGGGCGGGCTGTGGACGATGGCGCGGGCGACGGCCACGCGCTGCTGCTCGCCACCGGAGAGCTCGTAGGGACGGTGCCGCAGCCGGTGGAGCATGCCCACCGTCTCCAAGGCCGCCCGGGCGCGGCTCTCCCGGTCGCGGCGGCCATCGCCGGCGATGCGCAGCGGCAGCTCCACGTTCTCCAGGGCCGAGAGGAGCGGCAGCAGACCGAAGCTCTGAAAGACGAAGCCCAGCTTGCGCTGCCGGACCTGGGCCAGCTCGGCGCTGGAGAGGGTCGCCATGTCCCGCCCCTCCAGGTAGATGGCGCCGTGCGTGGGCGTATCCAGCCCGCCCAGGAGGTTGAGCAGCGTCGTCTTCCCCGAGCCCGAGCGCCCCAGGAGCACCACCAGCTCGCCTGGGAGCACATCGAGGGTGACGTCCCGGACGGCGTGGACCACCACGCCTCCCGTGGCGAAGTCCCGGCCGGCCTCCCGGGCCGCCAGCACCGTCCCGTCTAGCGCCTGGTCCATTGCCGGTCCGACCGCAGGACGACCCGGTCGCCCTCGAGGGTCACCCGCACCCGGTCCGTGGCCCCCAGCTTCTCCATGAGCTCCCGAGGGATCTGGAGTCTGCCGGCGGCATCGACGATGACCAGCTCCTCCACGGTCGCGGTCTCCTGTGCCTGGGCCTGGCCCGCCGGCTGGAAGGAGGGCCGGCGCACGATCTCCGTGCTCGTCTTGCCATCGGAGATGGCCACGACGCGCTGGACCTCGCCGGCGACGTGCAGGTCGTGGGTCACGATGACGATGGTGGTGCCGTAGGCGGCGTTGACGGAGCGGAAGAGCTTGAAGATCTCCTCGCCCGTGTGGGTGTCCAGCTCGCCGGTGGGCTCGTCGGCCAGCAAGAGCGGCGGGTTGTTGGCCAGGGCGGTGGCGATGGCGACCCGCTGCTGCTCGCCGCCGGAGAGCTTGTCGGCGGTGTAGTCCAGGCGGTGGCCCAGGCCCACGAACTCCAGGAGCTCCTGGGCTCGCTGACGCCGCGCCGCCCGCTCGCCGCTGGCCAGGAGCATGGGCATCTCCACGTTCTGGCGCGCCGTCAGATACGGCACCAGGTTCCGGCTCACCTGCTGCCAGACGAAGCCGATGCCGGTCCGCCGGTACTCCACCAGCTCGCCGGAGGTCATCTTGAGCAGGTTGCGGCCGGCCACCGTGACCCGCCCGGCCGAGGGCGTATCGTACCCGGCCAGGATGTGGAGCAGCGTGCTCTTGCCGCTGCCGCTGGGCCCCACGACGGCCATCACCTCGCCCCGCTCGACCCGCAGGTCCAGCCCGCGCAGGGCCACCACCTCCAGGTCCGCGACCTTGTGGATCTTGAACAGGTCCTCGCAGATAATGTAGGGCTCGGGCCGGGTATCCGCAGTCTGGCGGGTGGAGTCAGGCCGTTTCCAGTCCATCACGTCTCTCCGAACCGCAGCGCGCGCTGGATGGCGACGCGGGAGAAGAACCCGACGAGGCTCAGCGTCGTCACCAGAAAGACTCCGGCGATGACCGCATACGTGGCGATTATAGCAGGCCAGTTGATGGTGGCCTGGAAGGGCGGCAGCACCCGCGCGCCCTCCTCCGTAAGCCCCAGATAGGGCATCAAGATGTCCGTGAGCTGCATGCCCAGCCAGCTCCCCAGGCCCAGGCCCACGACGACGACCACCGCCTGCTCCAGGAGCACCACGCCGGCCACGCCCCGCAGCGAGAGGCCCATGCCGCGCAGCAGAGCGAACTGGACCCGCCGCAGCTGGGCCTGGACGTAGGAGTAGATGGCGAAGCCCAGCAGCGTCACCAGCGCCACGGCCACGAAGGCCATTTGGAGGATGCCGCGCCAGCCGGCGGCGATGAGCGGATCGGACCGGAACTTGAGCTCCAGGGCCGCCCGGTCAGTGACGCGCATGCCGGGGACCTTGAGCTCCTGGATGGCCCGGTCACGGGCGGGCCCCTCGAGCCCAGTGGCGAGCCAGATCTCGTCGGGCTGGAAGTCGGTGAAGGTCTCGGCCGCGTTGAGGCGGGCCAGCAGCCCCGGCAGGCTGGTGATCAGAAAGCCGTCGCCATAGGGGTCCAGGGTGGGGAAGTAGTCGGCCACCTCGGCGATTCGGGCGGGCACCGTGTGGCCGCGGACGGACAGGAGGAGCTGGCCGCCCCTTTCGAGGTCCACCGCCTTGAGGGCGGCGCGGCTGGCGACGATGGGCAGGGGACGCTCGGCCTGGCCGCCGGTAAACCGGAGGCCCCGCGTCGAGGCCAGGGAGCCGCCTCCCCAGATGAACACGCCGCTCGTCCCGCCCGGCTCGCCGCGGCGAGTCACCGAGGTGCTCGTCTCGAAGCTATCGTTCCCCGAGCCCGGCGAGTCGTTGAACACCAGGGCCGAGGCGGTGCCATCGAAGGGCTCGATGATCGCGGGGGCGCCGGAGGGCCCCGCCACCTGGAGATCGTCGAGATAGATGGCGCCGGGCTGGAGGCTCTGGCCGCCGCCCTGGCGGATGGTCAGGGAGACGAGGCGCAAGGGCGGCTTGGGACGGAACCCCGCCGGACTCTGGGGGTTCGTGGAGTCGATGCGCGTCTCCAGGTACTGCCAGTCGCCCGTGGAGACGGCGCCCAGGGGGAAGTCCGCGTAGCGGCCGTTGGCGTCGCGCAGGCGCGCCCGCAGCGAGACGTCCCGCCGCGGCGTGGCCGAGCGGGCCCAGATGCCCAGCCGCTCGGCGTCCGCGGGGAGGGCCAGCCCCGCCGGCTCCCCCTGCTCGGAGATGGCGGTCATGAGCCCTTCCAGCGGCGCGGAGGAGAAGTCGCCGCGGTACCAGGCCGCGTCCGGGAACGTGGCCGGGTCCACCGCCAGGAGATCGAAGTCGATGGAGGAGAAGAGCTGGAGGGCCTGCCCAGCACCGGCGCGATAGGCGGGGCTGGCCCGCTGGCCCTCGAAGAGGCTGGCGTACCGCTCGCGGAAGGAGACGGAGGCGCCCCGGCGCTCCATCGACGCGCCCTGGACCAGCACGTCGCCCCCGGAGCGGTAGCGGGCCCGCTCCTCATAGCTCCGGTTCACCGTCCCGCCGAAGTTGGCGGCGAACATGGCGACGCTGGCCGCCAACATGAGCAGCAGGATGGGCCGGGTGTAGGGCACCGGGTCGCGCCCCATCTGCCACAGCCCCAGCACGAGCCAGGCCTGGCGCAGGTTGGATGCGGCCCAGCCCAGGGCCCGCATCGCCAGCGGGAAGAGGCGCAGGAGCAGGAGGCCCGCGGCCAGGAGGAAGAGGGCCGGCGCCGCCAGCAGCGCCCGGTCGACGCTGCGCTCGCCGGCGAAGGAGGTGGTGACCAGGGCGCCCCGCTGGCTCAGCTCCCAGTACAGCAGCCCGGCGATGACGGCGACGAAGAGATCGATGTAGTAGCGCGTGAAGAAGGATGCGCTGGGGGGGCGCGCCAGGCCGGCCCGGTGGCGCTGCGGGTCCGTGCGGGAGGCGGCCGCCGTGGGCACCAGCATCGCCACGAAGGCGATGGCCGCGCCGCCCAGGGCCAGGCCATAGGCCTCGGACGAGAGACGCACCGGCAGCATGTGGCCATCGGTCAGGCTGGAGAAGGCGGGCGTGAGCCCCATGAGGGCCGTCGTGCCCCACGCAACCAGCGGCCCCACGAAGAAGGCCACCGTCACCATGACCAGCGCCTCCCAGAGATACAGCGTCAGGATCTGGGAGCCGCCGGCCCCGCGGGAGTGGAGCAGCGCCACCTCCCCCAGGTGCCGGTCCACCAGCACGCTGGCCACCATCACCAGGAAGTAGACCACGATCCCCAGGATCAGCATCACCAGGATAAGCAGGGGGATGCGGCCGAAGAGGTCCTTGGTCTGAAACTCCTGGAGCGTCTTGGGCAGGTCCGTCTCCTCGGAGAAGCTCTTGATGTGACTCCGCAGTTGGCCGCTGAGCCGCTCCAGGCCGAAGCGCGCCCGCCCCACGTTCTGGACGTCGATGCGGGAGGCGTCGACGAAGAGGGCCCACGAGTAGTCCGAGAGCATCTTGGGAAAGAGGCCCCCCAGGCCCCCGATGAACGTCTCCTCAGGGACATAGAGGGGGATGAAGTTATCGCCCTGGCTCCGGGCCACGTAGCGCTGGACCTCGCTGAGCCAGTAGCGGCTGGCCGGGTCGTTGCGGCGGACGATTCCGGTGATCCTCGCGACGCCGTGGGTGGAGACGTCCTCCCAGTGGGGCACGATGAGCAGCCGGTCGCCGACGCCCAGGCCCTGGCGCTGGGCCGTCTCCTCCAGGATGACCACCGGCGCCTCCGGCGCGCTGGTGGGGCGCCCCTGGACGTCCGACGAGACCTGGACGACGTCCGGCATCTGCCCGGCGACGAGGGTGGTCCGGGCAGCGAAATCGGTCTGGAAGAAGAAGAAGGCCCGGCGCCTTGGATCGCGCCGCGACTCCGGCGTCCCCGCGATGTTCTCGGGCGAGGCGTCCAGCGAGCGGCCCGGCGGGGCTGAGGCGTTGACGAAGAAGGTCGAGCCCTCCATGCCGCGGACCGAGCCCTCGACGAACCAGGAGACGTTCCGGTCGATGGCCCGCTCGACCTCAGAGCGCACCGTCTCGTAGGCGGCCCTGTTCGTGGCGGCGTAGTAGGCGACGAGGCCGATGTCCAGCTCGTGCGCCGGGCGCTCGGCGACGGTGCTCTCGAGGCCGAGCTCGCGGACGGCGTCGCCGTAGATGAAGGTGCTGGCGAGGAGCGCCACGGCCAAGATCGAGCCCACCAACAGCGGCACGAGGAGCCGCCAGCGGGACGTGGCGCGTCGCAGCGCCAGGGGCCAGAGGGAGAGGAGGCCGCCCACGGTCAGTTCTCCCCCTGCCGCAGGGCGCTCCAGATGGGCGTCCGGGCGAAGCGCCAGCCCGTCCACGCAAGAACCACCGCTACCGCCACCAGCGCCGCCAGGAGGATGATGCCGATGCCGCTCCAGTCCGTCTGGGGCGCGAAGGGCGGCAGCACCGCCCGGCCCTCCTCCGTGTGCTCAAGGAACGTGATCGTGACGCGGTGCGTCCGCATCCCGATCCACGCCCCAAGCAGCACCGACCCGACGATGATGACGGCGTGGACCAGCGCCTGGAACGCCAGCAGCTGCCGCCCCGAAAGCCCCAGAGCCCGCAGCACCGCGAACTCCAGCGGCGCCCGGTAGGACGCGACGTAGAAGTATCCCAGGTACCCGCCGACGCTCACCACAACCAACACGAGCAGCACCGCGAACACGATGCCGACGCTGCCCGTGCCCACCAGCGGGTCGCCCACCAGGCGCTCGAGGAGAGCGGCGCTATCGCCGGCGACGTACTCGCTGAGACGATTCTGGCGGAGGGCGTCCAGCAGGGCGACCCGCGCGTCGCGGTCGTCCTTGAGCGAGAGCCAGACCTCGTTGGGCAGAGCGGGGTTCAGCCCGCGGAAGAGGTTCGCGTAGTGGAGCAGCGTCTCCAGGTTGCCCAGGAGGAAGGGCCGCGTGGGGTCCATGGTCGGGAAAAAGGCGACCTTGTCCGCGATCTTCACCGGCACGGGGATGCCGGCCACCGGCAGCTCGACGACGTCGCCGATCTTGCGGCCCGTGACCCCCAGGAACCGCTCGCTGGCGATGACGGGCAGGGGCTCCGTCGAGTCGGACGGGTAGAAGCCGCGCGTGCCGGTGCCGGTCGAGGGGCTCCAGGAGAACTGCAGGGTGGGCCTGCCTCGCAGCCGCACGTCCGGGTCCGGCTTGAGCGTCTCCGGGAAGAGGGCGCTGGTGGACATGGGGGCCCACCCGCCGGCCTGCTCCAGCGCGTCGACCGGGACGCCCTGGGGGTTCGACGAGGTGAAGGCTGTGAGGCCGCTCAGGTTGAACTTGCCGGAGCTCGTCAGGCCCACCTGGACCTGGTCCAGGGGCGCCGGCTCATTGGGGTAGTCCAGCTCCCACAGGTACAGGGACTGGAGGGTCAGGGGCCCCGGCAATCGCTCGCCGAAGGGAGAGACGAGCTCGGCCCGCAGGAGGCGCCACTCCTCGAAGTCCAGGCGGCCCAGGCGGAACCGCCAGTCGCGGCCGTTGGCGTCGCGCACCCGTGCCCAGAGCGAGATGTTGGGCCGGCTCTGGGCCGGACGGATCGAGACGCCCAGACCCGTGGCGTCGGGCGGCAGGTCCCGGCCCCGGACCATGGAGCGGCCCCGGTCCAGCAGCCGCAGCAGGGCGAAGAGGTCCGTCTCCGAAAAGTCCTCGCGGAAGAAGGTGACGCGATGGAACTTAAGCGAGTCGATGGCCAGGAGCTCGCCGCTGCGGGTGGAGATGGAGAGCTCGTCGCGCGGCGAGGAGCGGTAGACGGCGCTGGCCACCTGAACGGCCGGCAGCGTCTCGAACCGGGCCGACAGGATGTCCTTGGGGGCGCTCTCGAACGCCGGCAGGCCCTGGAGGCGGATATCGCTCCCCGCGGAGAAGAGGCCGCGGTCGCGGAAGCTCCGCTCCAGCGTCTCGTTATAGCTGGCGGCGAACATGGCCATGCCGGCCACCAGCATGACGAGGAGCGTGGGGCGCAGGTAGTGGATGGGATTGCGTCCCAGGTTCCAGAGACCCAGCGCCAGCCAGATACGGTTGGTGTAGGCGGCGAGCAGCCCCAGCATCCGGAGCAGCATCGGCAGGAACCGCATGAACAGGAGCGCCAGCGAGAGCATCAGGAGGACCGGCGCGATGAGCAGGAGCTCGTCAAGAGAGTCCTGGCCAAAGAGTTTGGACGTGACCAGGTTGCCCCGCTGCGTCAGCTCCCAGTAGAGAACGCCCGCCAGGGCCAGCAGAAAGAGATCGACGAAGTACTTGTGGAGGAGGAGGGCGAGGGCGGGCCGGGCCACGGCGGCCCGGGCGTCCAGGACGTTGAACCGCGCGCCCTTGAGCGCTGGCGCCGCCAGCGCCAGGAGGCCCAGCCCGGCGCCCAGGAGCGCGAACCAGAACACGCTGGGCGTCATCTCCACCGGCAGGCTGGCGCCGTGCGTCACGTCCGAGAAGGCCGGCGCCCGGCCCAGCAGCGGGACCAGGAGGCGGGCCAGGAGCGGACCAGCCGCCGCCGCCAGCGCTGCCAGGATCACCGCCTCCCAGAGGTACACGGCCATGACCTGGATGCCATCGGCCCCCCGCGAGCGGAAGAGGGCGATCTCCGCCAGATGCCGCTCGACGACGACGTTGGCCACCATCACCAGGTAGTAGAGAACGATGGCCACCACCAGCAGCACCATGATGAGCACCGGGATGCGGCTGAAGAAGAGCTTGTCGTGGAAGTCGTCCAGGGTGCCGCCCAGGCCCGAGAGGACCAGCGTCCCCGGCAGGTCGCCCGCCAGGGCCTTCTCCAGAGCGCCGATAGCCTCCCGGACCTCCGTCGCGTCGCGGGCCGAGATGCGCGCCGGGTCGACGTAGAGGTACCACCAGTAGTCCACCACCATGCCGCGGAAGGAGGCCGTGATGTCGCCCAGGAAGACCTCGGGAGGCACCAGGACCGGGAGCATCGGCAGCTCCTGCCCCGTGGAGAAGTCCGACTGCGGCCTGAACGGGTCGATGGAGAAGCTCCAGTACCGCTCGCCGATGTCGACGGCCTCCAGGACGCCGACGACGGTAGCCCGCAGGACGCGGGACGGATTCCCTCCGATGGGCGTGATGGCGAGGGTGTCGCCGAGGCGGATGCCGAAGAGGCGGGCCGAGGCCCCGCCTACCGCGGCCTCGATCTGGCCGTCGGCGCCCCCGCTCGGCCGGGGGAACTGCCCCTGGACGACGCGGCTGTGCCGCTCGTAGTCGCTGTAGGCCTGAATAGACCCCTTCAGCGTGGCGCCCGCGGTAGCTCCCGGCAGCCGGACGTCGAGGCCCGGCGTCCTGATGTGGGCGACGCGCTCGTCCACCAGCCGGCCGATGGTCTCCCGCTCGCGGGCCGCCACGCGCGCATCCGTCTGGGCGTAGCCCGACTCGTCCAGGGGCCGCGATGGAACGAGGATGGCCGTATCGAGCACGCCGGTGCGCTCGAACTGGAGGGCGTGGCGCAGGCCCAGCTCGCTCATGGCGTTCAGATAGAGCGGCGCGCCGGCCAGGAGCGTCGTCGCCAGCAGCATGCCGGCCAGGAGCACCAGATGAAAGCGCCAGTTGGCCCCCGCCCGGCGCCAGATCATGACCAGGGGAGCGATGATCCCGCTCATCCGCCGCACTCCGTGCCGCCCAAAGGTGGCGGGAGTATAGCACGCCTCCTGGCGCGCCTGGCCCGTGCGTTGACAGGCGCCAAAGGCCCGCGCCTATAATGCGCGGGCCGGGGCACCGCGAGGCCCGCGGCCCGCAAGGAGGCGGCGATGAAGGGCAAGATGGCGATCTTCAAGGGACCGCACAAGCCGTTCGAGATCCGCGAGTACCCGATCCCCGAGGTGGGCGAGGGCGACGTGCTGGCCCAGGTCCGCATGAGCATGATCTGCGGCTCCGACCTGCACTTCTGGCGCGGAGACCTCCAGGTGCCGTCCGTCGTCCAGCGCGGCGAGGGCGTCATGGGCCACGAGATGGTGGGGGCCGTCTACGCCTTGGGCGCCGGCGTCAAGACCGATTCCCGCGGCCAGCCTCTCAAAGAGGGCGACCGGATCACCTACACCTACTTCCGCGGCTGCGGCCACTGCCCCCGGTGCATGCGCGGCGAGGTGGCCGCTTGCGGCGCCAAGCGCATGTTCATCTCGGAGCAGCCGGGCGTCTCGCCCTACTTCACCGCCGGCTTCTCGGAATACTTCTACCTGCCGCGCGGCCACGCCATCTTCAAGGTGCCCGACGAGCTGCCGGACGAGCTGGTAGCCCCCATCAACTGCTCGTTCAGCCAGGTGGCCTTCGGTCTCCACCTGGCCCAGGTGACCATGGGCGAGAGCGTGGTCATCCAGGGCGCCGGCGGGCTGGGCCTCTACGCCACGGCCATCGCCAAGGAGCGCGGCGCCAGCCCCATCGTCGTCATCGATGGCATCCAGGCCCGCCTGCGCCTGGCCGAGGAGTTCGGCGCCGACGAGGTCGTCGACATGTCGCGGTACAAGGACATGCAGGCCCGCGTCGGCCGCGTCAAGGAGCTGGTGGGATCCGCCGGCGCCGACGTCGTCGTCGAGGTGGTGGGCCTGCCGCAGGTCATCATCGAGGGGCTGCATATGGTGCGCTTCGGCGGCCGGTACGCCGTCCTGGGCCAGGTGAGCGCGGGGGCGCCGGGCACCATTCCGTTCCTGCCCGCCATGATGCTGGGCAAGAACATCGTCTCGGCGGCCTGCTACGATCCGTGGGTCCTGCCGGTGGTCATGGACTTCGTGGCCCGGAACCGGAGCAAGTACCCCTTCCACAAGCTCGTCTCCCACAGGTACCCGCTCACGGAGATCACCAAGGCCTTTGAGGACTCCGAGTGGTCGCGCCCCGGCGCCGAGAAGATGCCCGTCACGCGGACCGCGCTGGTCCCGTAACGGGATGCCTCACCCACCCCGGTCTATCCTGGGAAGGACAGGGAGAGGCCAAGGGAGGTACTGACCATGGCCAGCCAGACCGATTCGCCGGTCCTCTACGAGAAGCGCGACGACCGTATCGCCATCGTCACGCTGAACCGCCCCCAGGCCCTCAACGCCCTGACGCGCGCCTCCTACCGCCGTCTCGAAGAGGTCTGGACCGATTTCATGCAGGACGATAGCCTGAGCGTCGCCATCCTCACGGGAGCGGGCGAGCGGGCCTTCTGCTCTGGCGCCGACCTCAAGGAGATGGCCCAGTCTGCGCCCATGGCCGGCAGCGTCAAGCGGGGCATCGCCCGCCTGCTGGACGATTGGGAGATCGACGTCTGGAAGCCCGTCATCGCGGCCGTGAACGGGCTGGCTCTGGGGCAGGGCCTGAGCCTGGTGATGGCCACGGACATGCGCGTCGCGGCGGAGGATGCCCAGTTCGGGATGAGCCAGATCAAGTGGGGGATCGCCAGCGGCACGGGCACCCAGATCCTCCCCCGCTTCCTCCCCTACCCCATTGGGATGGAGATGCTGCTGACGGGCAACAACATCACCGCCCGCCGCGCCTACGAGATCGGCCTCGTCAACAAGGTCGTCCCCAGGGCGCAGCTCATGGATGAGGCGCTGGCCCTGGCCCGGACCGTCGCGGCCCACGCCCCGCTGGCCCTCCAGACGGCCAAGGAGGCGGCCATTATGGGCCTCCATTCCAACCTGCACGACGCCCTGAAATACGGCTACAAGGCCGAGCGCTTGAACGGCTACACCGAGGACGCCAGGGAAGGCCCTCGGGCCTTCTCGGAGAAGCGGCCGCCCAAGTGGCAGGGGCGGTGACCGGCGCGGCGGGCGGCTCCGTCCGCGGGAGGTGAGGCATGGCGAAGAACGGGTTCAAGATCATGGACTCGGACATCCATCTCCGGGAGCCCCAGGACCTCTGGCAGCGCTACGTCGAACCCGCGTTCCGGGACCAGGCCCCCAAGTACGTGCCGGTCAAGCCCGGCTCCCCCCGGAGGCACATGGTCGTCGCCGGACGACCCGTTCCCCCCGAGCGCGACGACGCCGCGCGGCTGGGCTGGGCCCAGCAACACGAGACCGACCGGCGCTACGATCCGGAGAAGGCCCGTGGGTGGGACAACGTCTCGCTCCTCAACGCCATGGACCGCGAGGGGATCGACCGGGCCGTCGTCTTCCCCACCATGGGCCTCTACGCCATCGCGACGGACGCCATCTCCCCAGAGCTGGCCCTGGCGATCGCTCGCGCCTACAACACCTGGCTCTCGGAGTACATCAGTATCGACCGAAAGCGCCTCGCTGGAGTCGCCATCGTCCCGCCGCATGACGTGGAGCTGGCCATCCAGGAGGCGCGCCGGGCGGTCCACGATCTGGGATTCAAGGGCGTCTTCGTTCGGCCCAATCCCTACCGCGGGCGCAACTGGCACGACCGCTGCTACGATCGCCTGTGGGCCGAGCTGGAGGAGCTGGACGTTCCCGCGTGCTTCCACGAGGCCAACGCCCCCGATCTCCCCTTTACGGGCGACCGGTTCCCGGAGGTGTTCTTGCAGCACGTCGCGTGCCACCCCATGGAGCAGATGCTGCTCCTGACCAGCCTCATCGGCGGCGGCGTGCTGGAGCGGTTCAAGCGGCTCCGCGTGGCCCTCCTCGAGGGCAACTGCGGCTGGCTCCCCACGCTCCTCTGGCGCCTGGACGGGCACGCCGAGTACCGGGGCAGCTACCAGGCGCCCTACCTCAAGAAGAGGCCCTCCGAGTACTTCGCCGAGGGCCGCTGCTTCCTCTCCGTCGACTGCGATGAGGCGCCCGCCAAGTACGTGGTGGACTGGGCCGGCGACGATGCGCTCCTCTTCTCCACGGACTACCCCCACAGCGACTCCAAGTACCCCCACGCGGTGGAGGAGTTCCTGCGGCTCGATCTCTCCGACGAGAGCAAGCGGAAGATCCTGTGGAAGAACTGCCTCCGTCTGTACGGAGAGGCGTGAAGACCGAGCATCCCAACCCCGCTGGAACTCGCCCATGCCATCGCCCCTTGACGGCATCCGCATCCTCGACCTGACGATCTATCAGAACGGTCCCTGGGCCACCGTCATGCTCTCCGATATGGGAGCCGACGTGATCAAGATCGAGGAGCCCCGCGCCGGCGACCCGGGCCGGAATCTCCGGCCGCCGGACCAGAGCGTCGGCGCCTACTTCGAGACGATGAACCGGAACAAGCGCTCCATGACCCTGGACCTGCGCCAGGAGCAGGGACGCCAGGTCTTCTACCGCATGGCGCCCCGCGCCGACGTGGTGGTGCAGAACTTTCGTCTCGGCGTCGCCGAGCGGCTCGGCGTCGACTACGCGACGCTCTCGAAGCACAACCCGCGCATTATCTGCGCCTCCGTCACGGGCTTCGGACGCCGCGGGCCGCATGCGCGCCACCGGGTCTTCGATTCCCTGGGGCAGGGCCGTGGCGGTCTCATCGACGCCCTGCGGCGCGAGCCCGGCGCACGGTTGCTCCCGGGCCCCGGTGGCATCGCGGACCAGACCGGCGCCATCATGCTCGCCTATTCGATCATGCTCGCCCTCTTCGCCAGGGAGCGGTTCGGGATCGGGCAGGACGTGGAGGTCTCCCAGTTGGGCAGCCAGTTGGTACTCCAGGGATTGGGGATCAACCGGTACCTCTTCGACAGGCAGCCCCCACGCCAGCGGCCGTGGCGGGAGACGCAGAACCCGCTCTTCACGACCTACCGGTGCAAGGACGGCCGGTGGCTCGTCCTGGCCGCGGTGCTCACCGATGCCTACTGGGTCCATTTCTGCAAGGGCATCGGGCGGGACGATCTGGCCACCGACCCCAGATTCGCGACGCAGCCTCTCCGCAACCGGAACGGCAGCGCGATCATCGAGGTCTTGGACTCGGTCTTCGCCACGAGGACGCGGGAGGAGTGGCTGGAGCATCTGTACTCCCAGGACGTCATCTGCACGCCGGTCCAGAGCTACGCCGATCTCGAAAGCGACCCTCAGGTGGTGGCCAACGAATACATCGTCGAGGTCGACCACCCCCTGCGCGGGAAGATGCAGCAGGTGGGCGTGCCCTCCAAGCTGAGCGCGACCCCTGGGCGCCCACGGCGGGCGGCCCCTCCCCTGGGCCAGCACACCGGCGAAGTCCTGCGCGAGTTCGGCTTCAGCCAGGGGGAGGTCGAGGAGCTGCGGATGCGGGGCGTCACCTAAGACGCCCGCCCATTGCGTTCGACGGCTCGCGGGGGCAAGACGACGCGCCGCCAGCGCCCCGCCCGCTACCGGTCCCGGAAGTGGGGCATCACCTCGCGGGCGAAGCGCTCCATGTTCTCCGCGTGCTCCTCGAGCTCGAAGCCCTGGAAGCTGGCGATAAGGTAGGTCGCGCCGGCCCGCACGTAGCCCTCGATATCCTCGATGATCTGCTCGGGCGAGCCCCAGAACGCCTGGCGCCCGGCCGACTTGATCGCCTGGCTGGTGACGTTGGCCCGGTCCACGCGCATCACGATCTCGAACCCGGGCGGACGGCCTCCGTCCCGGTCCCAGAGCTCGTGGAAGAGGGCCAGGGCCCGCTCCAGACCCGCCAGATCGAGGTTGAACGGCACCCAGCCGTCGCCGTACTTCACGGCGCGCCGCACGGAGGGCGCCGTCTGCCCGCCGATCCAGATAGGCGGGTGCGGGCGCTGGACCGGCTTGGGCCAGAACGTAAGATCAGCGACCCGGTAGTACCTCCCCTCATAGCGCGGCTGCTCCTCGGTCCAGAGGAGCTTCATGATCTCCAGGTACTCGTCCGTCATCTGGCCCCGCTCGCGGAAGGGGACGTGGAGCGCGTTGAACTCGCCCTCGAGATAGCCGACGCCCGCGCCGAAGATGACGCGCCCGCCGGTCATGAAGTCGAGGGTCGCCACCGCCTTGGCCGTGTGGAAGGGCGAACGGTAGGGAACGACGACGATGTCCGTGATCACCCGCAGCTTGGAGATCCCGGCGGCGTAGGCGAGGAACGTGAAGGGGTCGAACCAGACCTCCGTGGCCACGTGCCTCCAGTAGTTGGGCATGAAGAGATGGTCGCCGGCCGTGATGGCGTCGAAGCCCAGGGCGTCCGCCTGGCGGATCATGTCGATGAAGGTCTGCTGCTGGCGGTAGCTCTTGTACTTGGTGATCCGGCGGTAGGGGAAGGCGAAGGCGAACTTCACGCACACGACTCCTGACGGGAAGGGCAGGGCGCATTCTAGCACAGCGAACCTCACCCCCGGCTTCGCTTCCCCCTCTCCATCTCGGATGGTCTTGCCCCAAAACCCCTTCCCCCTCAATGGGGGAAAGCCTGCCCTGAGCGAAGTCGAAGGGGCTGGGATGGGGGTATCTCGCACCCCCCACCTCCTATCCTCCCCCACGATGGGGGAGGAGGTTGCGTGAGGCGGGATGGCCTTCGGGGCGCACGGTCGGTATACTGGCCTCGCCCAACGACCCCGAGACCAGACCCGATGGCCGATATCCACCCCTTCCGCGGGCTCCGCTACAACCCCGTCCTCGCCGGCGACCTCGGCTCGGTCCTCTCCCTGCCCTTCGACGTCATCTCGCCGGAGGAGCAGGCTGCCCTCTACGCCGCGAGTCCCTACAACGTCGTCCGCCTCGAGCTCTCGCGGGACCCGGACCCGGCCACCGGCCTCGACCGCTACGCGGAGGCCGGCGAGCTCTTCCGGCGCTGGCGCCGCGACGGCGTCCTGCTCCGTGAGCAAGCCCCGGCCCTGTACGCGGTCCGCCACCACTTTCCGTACCGAGGCAAGAGCCTCGTCCGCACCGAGCTCACGGCGGCCGTCCGCCTGGAGCCCTTCGGCCAGGGCGCTATCAAGCCCCACGAGGACACGCGGGCCGGCCCCAAGCAGGACCGGCTCAGGCTCATGGAGGCCACCCACGCCAACATCAGCCCCGTCATGCTCCTCTGCCAAGACCCACCGGCGGTCCGGCCCGTCCTGGACGGCGCCATGCGGAGCCACAAGCCCGTCGTGGCCGTCACCCGAGAGGAGCGCTATGAGCTCTGGCCGATCGTCAATCCCGCCGCCATCGCGACCGTCCGGGAGGCCCTGGCCTCCGAGGCGCTGTACATCGCCGACGGCCACCACCGCTTCGAGACGGCGCTGGCCTTCCGGGACCGAACGCTGCCCGAGGGCTCGCCCTTCAGCGGAAGGGGCAGCCAGGCGTGCGCCTTCGTCATGGCCTCCCTCATCGCCTTCAACGACCCCGGCCTCCTCAGCCTCCCCTACCACCGGCTGCTGCGGGGGCCGGACGCCACGACGCTGACGCGGGTCCGAGAGCGAGTCGAGGCCCTGTGCTCCGTGGAGCGCCATGCCTGCGGTGGCGCCGCGCCCCAGCAGGTGGCCGAGGCAGCCCTCGATAGCCTCGAGCGGGGCAGCGCCCTGTTCGAGGTCTGGGGCCTCGAGCCCGGCGTCCGCTGGACGCTGCGCCTGCGCGACCCGCTCACGCCCAAGACCATCGCCGGCGGCAGACGCTCCCTCGCCTGGGCCAGCCTCGCAGCGACCATCTTCCGCGAGGCTATCCTGAAGCCGGCCCTGGGCGTCGAGGAGGAGGAGGCCGAGCGGCGCGGCTGGCTGACCTTCGCCAAGGATGCCGCCGAGGCGGTCGCGAGGGTCAGCTCGGGCGAGCACCAGCTCGCGTTCCTGCCGCGCGCCGTGCCGATGGATGCCCTCAGGGAGGTCTCGGACCGCGGCGAGCGCCTGCCGCCCAAGTCCACCTACTTCCACCCGAAGCTGCCCACCGGTCTCGTCATCAACCCGCTGGAGGGGACGCTGGAGTAAGGGCCCCCGGCTCGCCGGGGCGCCACCGCGAACGCGGTCAACGATGCTGAGCGCTGCGCGACGCGCGGCGGAAGGGAGAGCGATGCCTAAGGCCGAGTTCCAGGACAAGGAGATCGTCGTCGGCAGGATGCGCCTGCACTACCTCGACTGGGGGGCCAAGGGGAAGCAGCCGATGCTCCTCCTCCACGGCGGGTCGCAATCGGCCCATAGCTGGGACGAGTTCTCCCGCGCCATGCGCCGCGACTACCATGTGCTGGCCCTCGACCAGCGGGGCCACGGCGACTCCGACTGGTCCAGGACCGGCTCCTACGGCGTCCACGCCCACATGCGGGACATCCACGGCTTCGTCAAAGCCCTCGGCCTCAAGAAGTTCGTCCTCATCGGGCTCTCCATGGGCGGGCGCAACTCCATCGTCTACTCGGCCATGCACCCGGAGCGGGTGGACCGGCTGGTCATTGTGGACATCGGCCCGGAGGCGATGAAGAAGGGGATCGAGAATATCCGGCGGTTCGCGCGGCGGGCCGATGTCCTGCCCACCTTCGAGGCCTTCGTCCAGCGGGCCCACGAGTTCAACCCGCGCCGGCCCATCAAACAGCTCCGGGACCGCCTGCGCTGGAACCTGCGCCGGCTTCCCGGCGGGCGCTGGACCTGGAAGTACGATCGCCGCTTCCGCGCTCAGCGCGCCGCAGCGGGGCGCGAGGACCTATGGACCTACGTCCGCCGCATCAAGGCGCCGGCGCTCCTCGTGCGCGGGGCCGAGAGCGATATCCTTTCGGCCCAGGGAGCGAAGCGTACGCAGCGGGCCATCGCCAGCTGCCGGCTCGTGACGGTCCCCAGGGCCGGCCATACCGTACCCGGCGACAACCCGCCCGCCTTCGCGGCCGCCGTCCGCGCCTTTCTCGCAGCGACGAAGAGGCGCGCAGCACGGACTCTTGACTGACGCGAATCCCGGCGCATATACTCCCACCCTCACCCGTCGGATCGGGTCCGGATGGTGGGTCTTGGGGGAGGTGCCATCGTGCGGAACAGCTTCCGGCTCTACTCGCTTGCGGCCATCGTCACGATCCTGCTGCTGCTGGTTGCCGCGTGTGGCGGCGGGAAGGAGCCCACCGCCGCGCCCAGCCCAACGGCCACGCCGGCGCCTCAACAGCCTACCGCGACCACGGCACCGCCGACCCGGCCGCCCGCGGCGACGGCCACCTCGATCCCCACACCCACCCCTCAGCCCACGCCGACGCCTATCCCGGCGGAGACCCGGCCCCAGCGGGGCGGCGTCTTGGCGATCCGGTTGCAGAGTGACATCACCCAGGGCAACGGCTGGGACTCGCATTGGACCGGCGGCTACATCCAGATCAAGACCAACCCCACCATGCTCAACGGCTCGCTGATGCTGGACGAGCTGGACCCCTCCCAGTTCAAGGGCGACCTGGCCGAGAGCTGGACCGTCAGCGACGACGGCCTCCTCTATTCCCTGAAGTACCGGTCCGGGATCAAGTTCCACGATGGAACGCCCTTCAAGGCCACCGACGTCATCTTCTCCTATAACCGGATCAGCGGTGTGATCAACACCGGCTACATCAGCCATCAGAAGGGGACCATCGCCGACTACGTAGCCAGCATGGAGGCCCCCGACGACGTAACCCTGCGGATCCGGCTGAAGAACCCCTCCGCCGCCTTCATCAACAGCCTGGCGTCCTTGTTCTCGACGGTCTATCCGGAGCGCCTCGGGTCCGACTACCCCAAGGACCCCCACAAGCCGCCGGTGGGGACCGGCGCGTTCAAGTTCGTCGACCGGAAGCCGGACATCAGCATCACCGTGCGGCGGAACGAGGGCTACTTCAAAAAGGACCGGTTCGGCGACCCGCTACCCTACCTGGACGGCATCGACTTCAGCATCATCCCCGACTCGTTCACCGCCTTCAGCGTCTTTCGGACCGGCAAGTTCCTCGAGGCAGACTACTTGGACCCTGGGATTCTGAACACGAACATCGACCAGACGAAAAAGGAGTTCCCCAACTACACCTACGGGACCGGATTCGGCTCCTGGCGGATGTACAACTTCAACAATAAGCCGCCTTTCGATGACGTGCGCATTCGGCGAGCCATCGACCTGCTGGTGGACCGGCCGGGCTTCATGGTGGCGCGATATCCCGGGTACGGCCACGCCGGCGCCAGCCCCTTGTTGCCGCCTTCCATTCAGGGCCGCTGGGGTCTGACCGACCAGGAGACCAGCCAGCTGATCAATACCGGCCCGGTGACTCCGGAGCGGATCGCCCAGGCCAGGGCCCTGTTCCGAGAGGCTGGGGTCAACTATGACACCTTCACCTTCAAGTTGATGAGCCTGCCCATTCAGACCTACCTGGACGATGGCGTCTTTCTCCAGGACTCGTGGAAGAAGGCCGGCCTTAAGGTTGAGCTGGACGTGACGACGTTGCAGGAGTTCACCCCCCGCCGCACCAAGGCTCAATTCGATCTCTTCTACATTCCCGCCTCCTCCATTGCGGACGATCCCGACTTCGTCCTGGGACGCTACTACATCACGGGCGGCTCGGAGAACTTTGGCAAGTTCAGCGACCCGAAGGTCGATAAGCTCTACCGCGACCAGAGCGCCACGGTCGATTTCGCCAAGCGGAAGGCCATTACCCAGGATCTGCAACGCTACATCCTGACGGACGCCAACTGGTACCCAAAGGTGGGCTGGGCGGGAGCGTGGACGGCCTGGTCGCCGAGGATTCGGAACTACACGGCCCTCTGCCCCGGCGCCTACTGCTTCCGCGCCCGGCACGAGATCACGTGGCTGGCGCCAGAGACGCCGAGGTAGCCAGCACTACCGGCGAACCAAGCTGGGGGCGCTGTGACAAGCGCCCCCAGCTTTTTAGAGCGCCTAACAAAACCTGGTCAGCCTTGGTTCACAGGAGTAGGCCCTTCATGTCACCCTGAGGAGTCCGCCTCAGGCGGACTCAGAATGACAACTGGGCACGCCAAGTTGGTTTTGTTAGACGCTCTTAGCGTCTGCGAACCGGCAGCAGAACCCAGCTACTTGTTGAGCCACACGCGCTCCACACGGTTGTTGGAACTGGCGCTGAACGCGGGCGGTAGGTACCCCTCGACATAGCTCTGCAGCCCTTTGCTGAACCCGATGTTCAACGCTGGCAGCCGTACATAGTTGTTCATGAGCTCCCGCTGAAGCTCCAGGATCAGCTGTTCTCGCTTGGCCGGGTCCAGCTCGGCTTCCTGGGCCTTGGCCAATTCGTCGATCCTCGGAAACGACCACTTCCCCCAGTTGAGCGGACCGCCGGTGATACCGTAGTCCGCGGTCAGGTCTACCGGGTCGTCGATGGCCCGCCCGCCCTGCTGGAACGCGATGTCGAAGTCGCCTCTCGCCAGGATCTCAGCGTAGGTCCCGCCCGCGACGACCTGAAGGTTCACCTTCCAGCCCTGCTGCCGGAGCTCGGTCACGAAGATCTCGCCGAAGTCCTGGAAGGTGGTGCTGATATGGAGGCGCAGCGGCTGGAGATCGGCGGGTTTGACACCGGCCTCCGCAAGGAGCCGCTTGCTTTCCGCTATGTCGGCGTCCTTTGACAGGCGGTACCCCGGTATCCTCAAGATCTCCGCTGAAGGCAGCGACCACCCGCCACCGGCCTCCCTGTTGAGCAGGTCCGTCGGCGGATAGGAACCGAATCCGCCCCGGGCCACTTTCGCTAGAGTCTCGAAGTTGACCGCCAGGTGCACGGCCTTCCGGACGTTGGGGTTGGCGAACGGCGGGGCATTCTTGAAGTAGTAGTGGACGGCGTCTTGGTTGAGGATGAAGAACCTGGCCTGCGGCATCAGCTTCTGCAAGTCGCGCGTCTGGGGCGTGAACATCTCGGTGCTGCACCCGCAGTCGAGGTTGCCTGTCCGAAAGGCCGAGAGGGCGGTGGTGTTGTCCAGGATGAAGAAGATCTCCTGGCCGCCAAGGTAGGGCAACGACCGCCCCTGCTCGTCCTTCAAGTAGTAGCCGTCGTTCCGGGTCAGCCTGGCGGAGGTGGTCACGTTCAGGTCCACCAGCTTGAACGGGCCCGTCCCAATGGGCGTCTTTCTCCAGTTCTCGGAGACGTCGCCTATGTTCGAGGGGTACATGAGCATGAAGGGGACCGCGAGTCCCCTCAGGAACGACGCACTGGGTTGTTTGAGGCGAATCCTCAGGGTGCCATCATCGACTACCTCGATGGCGTCTACGTTCCGCATCCGTCCTGCGTTCTGGCTGATGAGGGCTGACGGCGGCTTCCAGGCGCGGTCGAGGTTGAACGCGGCGTCGGCAGCGGTGAACTGCCTGCCGTCGTGCCACTTGACGTCGCGACGGAGAGAGAAGGTGTAGCTCTTCCCGTCAGCGCCGAGCTCCCACCTGGCGGCGATGTCTGGATCAACGACGCTGGGCCGCTGGGCATTCAGCCGGACAAAGTTGCTCAGCACATTCTGCACCCAGAGGATGCTGAACGCCGACCGCTGGTTGTAGCTGTCCATGGGCTCGAAGGCTTGGAGCTCCCGTTGCTTCAGGATTCCGCCGGTCTTGATCTCCCTGCCCACAGCTGTCGCTGTCACGGTGGGGGCTACGAGATGGGGCGTAGGAGTTGGGGTAGGCGGTGCTGTCGGGGCCAGAGTCGCGGCGGACGGAGGTTGGGGCGCTGGCGTCGCCGTTGCCGCGGGCGCAGGGGTGGGTGTGGCCGGGCGTGTGGGTGGAGCCGTGGGCTCCTCCCCGCCTCCACAGGAGGCCACGAGCAGCACCACGGCGGTCGCGATGGCTGCGAGCGAGTAGACTCGGAACTTGTCCTGCACGGCAGCACCTCCACGCCAAGAAGCAACGAGCTTGACCGCACCCGATGGGCGGATGTGGGAGTATATGCGCTCCAATGCATGACCGTCAAGATTCGCGCCGTACTGGGGCGGGTCGTTCGATTATGGTGGGGCTGCAATCCCTTCCCCCGTCTGCGGGGGAAGAGCCTGCCCTGTTCTTAGCCGAAGCCCTGAGCCGTAGCCGCGAGCCAAAGCCACGAGCGCAGCGTGGTGGGAAGCGTGGCGGTCAGCGACAGGGGAAGCCGAAGGGTCAGGATGGGGGCGTGCGTAACCGCCGAAGACGTCCCGGCGAGCCCCCGCTGGCGCAGAGGCGCTCAGCTCGAGACGCACGATTGCATCTTCGGCATCATTTCGAGTATAACGGGGCGCGGGAGCGTTCCCGTGCTCTTCGAACGTTCGTGACTGGCGGAAGGCGAAACCGGAGGGGTTTGATGGCCAAGATGAACGTCATCCTGATCATCATCGACACGCTGCGGAGAGACCACATCGGCGCCTATGGCAACCCGTGGATCAAGACGCCCAACGTGGACCAGCTGGCCGCCGAAAGCGCGCTCTTCACCAGAGCGGCCAATGAGTCGTTGCCGACCTTGCCGCACCGGCGATCGATTCTCACCGGAATGCGCACCTTCCCCTATCGGAAGAGCTACTACTCGGAGGGCAGGCTCCTCGATACCCGGAGGCTCAACCTGGGTCAAGGCGCCGCGCCTCGGCCGCAGCTCAAGGAGGGAGGGTGGTTCATGGGGGTGATCGGGCTCCCGGTGGCGGGCTGGGAGCCGATCCCGTCGGACCAGATTACCCTGGCCGAGCTCCTTCAGCTCTATGGCTTCGACACCTGCTTCATCACCGATACGGGACCGTACATGACCTGGCCCATGAACTTCCATCGTGGGTTCCGCCACTGGGACTTTGTCCGGGGCCACGAGGCGGACCCGTTCGGGTCCCCGAGCCTCGGCAAACGAGTGCTGGATGTCGAGCGGTACGTGCCTCCTGGAATGAGGGGCGGCTGGGAGCAGGCGCAGCTGGAGCGCAATGCGAGCAACTTCTACAAGTGGAAGACGGAGGAGGACTACTGGGCGGCCCAGGTCTTCACCCGGGCGAGCCAATGGCTGGAGGACAACCGCTTCTCTGACAAGCCCTTCTTCATGCTCGTCGACTGTTTCGATCCCCACGAGCCCTTCCTGGCGCCACGGAAATACGCGGACCTGTACGACAGCCCGGACTACGATGGGCGAGAGCCCATCGTGCCCAAGTACGGGCCCACCGACTATCTGACTGAGAGAGAGCTCCGGCGCATGCGGACGCTCTACGCGGCGGACGTGACGTTTGTGGACAAGTGGCTCGGCCTGCTCATGGACAAGGTGAAGTCGCTAGGCCTGCTGAAGGACACGCTCATCTGCCTGACCTCGGACCACGGTTTCCTGCTGGGCGAGCACGGGGTGACGGGCAAGATGCCCTGGGCTACGTGGCGGGAAGTGCACGATGTGCCCTTCTTGGTCCGGCACCCCCAGGGCCTGGGCGCTGGGCAACGACATGACGCCTTCGTCCAAGGTCAGGACATGTTCGCTACGATCATCAGCTTCCTGGGGATCCCGCCTCCCTACCCGTTGGATGGTCAGGACCTTTTGCCCATCGTCAGGGGCGAGAGGCACAAGGTGCGCGACTACCTGACGTGCGGTCACACGGCCTACGTGCGGGCAGTGGACGACGAGTACGCGTTGATCGCGCTGCGGACGGGGGACGAGCCGCGGCTGCATGACCTGAAGAACGACCCGGAGGAGAAGGTGAACCTGGCAAAGGAGAGGCCGCAGACCGTCAAGCGCATGTTCGACTACGTCATGGAGGACGCGGGGCGGCAGCCGATCCTGCCCAACTGGGAGAGTAGTGTGGCCTTCCACACGGCGCTCTCCTTCCGCGACTATCTGTGACGGCGCGTGGTGTCAGGGCTCTGGCCCAGACCTTCGCTCCCCTCGCCCTGCCGGCCTCGTCCAGGAAATGCTTTGTCACATGGCAACATTCTTGTTGAACGGGGCACGTGGCCCTCGTCCGTCCGCGGCGCTCTCGCCCGGCCCTGCCTGAGCGGATAGCGGCGCCGCGGGGCGGCTTCTGGAAAGCCGCTAGCCGCTGACAGGGGCCGCCATGGGCCGCAGTTGCCCCGGCGGCGTGGCGGCCAGGCTGACGGGCGCGTTCATCTCCACCGGGTCGCGGAGGCCCAGCGCCTTGGCGTGGTCCTTGATGGCCGGGATGACCTCTTTGCCAAGGAGCTCGATGCACCGCTTGGAGTCCTTGTGGTCGACCAGGCCGTCGTTGGCCCAGAGGCAGAGGATGCCCAGGCGGTTGTTCTCCATGACGATCTTGAGCTGCTTGATCACGTCGTCCGGCGTGCCGAAGACCATCGTCCGCTCGAGCTTGCGCTGGTTCATGTTCGGGGGCTTGTGGGCCGGCCGGCGCCCCGCGGCGATCTCGATCAGGGACTTGCGGTTGGAGGGCGAGCCGTAGCCGGTAGGCGTGCCCCAGATGGGGTGGGAGAGGCCGGTGAACTCGCCCGACATCCACATGAACTGCTGGGCGTTGCGCTCGGCCTTCTCGTGGGTGTCCTGGACGTGGCACTGGAGGAGCTGGCCGAAGTTCTCCGGCCCCGACTCGTAGCCGACCCGGTTGGCCGCCTCCTTGTAGAGCTTCTTGATCTTTTCCGTGAGATCGAAGTTGGTGTTGAGCCCGATGTACGGGTACCGATGCTCGGCGGCCCAGACGACGGTCTCGGGGCTGGCCACGCCCGGAATGTAGATCCGGGGGTGCGGCTTCTGGAGCGGGCGCGTCCAGGGGTTCACCACGCGGAACTGGTAGTGCTTCCCCTCCCAGCGGAACGGGCCCGGCGTCGTCCAGGTCTTGATCACCAGGTCGTGGGCCTCCTCGAACCGCTCGCGGTTGTAGACGGGGTTGGTGTTGGCCTGGATGTTCTCGACGCCGCCGCCGCGCACGAAGCCCGAGATCAGGCGTCCGCGGGAGATCATGTCGATGATGGAGAGCTCCTCGGAGAGGTGCACCGGGTTATCGAGGACGGGGAGAGGGTTGCCGTGGAGCACGATCTGCACGCGCTTGGTGGTGGCCGCGAGGATGGCGGCGAAGATGTTGATCCTGGGCGACATGCAGAACGGCGCCGTGTGGTGCTCGTTGAGCATGATGCCGTCGAAGCCCACCTCGTCGCAAAGCACGAACTCGGCCAGGCGCTCGTTGTAGAGGCGGCTCCCCTCGACCGGATCGAAGAACCGGTTGGGGAAGAGGAGGGCCGTGACGCCGATCTTCCTGCCCGGGCCGATGGGCACCGAGTCCTTGACCTCATGCTCCGGGTAGACGGACATGGGCTGCTCGGTGAAGTAGATTACCTGCATCGCGCCGCTCTCCTTACCGGATCGGAGTAACCATACCGCATTTCGCCCCCCAGGTCACCTGGCCCGGGCGAACTCCGTGACCAGCCGCGCCAGGCGGTGCGGCTGCTCCAGGTCCACGGCGTGCCCGCACCCCTCGATGACCTCCAGCCGCGCGCTCTTCAGCGCCTGGACGTAGAGCTCTCCGCACTCCAGGGGCACGATGCGGTCCTCGCGGCCCCACACCACGAGGGCGGGCGTCCCGACGCCCGGCAGGAGGAGCGGCAGCGTCTGGTTGAACATGTTGGGCTTCCAGGCGATGCGGCAGGTCATCTCCCGCTGCGTCTCCCACAGGTCCAGCCGCTCGTATGGCGGCTCGGCTCCGTAGGCCGCCTCGAAGTTCCGCGGGTCGTGGAAGCCCGTTCGGGCGTAGGTCTCGCTATTGACCAGGAACTGATCGAAGATCTCGCCCTTCTTCGGCTGGAGGCCCATGGGGGCGACCAGGACCATCCGACGGAACAGGCGCTCGCACATGGTCGCCATCTCGGCGGCCAGCCACCCGCCGAAGCCCAGGCCCACCACGGTGAAGGAGTCCAGTCCCAGGGCCTTGAAGAGCTGAAGCTCGATGACGGCGAGGTCGCGGATATGCAAGGGCCAGGACCAGCTCTTGGCCTCCGTCTGGTGGTAGCCCGGGTGGATGGGGTGGTAGACGGTGAAGCGCTCCGCCATCTCGTCCAGGAACGGCTGGCGCTCCGGGAAGCCGGTGTCCCGGTGCAGGACGACCAGCGGGTCCCCCTTGCCGCCCTTGAGGACGCGGACGCCGCCGCCCAGGACCTGGACCGTCTGCTCAGACCACGTCTGCAACGCCTGTGTCACGAAACCCTCCGTGCCCCCGTTGGCAAGTCAGGCCAGCCTGCCATGCTCCCGCCGGGGCGGGCCGCCGTAGATTGTAGCACGAGCGGAAGGGCGTCCCGAGAGCCCCGCTCCACGGAGACGCCTCCCGGCGGCTTCGCGAGTGCATGTGACGGGACTGGCGACCGGCTCGCG
Source organism: uncultured Dehalococcoidia bacterium (assembly GCA_964555685.1). GTDB lineage: Bacteria > Chloroflexota > Dehalococcoidia > SHYB01 > SHYB01 > CAZKTO01. Next base: position 57,778 of record CAZKTO010000002.1, read on the forward strand.
TATCGTACGAATGGATTCGTCGAGCCGTCAATCTCCGGCGCAATCGCGCGGCCCGCCTGCGGCGGGTTGGTTAGCACCCCCTGGACACTCGCACACCGTTCCGGTACCTTGTAGCCGCCAGCGCCCTGGGAACGGTCTGCGAGCGGCGCCGGCGGAGGCAGCCATGGCCACTCCTCTCGCCATCTCATCCGACTCCCATGTGGTGGAGCCGCCCGGCCTCTGGGTGGACCGCATCGAACCGGCCTTCCGGGACCGCGCGCCGCGGGTGGTCCGCCGCGACGGCGCCGACTACTGGCAGTGCCAGGGCGCGACGCTCGCATCCGTGGGCATGATGCTGAGCGCCGGCGTCGAGCCCTCGCGCATCCGGCCCCACATCCGCTACGAGGAGGGCCACGCCGGCGGATGGGACCCCCACCGCCGCATCCAGGACATGGCCGCCGATGGCGTCGTGGCCGACGTCCTCTATCCCAGCATCGCTCTCCGCATCTTCGAGATGCAGGACATCCCGCTCCTCAACGCCTGCCTCGCCGCCTACAACACCTGGATCGCCGAGTTCTGCCAGGCCTACCCCAGGCACATGAAGGGCATCGCCGTCGTCTCCCTCGACGACGTGGCGCGGGCCGCGGCGGAGCTCCAGCGGACCCGCAAGCTGGGCCTCGCCGGCGTCATGATCTGCGTCGACCCAGGCAGCGAGACCTCCTACGGCGACCCCTCCTACGACCAGTTCTGGGCCACGGCGCAGGAGCTGGAGATGCCGGTGACGCTCCACGTGGGCTCGCAGCGCAAGGCCAGCCGGACCATCGGCGACGCCATCATCGGCCACCTGTACATCCAGAAAGCGCTGGCCGACCTGGTCTGCTCGGGCATCTTCCAGCGCCTGCCGCGGCTCAAGGTCATCTCCGCCGAGGCCGATGTCACCTGGGCCGCCCACCTCATCGAGAAGCTGGACAAGAGCTTCACGTTCCTTCGAACGCGATTCCCCATCGCCACCGACCGCCCCCCCAGCCAGATCTTCCGCGATCACGTCTGGCTGACCTTCATCCGCGACCTCGCCCTGGTGCACGTCCGGCATCTGGTCGGCGTCGACCGGATCATGTGGTCGTCCGACTACCCGCACCACGACAGCACGTGGCCCCGCTCGCAGGAGGTCATCGCCCAGCACTTCGACGGCATCCCCGAGAGCGAGCGCCGCCGCATGGTCTGGGAGAACGTCGCCGAGCTCTACGGGTTCGAGCGGGGGCTGCAACCGGTGGCCGCGCAGGCCGTGTCGTAGGAGGCGTCGTAGGAGTGGAGGAGGAGGAGCCATGAGCCGCTTCAACGTCATCTCGGCGGACTCGCACGTGGTGGAGCCGCCCGATCTCTGGGTCAGCCACATCGAGCCGTCCTACCGCTCGCGGGCGCCCCACGTGGTGCGCGGACCCACGACGGACACCTACGTCTGCGAGGGGACGACGATCGTGCCGGTGGGCCTGCTCGCCGGCGCCGGCCGCACCGACGACCAGGTGCGTAAGGAGGGGCGCTACGACACCGATATCCTGCCCGGCGGCTACGACCCCGAGGCTCGCCTGGCGGACATGGCCCTGGACGGCGTGGACGCCGAGGTCCTCTACCCCACGGTGGCGCTGCGCATGTTCGCGCTCAAGGATACCGGCTTCCAGAAGGCGTGCTTCCAGGCCTACGACACCTGGATCGCCGGCTTCTGCCGGGCCCACCCCGATCGCTACAAGGGGATCGCCCTTATCGCCACCGACGACATCGAGGGCGCCGTCTCGGAGCTCCATAGGACGCGGAGGCTGGGGCTCGCCGGGGCCATGATCGCGCTCTGGCCCAACGAGGACAGCCCCTACCATCACCCGCGCTACGATCCCATGTGGGCCGCCGCCCAGGAGCTGGGGATGCCCGTGAGCCTCCACATCGCCACCGAGCGCAACCCCAAGGACAAGACCCTCGCCGAGCTCACCACCACGCCCGTCTGGGTCCAGCGGGCCATCGCCGGGCTCATCTTCAACGGCCTCTTCGACCGCTTCCCGCGCCTCAAGGTCGTCTCGGCCGAGAACGACATCGGCTGGGCGGGCAACTTCATCGACCGGATGGACTTCTTCGCCACGCGCAGCCGCCGCCTGCACACCCACGATCTCCTGTGCAAGGGCCTGCCCCGGGACTACTTCCGGGAGAACGTCCGGCTGACGTTCATGAAGGACCTGCCGGGGATCGCGGCCCGCCGCTGCATCGGCGTGGAGACGATCATGTGGTCGTCCGACTACCCGCACCACTCGGCCACGTGGCCCCACTCGCAAGAGGTCCTGGCCGAGCACTTCGAGGGCGTGCCGGAGGCGGAGCGGCGCCGGATCGTCTGCGAGAACGCCGCGGGTCTCTACGGGTTCGCGTAGGCTTGGCCTCACCCCGGCCTTCGCCAGCGGCGGGTCCGCCCCATCTCCCACCGGGAGAGGGGGCTGGGGGAGAGTCCTCGTGGCGCCTCGGCCCGAACGGGCCTACGTCCGCCGCCCGCCCTTGGCCGCTCGCGCCGGCGCCCTGACGCCGTAGGCCTCGAGCGCGTTCTCGCCCAGTATCTTGCGCCGTGCCGGCTCGGGGACGCCCTCCAGGCTGCGCATCAGTTCAGCGGTCTGGGACGGCGCAGTCACGTCGAAGTGCGGGAAGTCCGTAGCCCAGATGATGCGGTCGTCGCCCACGAGGCTGGGCAGGAACTGGTACGCCGAGTCGTCGGGGTCGCACGAGATCCAGCACTGGCGCTTGAAGTACCCGCTGGGCAGCAGCGACTTGCCGTCGCGCTCCGACGGCATCATCTCCCACCAGTGGTCCATCTGGTCCAGCCAGTGCGGCAGCCAGCCGCCGCCCGACTCCAAGACCAGGACCTTGAGGCGCGGGAAGCGTTCGAGCACGCCCGTGCCCACCAGTAAATTGACGCCGAAGTAGTTGTCGAACAGGAAGTGCATCACCTTCATGCCGGGGTACAACGGCATGTTCCACTTCTTGGCGAAGGGCAGGTAGGCCTGGCCTGTGCCCCAGACCTCCCACGTGCCGCCGGGGTGCAGGCCCACGGGCACGGCCAGGTCCTGCGCCTCGGCCCACACCACGTCGAACTCCCGCGAGTGCAGCATGTAGTCGTTGTACGCGTTCGGGCGCACCATCACGCCGCGGAACCCCAGCTTTTCGACGGCGCGACGCAGCTCCTTGGCCGCCGCCGGAGGGTCCTGCCATGGCACGAGCGCCACCCCGAACATCCTGTCAGGGGCGTGGCCGCAGTAGCCGGCCAGCCAGTCGTTGTAGATCTCGCAGGCCAGGCGGGCGTGCTCCCGGTCTCGGATGCCGTTGAGGTAGAGGGCCAGCGAGGGGTACATGAACGCGATATCGATCCCCTCGCGGTCGAGCTCCTTGATGCGCAGGCCCGGGTCGAAGCCGGCGGGGTCGCCGTCGGTGTAGCGAATGCCGCGCCAGTGACGGCGCCGCTGCTCCTCGGTGAAGCGCGCCGCGCCGATGTTGCCCGCGCCGGGGGCCGTCATGACCACGTTGTCTCGCTCGACGATGAGCGCGTCCCCGTCCCGCTGCTTCGAGTACTCCGTGCGCAGCGCCACGTCCTTGTACTTGGCGGGCAGGTTCTTCGTCCATAAGTCCGGCGGCTCCAGGATGTGTCCGTCGGCGTCCACGATCAGGGACCTCTCCATCACTGCTGCCCTCCTTCGGCGCGTCGTCAGGCCGCTGGCCGTTCAGCTCCCGGATCGACGGGAACCCGCTAGTCTACCACGGGCCCGCTCTCTGCCTCGGCGGCCAGCCCGTCCAGCGCCGCGCCGCTGAGGCGGTACCCGGTCCACTCATCCGTCGCCGCCGCCCCAACCTTGTGCCACAGAGCGATGGCAGGCCGGTTCCAGTCGAGGGTGGACCACTCGAGACGGGCACAGCCACGCTCCTTCGCGAGCCTGGCCAGATAGACCATCATGTACCTGCCAATGCCGTGCCGACGCAGCTTCTCCGCCACGATCAAGTCCTCAATGTATAGCCCTGGCTTGCCACGGAACGTCGAGAAGCTGGTGACGACCAGCGCGTAGGCTACCGGGCGTCCACGATAGAACGCCAGGAACGCCTCCGCCACCGGACGCTCGCCGAAGAGCCCCCGCCGCAGGTCGGCCTCCGTCGCCACCACCTCGTGCGCGAGCCGCTCGTAGGCCGCCAGCTCCTTGACGAACGCGAGGATCTGGGGCACGTCCTCCGCCCTCGCCGGCCGGATGACCAGGTCCGTAAGCTCGATGCGCCGCCTCATGCTCCCGTCTCGCCTCCGGTGCGAGGGCCCCTATCGGCTCGCCGGAACCTCGTGAGGTGCCCATCGCCACGTCCTGCCGCTGTGCGGACTATAATGCCTGCGGCCCGCGCCGCCAAGCGAGTGCTCGTCTGGGACGAGCACGAATCCTGAGTGACCGAATGTGCCATGAGGGAACGAAGGACCTACCTCAGAGGAGTCCCCATGCCGCTGCCCCGTGAGCTGCCGAAAGATGTCGCGTCGCTCATTGGAGTATGGGGCCCGGACGACGTGGGCCCGGTCGTCGTCGACCGCGCCTTCCTCGACCACTGGTGCGAGGTCTTTCAGGACGCCAACCCCTGCTACACGGACGACGCCCGCGCGGCGGGGAGCCGCCACGGCGTGCGCATCGCGCCGGCGGTGGCGTGCATGGCGCTGGCGATGCCGTACGCCTGGCGCCCGCCGCAGGCGGGTGGGACGCCGCCCAGGCCCGCCTGGGTCCCGCCGTATCTCTTGATGCGCCAGCGGCTCCAACTGGGCGGCGCCGTGGGCCTCTTCATGCGCCTGGAGTTCCACCGGCCGATCCGTCTCGGCGACCGGATGCGCCGGCGCGGGCGCATGGTCGCCATCGAGGGGCCGCGGATGACGGGCGTCGGCGAGGGCTACGCCGTCGCGCAGGAGCAGGAGCACGCGAACCAGGACGGGGCGCCGGTGGCCTCGGTGCGGCTCAAGACGTTCATCTACGAGGCCGGGCCTCGCCCGCCGGAGCGGCTCGTCCACGGCTTTCTGCCGGGCCTCTACACCGACCGCTCGGGCTACCGGCTGCCGCCGCACCTCGCCGGCGAACGCCCAGCGCAGCCGCTGGTCTTCCCCAACCCGCCCCTCATGCTCTTCCGGGCGGCCTCGGCCCTGCGCGACTGGAACATCTACCACGTGGACTCGGAGCACGTGCGCGCCCACGGCGGCGTCGTGGCCATGTACAACAGCATCCTGTTCATCATGGCCCTCTTCAACCGCTTCGCCACCGACTGGTCGGGGCCCGAATGGGACCTGCGCCAGCTCGAGGGAGAGATCGGCGCCCTCATCCACCCGGGCGACACGGTGCGCATCGAGGGCGTGGTGGCCCGGCGGTACGCCCAGGGCGCCGAGGAGCGCGTGGAGCTGGCCGCGGTGATGCGCACGGAGCGGTGGACGGTGATGCCGGCCACGCTCACCGTGGCGCGGCCTCGCTAGCGGACCTTTCCGCCCCAAGCTCACTGGATTTGTTGTGGGGACCGCTCTTGCAAGGGTAAGTATCCCTTGGTGATATAAGTCACCCTATCGTTGGGTAGTGCTTGTAACTGCTCGCGAGATGGCCGCGTGGAGACAGGAATCTGGCAAATGGTCTTGGCTGCGTCACATCGAGAAGTTCCAGAACATCCCACTTCCCGAGAAGAAGCTTCAGGGACTTTGGCGGAAGAATCTTCCCGGTCGTCAGGAAAACTATACCGACCTTTTCACGGATGATCGTATCTCTCTCATTGGGAACCAGAAGCATTTTCTTGTTGTAGCTGAAAACCAGCCATTGGTGCTGTCCGGCAAAGGCAAGCCAGTCCACGTCAGGCTGACCACCCTTGCCTTGGCTGACTAAGGAACGAGCATGGTATCCGACTGCGGCAAGGGCAGTCGGTACTCCTGTGCCGACATCTTCGTCGCAAAGCAATTTCAAGCGGCCACTTTCTCCGCATACTTCAATGCCCGTTCGACTTTATCGCGTGGCAGGTTGAAATCATTGGCGATGAAGTCGATAGTCTGGTTTGGCTCTTTCCACCGCCAGTAGAGGGTGGCTATCGTCACCCCGCGACCCTGAAACGTGGGGACGCCCGCGCTGATTCTTGGATCAACTACAATTGGAATCTCCTTCCCCTGTGGAAACCACCGCGCAGCCAAGTCATCCTCGTACTCGAACTGCTCGATAACGTCCTCTACAAGACCGGGGAGAGTGTATAGGGAAGGCGTATCAATGGCCTGAAGGCTCTGCCCATGCAGGAGTTCCACGATATGCCCCCCAATCGCCCGTAGACGCAGGTGCGCGAAGGGATAGGTTAGGTCAAACTCCTTTTGGGCGTTCTCGTAGGCTTGTTTCACCGTCTGGAACGAAACGCCCTCGGCTTTGCGGAATTTACCTGCCACAACAATCTCGGCGAGTTGGAGGAACGAGACCATCGCGCCAGCGGATGGCATAGTATTGAACAGCGGCTTGACCTGCCTCGCTTGTCTCCTGTACCCCTGAGGCGTGACGGTCATGTCCTTCTTCGTATATCCGAAAAGCCAGTTCCTGACGGTCGTTGAAGATACATCGGCCAAACGCGCGGCCTCACCAAACGTGTACATCGGCTGCGTCCGGTGTCCGTTCATGTTGTCAGGCATGATCTATCCACCCCAGGCGGGCGACACTGCCATGTCCACCCGCCCTGTTGGCAGCATTATATATGCAATGCTACCAATTCGCCTCGGAATCAGTTAGATGACGATGGCGCAGATGAAGGACCAGCCCAAACAGAAGACGCCCCAGGTCCGCTGGCGGGGTTACACGATCGCCAGGGGGTTGACGGCGCTCCCTGTCCCGCCGAAGACGCGGAGCGGCGCCAGCATGAACAGGAACTCGTAGACCCGGTCGCGGGCGATCTCCTCCAGGTCCATCATCTCGATCAGGTAGACGCCGGCGTCCTGGAGGAAGAGAGCGTGGATGTTCCGTCCCGGGAGCGGCCTGTCGGTACGGGGCCCGATGGCCGAGTTATCGCAGCCCAGGGCGCAGATGTCCTTCTTGACGAGCCAGATGCCGGCGTCCTCGCCGATGCCCGGCTGGGTGCGGTTGTACTTCTCGGCGCTCTCGGCGTAGGTGAGGGGCCAGCCGGTGCGCAGGAGCACCACGTCGCCCGGCTGCACCTGGACGCCCTGGCGCCGGCAGCATTCGTCCAGCTCCGCGGCCGTGATGACGTGGCCGCCCTCGAGATAGCGGACGCCCTTGGCCGCCCCCAGGTCCAGCAGCAGCCCGCGGGTGACCATGCTCTTGACGTTCTGGATGCCAAGCTTGCGCGAGCCCCGGCCCTCGACGAGGTCGCCCGAGTAGCCGTTGTAGAGCTTGTTCTCGCCGGTCCAGTAGTGGCAGAGGGCGTCTACGTGCGTCGTGGTGCCGTGGCAGCCCAGGACGAGGGTGTCGTCGGCGACGAGCGCCACGTCGCGCGTGGGCCCGCCGAAGACCCGGACGAAGTGCTGGTTGGCCGACCGGAAGTCGAGCCGGGGCACGCCGGCCTCGCGGACGTCCGTGGCCAGGCTGTAGACCTTGCCCTTCTTCACGAGCCCCACGGCCTTGACGACCGCCTCCGGCGTCACGAGGTTCAGGGCGCCCAGCTCGTCGTTGGCTCCCCAGCGCCCCCAGTTGCTGAACCCTGGCTGGCCCATGGCAGACCCCCTTCCAGTACCGAATCGTGCCGGGACTGCGCGCATTCTACCAGCGGGGCGATGGGCGCTCAACGCGAGGGGGGAGAGATCCGGCCGCCCGGCTTCCGTTGACATCGCGGGGGGCGTGTGCTATCACCATGGCGCCCCGATGCCCCACGAGCCGAGCCAAAGCCGCGAGTAAGCGTGGCGGGACGCGAGTCCTGAGCCGCAGCGAAGGATCTGCCCATGAGCCTTAGCCTTACACCGTCGCCCTTCGAGCGGGGCCGCATCGACTTCGAGCGCATGCGCCGCGAGCGCCACCAGCGCCTCGTCGAGTCCATGGCCCGGAACGACGTGGACGTCCTCATCCTCAGCGGGCGGCCCAGCGTCACCTACGCCACGGGCGCCCAGACGCTCCTCACGGACTCCTCGCGCGAGTTCTACATGCCGGCCATCGCCGCCGTGGTCCGCGATGGCGGCACGCCCCACCTCTTCACGCCGTACCCGGAGGGCGTTTCGCCAGGCTTTCCGTCGTCCAACGTGCACGCGCCCCTGTACCCGGAGTTCGAGGAGGGCGTGCGGGCGATGGCCGACCGGCTCAAGGCCGTGCTGGGGCCGGCCCTGAACGGCAAGGTGGGAATCGATCACTACACGCCGGCGATGCTGGCGCTCCTGCCCGAGCTCCTGCCCCGCTCGGCGCTGGTGGACCCGGGGCCGGCCATCGGCCAGGCGCTGATCTGCAAGACGCGCGACGAGGTCGAGTGCCTCAAAACGGCCCAGGCCATCAACGACTACGCCATGTACGATGTGCTGGCGGCCCTGCGCCCCGGCGTTCGGCAGAACGAGCTCTCGGGTATCTTCCTCCAGCGCCTGACGGAGCTGGGCGCTACGGGCAACCATGTCGATCCGATCTGGATGGTCACGCCCGAGCGCCTGAAGGACGGGCCCTTCATGCTCCTGCACGACCTGGCCTTCCCTCTGCCCTCCACGGACCGCATCCTGCGAGAGGGCGACGTCATCATGGTGGACACGGGCATCGACTACATGGGCTACGCCTCGGACTTCGGCCGGACGTGGATCTGCTCGATGGACCGGCGTCCGGCGCAGCGGCTGACGGACCAGTTCAAGCTCTGGCGCGAGGTGGCGCTGGCGGTCCGGGACGCGGCGCGGCCCGGCAAGACCGGCGGCGACGTGACGCGCGCCGCCCTCAAGGCGGCCGGCGGACGCAAGCCCTGGCTCAACCAGTTCTACATCGTTCACGGCATCGGGGTGAACAGCGCCGAGCCCCCCCTCATCGGCACCAGCCTGGGCGCCGAGTTCGACGAGAGCATCGTGCTCCAGCCGGGCATGCTCATGGTCATCGAGCCCTGCGTCTTCCAGGACGGCGTGGGCGGCTACCGCTCGGAGGATATCGTCGTCGTCACCCAGGGTGAGCCGGAGCTCATCAGCACCTTCCCGTACACCCCCTGGGAGGCATGACCGATGACCACGACCGGCGTCATGGCCCTCGAAACGGGCGCCCCCATCGACTTCGACCGGATGCTGCGGGAGCGCTTCCAGCGGGCGCTGGCGGCCATGGAGCGCCACGGGCTGGACGCCCTGCTCCTCGCCAAGCCGGCGAATGTGAAGTACGTCTCCGGCATCCGGAGCCTGTGGGTGGCCGGGCGCGCCGGGTTCGTTCCCGCGGCCATCGTGCTCCGCGAGCGCCAGGAGCTCCACCTCATGACCTACTGGGACTTCGGCGTCCCCAGGGGCGTGCCGCGAGAGCGCCTCTACCCGCCGAGCTGGAACCCCATGCAGATCCTCGATAGCGTGCGGCGCGTTCTGGGGCCGCACCGCGTCCGCCGCATCGGCGTGGACCTCATGTCCACCTTCTTCCAGCGGCTCCTCTCGGAGGCCTTCCCCAACGCCGGCCTGGTGGACGGCGGTTCGGCGATGCTGGAGGCCCGCGCCCAGAAGACGCCCGAGGAGATCGCCTGCCTGCGCATCGCCACGGCCATCGCCGAGGCGGCCCTGGCCGAGGCCATCGCCGCGCTGCGGCCTGGCGTCCCCGAGCGGGTGCTCCTGGGGACGTTCGAGCGGAGGGCGTGCGAGCTGGGGACGACGACGCCCGTGGCCCAGGGCGGGTTCTGCGTGCAGCCGCTAAAGCAGGGACCGGGCGCGGGCCCGCCGCTGCGGCAGATGGCGAGCGACCGCCCCATCCAGGCCGGCGAGCTGGTCACCATGAGCGGCGGCATCCTGTACGCCGGCTACGAGTCGGACGTGGGCCGGACGTGGCTCTGCGGGTCGCCCGCCGCAGGCGGGCCTTCGCCGCGCCAGCGGGCGCTCCACGCGCGATGGCGCGAGGCGTGCGACGCGATGATGGAGATGTGCCGTCCCGGCCAGACGGCCGCCGACCTGACGCGCGCGTTCGAGGGGGTCGCGCCGCTGTTCGGGGCGCCGGTGGCCCACGGCTCGGGCCTGGGCTTCGAGCCGCCCATCGCCGGCGCCGGGCTGGGCGCCGCCGAGCAGCGCTCCGTGTTGCGAGCGGGGACGGTCCTGGTGCTCCAGCCGTACGTCTGGGAGGAGGGCGCCGGCGGGCTCTGGGCCAAGGAGACGGTGCTCGTGACCGAGGGCGCGCCGGAACGCCTGACGACGCTGCCGCACGGGCCCCTGGCCGCCGCGTAGAGGCCAGTCCCCTCCCCACGTAGGGCCGTAGTGCGCTCCGCCCCTGCGATTAGGCCTTCACCCCAAAAGAAGAGGCCCCCGACGTGTCGGGGGCCTCTTCTTTGAGCAGTGCGTGCCGATGCTACTTGTCGAGCCAGACGCGCTCCATGCGGTTCTGAGGACCGACGGACAGGAACGGCGGGCGCCAGCCCTTCACATAGGCATGCGTCGCCCATCCGTCCACCTGATAGACGGCAGGGATGAAGGTAGCGTCCTGGATCAGCTTGCGCTGGATCTGGCGGACGATCTCCCGGCGCTTGTTGAAGTCCAGGGTGGCCTCTTGCTGGGCAGCCAGGTCGTCAATGCCAAAGTCGAACTTGAACGTGCTGGCGTTGCGGGAGCCGGTCTTGGTGACGAACTCGAGGAAGATGGCGCTGGGGTCGTCGTAGGAGGTGCCGCCGGCGCTCATAGTGATGTCGAAGGCCCTGTTCGCCAGGGTCGCGGTCCAGGCTGCGGTGGCATCGGCCTTGAAGTTGATCTTGGCGCCAGAGGCGTTCAGGATGAGGGAATGAGCAGCCTCATGGTAGGGGCCGACGTTCGGGTTGAGGATACCCGAGAACTGGAGCGTGAGGGCCTTGGGGTCAACACCCGCCTTCTTCAGCAGGTCGTTGGCGCGGGCGACTTCAGCGCTGAACGGCTCGCGGAAGCCCGGGAGCGTCACGAGCTCGGCGTTGGGCAGGCCCCAGGCGCCGCCCAGCTCCGGCTGGTTCATGTGGGCCGGCGGGAATTGGCCCTTGCCACCGCGCGGCAATGCAACGATCGCCCGCCGGTCCAGGAACATGCTGAACGCTTCCCGGACGTCGCGGTTATCGAACGGCGGCCTGGTCGGGTTGAACACTAAATTAAACTGATCGGCTAAGACCAGGAACACGTTGGCGGCGGGGAACTCGCGCTTGATGATGTCCGTATTGATGGTCACAAAGTCGTGGTCGTGGCCACAGCCGCAGTCGAGCTTGCCGGTGCGGAAGGCGCTGAACGCCAGGCCTGGATCGCCGGCGATGACGAAGACCTGCATGCCATCCAAATACGGATAGGCATTACCTCCGGCGTCCTTGCCGTAGTAGCTGGTATTGCGCTCCAGAACCGTCACGCTGTCCTTGGTCCAGCTCTTAAGCTTGAACGGGCCCGTTCCAATGGCCGTGGCCTGCCAGGTGGGCAGGGTGGCGTCGGCATTGGGCGGGTACATCAGCACCGAGAATGCCGCCAGGCTGGGGAAGAAGGATGCGCTGGGCTGCTTCAAGGTGATCTTGACCGTCTGCGGGTCCACCACGCTGACGGACTGGACCGAGCGGAACTTGGTAAGATTGAAGCCGATGGCGGGACCTGGAGGCGTGATGCCTCGGTTCAGGTTCCAGACAACATCTGCCGCCGTGAAGGGCTTGCCATCGTGCCAGGTGACGCCCTGGCGGATCTTGAGGGTGTAGCTTAGACCGTCTGCCGCCGCCGACCATTCGGTGGCCAGGTCGCCGACGATCTTGGTGTTGTCGTCGTAGTCGTACCGTACGAGATTGTTGACCAGGTTGCCGATGAAGGGGACGAAGCCGCCGCCAACATGCCACGTGTCCCAGAAGGGGGCCCACTCGCGGATGTCGCGCACATTGAGCACGCCGCCGCGCTTGGGCGCCTGCGTCGGCGTGGCGGCGGGGGTGGTCGGCCTGGGGGTAGGCGCGGCGGTGGGTGCGGCGGTGGCCGCGGGCGGCGTCGTGGGCGCCGGCCCCTCCTCTTCCTCGCCGCCGCCGCAGGCCGCGACGACGAGGGCGACGACCACCGCGAGGCTGGCGAGGGCAAAGAGTCGCGCGATCAGCTTTCTCAACATGAGGTCCTCCATATATGAGGTCCGCCCAGGCGCCTGGGCCACGCCAGTCTGCGGCCCGCCTGGGCCGAGGCCGTAGGTACATTAGCTACGGCCAGCGGATTTGTCAAGGAGCGCGCGGCCCTCCTCAGGGTCTTTTCATTGTCGCCTTTCGACAGGCTCAGGGCGAGCGGAAACCCACTTACCCGTTCGTGGTGAGCCTGTCGAACCACGGCAAGGTTCATCAATTGCCGAAAAAGAAAAGACGCTGGACCCTCTCATCGCGCCGTGTACTCGTCCAGATACATGCGTGACACCCGACTGTGTGCCCGTTCAGAAGGGTCCGGAATACATCCCTCAGAGTGTAGGACCCGGCTGCGACTCATTTATCCCTCGGCTCCGGTCACCCTCACAACAGCAGCGAAGTCAAGGTCTGCAACCCCGAAGGGGCGCCGCCTGAAGGGCGGCGGGCCTTGACGAGCTGCTACCATTCCGCGAACCGGAGCCGAGGAGCAAAGTGTCACTAATCTACTGGACGAGTACACGCCGTTGACACTCTCCAGAGGCGTCACTAGACTGGGCGCGCCCCACATCGGCGCCCCGACCTGTCGGGGCTGTGCCCAGGGCCCAAAGGAGCGCCATGGCCGGAGACGACATCCTCTACGAGAAGCGCGATGGCATCGCCGTCATCACCCTGAACCGGCCCCATCGCATGAACGCGCTGCCGCTGCACCTATGGATGGAGGGCTTCTCCCAGATATGGAAGGACTTCGATAGCGACCCCGAGGTCAGGGTGGGTATTCTGACCGGCGCGGGGGACAAGGCCTTCTGCACCGGCGTCGACGTGAAGGACACGGCGGAGCGGGACCGCCAGGGCGGCGGCCAGCGGCGCGGGCCGGCCCAGGTCAAGGCCACGCCGTGGCAGAACAAGGTGCGCAAGCCGGTCATCTGCGCCGTTAACGGCCTCGTGGGCGGAGGCGGCCTCATGTTCGTCTCCGACTGCGACATCACCATCGCCTCGCCCAACGCGGAGTTCTTCAACCCCGGCGTCAGCGTCGGCATCGTGGCCCTGGTGGGGCAGGCGGCGTGGACGCGCTGGGTCCCCTTTCAGGCCAATATGCGCATGGCCCTCATGGGCGCCGGCGAGCGGCTGAGCGCCCGCCGCGCCTACGAGTTTGGCATCGTGACCGAGGTCGTCGAGGGGAAGCCGCTCCTGGACCGGGCGGTGGAGATCGCGCAGATCATGGGGCGCAACTCGCCGGCGGCGCTGCGCACGGCCAAGAAGGCCCTGTGGGCGGCGCTGGAGGCGCCGAGCCTCTCGGCGGCCCACGAGGCGGTCACCAGCGTCAGCCGCGAGTACGCCGGGCACCCGGACCAGACGGAGGGCCCCCGCGCCTTCGCCGAGAAGCGCAAGCCCAACTGGAAACAGGACTAGCGGCCACCCTCACGTTCGTGGTGCTGGTGCAGGGCGCGGTGCGCGGCCTCCATCGCGGGACGAGTGTCCCGCCCCGGCGCCGGTTCGTTGGTGATTGTGCCCTTCACACACAACTTGGCAATACTGACGGGACGGCCTAACTGACCGCTCGGTTTTCCTGCGTGGCTGCTGGCAGGCCAATCCCATTGGTTTCGGTAGGTTTTGGACGCACGAGATGGTCCGGGTCTAGGAGGACTCGTAACGGTGTTACGTCAGAGGGTTTGGCTTGATAGGACTTCAGGACGAACTCGCCGGGAACGATCATGGCGAACTCCGGCATGCGCTTTACCAGTTTGTAGGACTGGTTGCGGTACTGCTCCACGTCCTTGAAGAGTCCGTGTGCGACTAGGTTTTCCCGTGCCTGAGTGATGACTAGGCGACCCTCGTGTTGTCTAGCATGCTCAAGGAAAGCCTGCCTACGTTGCGCCATCACTCCCCGCCTCCGCCGCTGTACCATCGGGCGCTGTTCGCCCTGCCGGAGTTGGTATACCCCATCAGCAATCCGTTCAAACAACTCTCTGCGGTTTGAGAGAGTAGAGCGAACGCCTCCGATAGCCGATCGGCGGTCGCTGTACATACCGATCTGAACGAGATGATCCGCTACCGGCCCGGCCCTGAGTCGCCTGTGGGCAGCACCATATTGACGGATAGCCTCCACCACTGTGGACGGCCTCCGGTCACCCGCTGGTACCGTGTCCACTTCTGTGACGGATGGGGGGAGGAGGTGCTCAAACTCCTCCATCTTCTCTTGCATCTCTTTCCAGGCGATGTATTCGTCAACACCCTGGAGGTCTACATGCAGCCGCTGGCGCCACTCCTTTGCCCTCTGGAGTTCATCCATCGGTGCTATCCTCCTCCTTTGTCCAAACTGGTGCGTTTGCGTCTATTGCGGTATGTCGGTCTCCGCTGGTAGCGTAGATTGTGGTCTGGCCCGAACCTTATGCAGGTTCGAGCGCGGGGCTGTAAGCAGGGCGGTAACCCTGAGAACACCCCCGTAGAGCCCACTACCCAGGCGTGAACCTGGTTCTCCGGCAAGGTGCCACCTCCTTTGCCCGTGCAGACGGTTGAACTCGTAAACAGGCGGGAGCCTGTAAACGGCCAAAAACAGAAATCCCCTCGGCTGCGCCCACGATAGCAACCCGCGCCTGTAGCGCGACTGTTTCGCTTTCGGGTGGGCCAGGCCAAGGGGAACTCGACACCCTGAGTATACCACAAGGACGCAACGCCCCGTTGGCCGTTGGTGATGACTGCAAAACGCGAAGGCCGACTTTCTCTCTACCCACTAACGTTCAACGAGGCGTTGACTGCTCTTGTGCGCGTCCCTAAGCGTAAGGATTCTCGGCCTGAGGCTTCTGACAGTACCAAGTCAGCCGCCCCTTCGTCTGGCCGACTAGAGAAGCGAACCGCGCCGCGTCGGAAACCTTCCGCCTGTTGAACCTGTACTCGAACTCATTCAGGTAAGACGGCAGGTATTCCACGTTCACATGATGGAATGAGCCGTACAGACCCCTTTTGAGTAGTGACCAGTAGCCATCGATGTTCTGAGTATGGACGCCCCCTGGGGCAACGTAGGTCAACTCATGATCGACCACGCCATGCGGCATCTCTTTCGCTATCGCCTTGTACGCCCTATGCCCATCAGTCATGAGGTGAGCGTGAGGCACGTCAACGAAACCCCGGATAAGGGGCTGTAATTCGCGGGCAGTGGCCTCCGTCGCCAGCATCGTCCTGACGGACCCGCCGCGCTCCAGTAACCCGAAAACCATCGGCTTGCCTGCGTAGGGACTCTTGCGCTTGGTCTTCGAGCGCAATCCCATCTGTTCCTCGTCCTTGATATGCTCCTGCCACACCCGATGCCCGCGCGGGCGCTTTGGGTAGATGTAAGTCTCGTCAGCCTCTACGGTGCCACTCAGTTTGGGAAAAGATTTGTCGCGCATCGCCTCTCGAATCCGGTGACACATGAACCAGACATGGCGGTAACTCGTTTCCATATCCAACTCCCGCGCAATTTGGAGGGCGCTCATGCCCTTCTTGGAAGAACAGATCAAGTGTATGGCTACAAACCACTTGTGCAACGGGATATGGCTATCTTCGAAGATGGTGCCCACGGTCACGGTGTACTGCTTCTTGCAAGCCTTACACCTGTAGAGTCGTGCTACCTGGTTCTTGCCCGGCTTGCGTCGGTTGATCGTCCAGTGTTCAAGGCTCCCGCACTTGGGGCAGCGCGGGCCATCCGGCCACCGCACCTTCTCAAGATGCTCCCGGCATTGGCCGTCGTCCCACTTGGCGATC
The DNA here is from genome assembly GCA_964555685.1 of uncultured Dehalococcoidia bacterium. Classification (GTDB taxonomy): domain Bacteria; phylum Chloroflexota; class Dehalococcoidia; order SHYB01; family SHYB01; genus CAZKTO01. The sequence goes on from CAZKTO010000002.1 coordinate 73,717, forward strand.
TCCAGCAACGTTAGTGCGCTCATGGCTTTCTACTCCTGTTGAAGCCATTATACGCTCCTGTTGGTTGTGTGTCAAGGGGTCAATTGCCGGTTCGTTTGACACCCCCTGGCGCCCGTGCTACAGTGCGGGGTCGAGGCTGGCTGCCCGTCCAACAGAAGGATACGGAGCGTTGGCCTGGCGGCCGTGGGAGGGTGCGGGAAGCATGGAACGCGAGATCATCATGGGCGGGATCGGCGGCCAGGGCGTGCAGCTCGCCACCAAGATCCTCGCCGACGCCCTGAACAACGAGAACCGGTACGTGATGCACTTCGCCGCCTTCGGCGGGACCGTGCGGGGCGGCAACGTCGAGTGCACCGTCGTGACGGGCACCGGGCCGATCGCGGCGCCGCCCATCATCCCCAAGGCATGGATGAGCATCTCCATGCACAACAACACGGTGCCCCTCGTCGCGCCCAAGACCCGGCCCGGCGGCATCTTCGTGGCCAACAAGCCCCTCGTCACCGAGTACGGCGGGCTCAAGGGCGTCACCATCGTCGACGTCCCGGCCTCGGAGATCGCCGAGAATCTGGGCAACGTGCAGGGCGCGGCGATGGTCCTCCTGGGCGCCATCTGCCACGCCACGGGCCTCGTCTCCGTGGACCAGCTCGTCGAGAGCCTGCGAGCGCTGACGCCCTCCTACCGGCAGAAGACGGTGCCCGAAAACGCCAAGGCCTTCCGCGCGGGGGAGAGCTACGCGAAGGAGCACCTCCAGAAGCTCACGGTGAAGGCCTGGGTCAAGGTCGCGGCCTGAAGAGGGGCGCTGCCATGCCGACGAAAGCCATCGGCACCGTCGACATCGATATCGATACGTGCAAGGGCTGCGACCTGTGCGTGAAGGTCTGCCCGGTGCACGTGCTGGAGATGTCCCACGACTTCAACGTCCTGGGCTACCGCTACCCGATCTTGAAGGACGGCTGCACGGGCTGCGAGTTTTGCGCCCTGATCTGTCCTGACTTCTGCTTTACCGCCGTCTACCGGAACGTTCCAGACAAGGTTGTGGCCGTGAGATAGGGGGGCCTTCGTGGCGAACAAACAGCTCTTGGAAGGCAGCAAGGCCATCGCCAAGTCGGCCGTGAAGGCCGGCTGCCGCTTCTACGCCAGCTATCCGATCCAGCCCAACAGCCACCTCATCGAGGCCATGGCCCAGGAGCTGGCGAAGGTGGGCGGCGTGCACATGAACGCCGAGAGCGAGGGCGAGGCCATCAACATGGTCTGGGGCGCGGCGGCCACGGGCCACCGCGCCATGTGCTCCTCGACGGTGACGGGCATGAGCCTGATGCACGAGGCCATGTCCGAGATGTTCGCCGCCGAGGTCCCGTACGTCTTCGTGCACATGTCCCGCGGGCAGACGGAGTATCGCGTCGGCACGCGCGGGGGCGGCCACGGCGAGTACCGCTACATCGCCTACGCGCCCCACACGGTCCAGGAGGCGTCCGACCTCACCCGCCTGGCGTTCTACACTGCCGACAAGTTCCGCACCCCGGTCCTGCTCCAATCGGACTACGTGCTGAGCCACACCGTCGAGGCCGTCGAGTTCAGGGACCTGGACGAGCGGGACCTGGAGCCCAAGACCTGGGCCATCACCGGCGCCAAGGACCGGGCCCCTCGCGTCAACAGCTTCATCGCCGGCACCTACACCGTCGGCGAGGGCGTGCGCCGCCGCTACGGCGAGCTCCAGGAGCGGGGCGTGGACCGCATCGCCTGGCTGGAGCAGAACGTCCCCGCCATGGCCGACTCGGGCCACCTGGATGACGCCGATCTCGTCGTCATGTCCTTCGGCTATGTGGCCCGCTTCACCAAGTACGCCGTGGCCCAGCTCCGCGAGGAGGGGCTCAAGGTCGGCTATATCCGGCCCATCACCCTCTGGCCCTTCCCCAAGGACGAGGTGCTGAAGGCGGCCAGCCGGTGCAAGGCCATCGCCGTCTTCGAGCTCAACGCCGGCCAGATGCTCGACGACGTGAAGCTCACCGTCATGGGCAAGGTGCCCGTCCACTTCATCGGCCGCATCAGCCAGGACGACTCGGGGTTCGGCATGGGCGAGGCCATCCACATTCCAAACCTCACGGCGAAGATCCGCGAGACCTACGACCGCATGGCCGTGCCCGCGTAGACACAGGAGGAGGCGCTATGGCGATGACCAAGGAGCAGGCGAAGGAGCAGCTGAAGAAGGTCTGGTCCCTGCCCCAGACGGCCATCAAGACCCAGGCCCACCACATGTGCCCCGGCTGCGGCGAGCCCATGGCCTACCGCGTCATCGCCGAGGTCATCGAGGAGATGGGCGTCCGCGAGCGGCTCATCCAGGTCGCGGGCATCGGCTGCTACGGCGCCATGGACTCTATCATGCAGCACGATCGCATCAACGCCCTGCACGGCCGCGCGCCCTCCGTCGCCACGGGCGTCAAGCGCATGCTCCCGGACAGCTTCGTCATCACCATCCAGGGCGATGGCGATCTCGTCAGCGAGGGGATCGCCGAAGCGGTGCACTGCGCGGCCCGCGGCGAGAACTTCACCACGATCCTCCTGAACAACATGGTCAACGGCGAGACGGGCGGCCACATGACCGCCACGACCATGGTGGGCCACAAGACCAAGAGCACCCTCGAGGGGCGCGACGCCAAGATCCACGGCAGGCCCATCAAGACGGCCGAGCTCCTGGCCCAGCTCGAGGGCTGCGCCTACTCGGCCCGGGGCTCCATCCACAGCCCCGCCGCCATCAAGAGGACGAAGCGCATGGTCCGCCACGCCTTCGAGACGCAGAAGGCGGGCCTGGGCTTCAGCTTCGTCGAAATCCTGACCATGTGTCCCACGGGCTGGTTCATGCCCACGTGGGAGGCGCCCAAGTTCATGGAAGAGACCATGACCAAGTACTTCACCCTGGGCGAGTACAAGGTGCCGGAGCAGGTCAAGACGGCCGCGTAGCCGTCCCGGCATCGCCTGAGTCCGCACGCCAGCGCCCCGACTTGTCGGGGCGCTCTTGTTGAATGATCGTGACCGCCGCTCCCGCCTCCCCCAGCGCCCTCGCCGAGGAGCAGCTCATCGGCACGGAGCCCCTGGACCGGCCGGTGTAGTCCGCAGGCCGCACAGATTCACACAGTAGAGGAGAGGCGCAGCCAGACGCCCTGGCCTGTCGGGGTGCGCCCCTGCGAATCTGACCAGGCGGCATCGCGCGGGAGATGAAGCACGCCCCGCTCGTTACCGCGCGGCGAGGCGGATCTTCTGGTTGTCCCAGGTGGCGAGCTTCTTCTCCGGGACGACCTTGTAGTAGACCTTGCCCACGGCGTAGAACGACCGCGTGCTCTTGGGCACGTTGGCCGAGGCCTCCCGGAAGCTGGCGTACTTCTCGTCCAGCAGCCGGTCGTAGCGCCTCTGCGTCTCCTCGTCCTCGATCGGCTGGGCCCGCCCGCGGACCATGACCGCCTTCAGGTCGCGCCAGCGCTCGCCGGTCTCGACGAGGACGCTGACCCTGGGGCTGCGCGCCAGGTGCTTGGCCTTGAAGGTGTTCGAGCGGGCCCGGAATGTGATGGCGCCGTCCATGTAGACGTACCAGACGGGTGTGGCGTGCGGATAGCCGTCCTTGTCCAGGCACGAGACGATGAGGGTGTGCCCCTTGGTGAGAAATTCGTCGATCTCGCGCTGGTCCAGCGTCACGCCCATGGGGCGCCTCCTGGGGGGTCTGTCGTCGGGCCGATTATAGGCGAGCCGAGGCTCCAGCGCCAGGACGCGGCCTGGCCGCTCAGGGTCGTTCGGTTGTCCTGGGAACCCTTTCTTGACAGAAAGGTGTTCCCAGAATAATCGAAGGGCCCTGGCTACCCCACGCGGCGCCGGTGGTCGGGGGCGGGCAGCGCTGGAATGGGCCGCCCTTCGATGATGGCATGCGGCACGGCGGTCGCCATGAACGTGGCCCGCTCTTCGCCCACGAGCCGCGCGGCCTGCTGGACGCCCTTGGACATGACGGGCACGCGAGGGCCCCGCGCCTGGTGGCTGTCCGTGGCGATGATCTGCACCAGGTCGCCGCGCAGCATCGTCTCCGCGGCCTTCTGGTACTTCCGCCCGAATCCCCCAACGATGCTGGTGGTGGTCACCTGCGCCAGCATCCCGCGCCCAACGAACGCCTGGAGCAGCTCCGGGCGCTCGGCCAGGGCGTCGCACCGCTCGGGGTGGGCGATGATGGGGGCATAGCCCCGGACCTGGAGCTGGAAGAGCACATCGTCCGTGTAGAGGGGCAGCGTGGATGTGAACGGAAGCTCGACCAGGACGTACTTGCTCCCGTTGATCGGAAGGGCGAGCCCCTGGGCCAGCTTCTCCGGCAGGTCCGGCTCCACGTGGTTCTCCATGCCCACGACGATCTGGACCCCTATCCCCGCCTCGGCGATGGCGGCGCGCAGGGCCTCGACGCGCTGGGGAAAGCTGCCGTCCCGCACCAGCGGCTCCACGTCCCGGTTATGGGGCGTGAGGAGCACGACGCCGATCCCGTCCGCCGCGGCGATGCCGGCCATGGCGATGGCGTCGTCCATCGTCCGCGGGCCGTCGTCGACGCCGGGGAGCGTGTGATTATGGAGATCGTAGTAGGCCGCGCTCACCGCCGGAACTCGATGACGCGAAAGGCCTCGGCGGCGTCCATGGCCTTGTCCTTGCCGACGCGCTGGGCCGACTCCCGCAGGAACTTGGAGAAATCGACCTCGCGGCGGGCGTCCACCTGGCTCGCGTGCCTCCGCAGGGCTTCGATCTTCACGTCCAAGGTATCGGCGATGTCGACGTGCGTATCCGGGGCGTCCGCTCCCCACAGGTAGACGTAGGGCGTCTTGTGAGGCGAGAGGCCCAGGGCCTTGTGCTCCGGCCAGTTCAGGTGGTCCCGCGCCAGGGGGAAGACGGCGTCCAGGGTCACCTGGCCCGTGACGCGATGGTCCCGGTGCTGGTAGGAGGTGCGCCGGTGCGGGTCCACCGTCATGACCACGTCCGGCTTCGCGCGGCGGATCTCGCGGACGATCTCCCCCCGAAACTCCAGGGTGTCCTCGATCGCGCCGTCCGGGTGGCGCAGGAAGACCACCTCTTTGAGCCCCAGCACCTGGGCCGCCTTGCGCTGCTCCCGCTCGCGCATCTGGGCCAGGCGCTCGGAGGTCATGTCCGGGTCGTCGGACCCCTTGTCGCCGTTGGTGCAGACGACGAGCGTCACCTCGGCCCCCTCGCGGACCCACTTGGCGATGGTGCCCCCGGCCCCGATCTCGGCGTCGTCAGGATGCGGGGTGCAGACCAGCACCCGTTTGGGTTGGAACGCAGGCGTCATGCGGTATCGAGTCCTCGGGAGAGCCACTCCACAACTGGTCAACTGTGAGGGATTTGGGGAGAGGTGTCAAGCGCTGCTGACAGGCCCTCGGGGCCGTGCTAGGCTTGCGTCCGGGGGTGGAGACGTGTTCGAGGAGCGGCTGATCTTCAAGCCCACACGGGAGCTCACGACCGATCCGGCCACCATGGGCCTCGCCTTTCGGGAGGTCTGGCTCCAGGCGGCCGATGGCCCGCGCCTCCACGCCTGGCTCATCCCGGGCCCGCGGCGCGCCCTCTGGGTCTGGTTCCACGGGTACGACGGCAACATCGGCGACAAGCTGGAGACGGTGCGCCTGGTGAGCCAGGGCCTGGGCGTTCCGATCCTGATCTTCGACTACCGGGGCTACGGGCGCAGCGAAGGCAGGCCGTCCGAGGGGGGCCTGTACCTCGATGGCGAGGCCGCGGTGCGCTGGGCCCGCGATGAGCCCGGCCTAAAGGGCCTGCCCGTGGTGCTCTTCGGCCGGTCCCTGGGCGCGGCCATCGCCGTCGAGACGGCGCGCCGGCAGGACTGCGCGGGCCTTGTCATCGAATCGGCCTTCGTCTCGATCCAGGCGATGGCCGCGGCAACCCTCCTGGGGCGGATCGTCGGTCCAGTGATGCGCACGCGCCTCAACAGCCTGGCCAAGATCGGTTCCGTCCGGGCCCCGGTCCTCGTCATCCATGGCGACCGCGACGAGAAGGTGCCCTTCGATCACGGCCTGCGCCTCTTCCGGGCCGTCGGCGAGCCGAAGGAGCTCCTGGCGGTGCGCGGCGCGGCCCACGAGGACGTCCCGGAGCGGGCGGGCCCGTCCTATCTCGCCACGCTGGACCGGTTCCTTCGCCGAGTCGGGGTCGCCCCGTCCGAAAGCAGCGTCACGCCAGCGCCATCCCGCGCGCCCGCGGACGCGCCGAAGCACTGAACGAAATCGAGGTGACGCCATGGCGAGCGAGCAGATGGGCAACTACGAGGTGGTCTCGGACACGAGGACGCCCGAGGCCAGCCTGCGTCTGCTGCGGGTCTGGACAGGCCACGAGGTCCAGCCCCACTATCACCGGCGGGCCACGCAGGTCTACGTGGTCCTAACGGGCTCCGTGCGCATCCGGCTCGGCGATGGCGCGCTCTTGGCCCGGCCCCTGGAGACGGTGCGCGTGCCGCCACTGACGGTGCACGCTCTCTCGGCCCGGGAGCCGTCGCTGGTGCTGAGCATCACCGTGCCGCCGCTGGAGCCGGACGACCAGCACCCCGCCGGGCCCTCCGCCCGCGAGGGCCGGAGAGACCAGTCCTACGGGAAATAGGGAAGCCATCCCGAAATCCCCTCCCCCTTGATCGAGGCGATAGCTGCGAGCCGCGAAGCAGGTGAGGGTGAAACCTCACGTGATGAACGACATTTCTGGATAGGTTTGGGCCCGCCGGTGGCCGCATGCGGGCGTATAATGAAATGAACGGGCCCCGGCGCCCGTGCAGAGGCGAGAAGGATCATGCCATGGACCAGAGCGAGCCCCAGGGCAACTCCATCGAGAGCGCCGATCTCCACGTCACGATCTTCCCCCACCTGGACGAGTTCATGGCCATCGACGTCCGGGACAAGGCGAGGCCCCAGGTGCGCGTCGTCAACGCCAAGGAGCTGCTGACGCCGGACCACTACCGTGAGCTGGAGCAAGAGCTGGCCGCGCTGATCCGCGCACCGGGCCCGCCCTTCCTCAGCCTCATAACGCTGCCGGCCCGGATGCAGGCGGCGATGCAGGAGAAGGGGGCGGCCCGGCTCGCCAAGCTGCTGGCGGGCGGGGGAGGAGGCCATCGGATCTCGCTCTTCATCTGCGCGGGCCCCATCGTGGCCATGACCGACGAGGAGGCGGACACCGCTCTCCAGGCTTTCTTCCAAGACAGCTATCCCAAGTCCTTCGTGGAGCTGTGCGGGGCCACGTTCCGAAGGCTTCTGCGCCGGGAGCGCACCTTCATCGTGAGCCAGGAGCGCGAGCAGCTGCGCCGCGCCGTCCTGGGCGAGTCGGACCAGTTCTATACCATGTGGCAGCGTCCCGGCGGCGGGCCCAGCCCCCAGTAGAAGCCGCCTAGCGGGCCACCGGGTTCCGCAGGACCCCGATCCCCTCGATCTCACACTCGATAACGTCGCCGGGCTCCATCTCCGCGTTGCCGGGCGGCGTGCCGGTGCTGATCAGGTCCCCCGGCTCCAGCGTCACCGCCGCGCTGATCCACGCAATGACCTCGGCGACGCTGAACGCCATCTGCCCCGTCGAAATGTCCTGCTTGGTGACGCCGTTCAGGCGCGAGGTGAGGCGCAACCGCCCGCCGTCCAGCCCCGTCACGATCCACGGCCCCGCCGGGCAGAAGGTGTCGAAGGCCTTGAAGCGGGAGGAAAGGGCCCCGTCCTCCTTCTGGGCCGGGAAGCACGTCACGTCGTTGACGATGGTGTAGCCCAGCACGTAGTCCAGGGCCAACGATTCGGGCACGTTCTTGGCCCGCCGTCCGATGACCACGCCCAACTCCGCCTCGAAGTTGATGGCGGGGGTGCGGGGCGTCTTCACGATGGCCTCGCCGGGGGCGATGACGGCGGAGTAGGGCTTGAAGAAGAAGCCCGGTCCGGCCCGCTTGCCTTTGGAGCCATAGTTGCCCAACAGCCCGGCGATCTTGTTCGCCGGCTCGATGGGCGCGAGGAGCCGCGCCTCCGCCAGCCTGCCCAGGGCCTGGCCCCGGCGCCACGCGCCGAACCGTTCGCCCTCCAGCCGGTAGACGGCATCGCCGTCCACCTCCGACCAGACGGGCGCCCCCCTCCACTCGATACGGGCGATCTTCATCCGAACCTCCTTCGCGGCGTCCTACCGCCTCCGCAGCGTGGCCACCGCCTCGATGTGGTAGGTGTGAGGGAACATGTCGATAGGCTGGACCTCGGCCAAGTCATAGCCCAACTCCGTCAGAAGCTTCAGGTCGCGGGCGAGGCTGGCGGGGTCGCACGAGACGTAGACCACCCGCGGCGTGCCCAGAGCCGCCAGGGCGCGGAGGGCGCTTTCGTGGCAGCCGGCGCGCGGCGGGTCCAGGACCACGGCGTCGGGCCGCTCCGGGAGCTGGCCCAGGGCCTCCTCCGTGCGCCCCTCGACGAGGGTGACGTTGGCCAGCCCCGCCACGTTGACCCGCGCGTCCTCCACCGCCGAGGCCGACTCCTCGATGGCGTAGACGCGCCGGACTCCGGGCGCCAGCAGCGCGGCGAAGGTGCCCACGCCGGCGTAGGCGTCCACGAGCGTCGCATCGCCCCGCAGGGCCAGCCGGTCGCGCACCACCTCCACCAGCCGCCCGGCCTGGCGGACGTTCACCTGGAAGAACGAGGGGGAGGCGATGCGGAAGCGCCGCCCCAGCAGATCCTCCTCGTAGTGCGTCTGGCCCGACTCCAGGCCGATGGCGGCGCTCCGGAGCTTGGGCTGGATCAGGGCCCGCCCTGTCCGGACCCCGTAGCGCACCGAGAGCTGCGTCGTCTCGGCGCACCGGCCCTGGAGCTGCGCCAGGATGCCGTTGATCCCCTCGTCCATGATCATGCAGCGCTCGATGCGGACGAAGGAGCGCCGGGACCGGTTGACGAAGCCCACCTGGCCCTCGGGGCCGATGGTGAAGCGGGCGTGGTTCCGGTAGCCCCAGGGGTCGTCGCAGCCGATGGCCGGGGCCACCGGCGCCCGCTCGAACCCGCCCACGCGCCGGAGCTGGTCGGCCACCATCTTCGTCTTGAGCTCCAGCTGGTACGGATAGGCGATGTGCTGCCACTGGCACCCGGTACACGGGCCGAAGTAGGGGCACGGCGGCGCAACCCGCTGGGGCGAGGGCCGCTTGATCTCCTTGAGGTCGGCCTCGAGATAGCGGCGGCTCTTGCGCCAGACGGTCGCGGTGACCTCCTCGCCCGGGATCGTGCCGGGGATGAAGACGGGCTCGCCCTCGTGGCGGGCGAACCCTTCCCCCATGAAGGCCATCTCCTCGATGGTCTGGGTGATCTCGAAGGGCTCGATCTCTTGAAAGCGTTTCTTCCTGGGCATGGCCGGAGGCCCACTATAGCCCAACGGGGAACCGGGACGCAAAAGGCCCTGCGCTGCGCCCAGGGCCTTTTCATTGTCACCCTGAGGCTGTCTGCAGCCGAAGGGTCTGGGGTGGGGCTGCCTCCCCCCAGATGCTTCGCGGAGCCTCAGCATGACGGGGTAAGTGGCTTCGATCCGGTTCGTCTCATCCCATGGGCCAGGCACGCTGGCCAAGAATGCAATTGCCCTGGCGCCGAGCCCCGCCGTCCTTGAAGATGTTCTCTGACGGGCGTACAATACTCCCCTACGATGGTTCACCGGTTCACGCCCGTTCGCCTTCTGGGAGCCGCCCGGCCATGAGGGCCAAAGCTCCCGCCCCGGATGCGCTTGAGATCAACGTCGGGCTTATTGGTGTGGGCGTGGTGGGCTCCGCCGTCCTCGATTTCTTCGCCCGCGCCCCCATCGTGCTCCCGGTGCCGGGCGCGCGGCTGGGGGGGCCGGCCGTGGCCCGGGTGCGTCTCTGGAGCGCGGCGCGCCGCTCCCGCGACAGCCCCAAGGCCGCGCCCGCGGAGCGCATCGAGCGCGTCGTCTCCCGCGACGAGCGGGGCCGCCCGCGCTTCTACTACGAGGCCGGCTCCACGGGCTCCGGCACCGGCCGCCGGGTCCGCGGGCCCGCCTGGCGTGAGATCGTGCGGGACGAGCGTGTCGATATCGTCGTGGAGCTGACGGGTTCACCCACGGCCGAGGCCATCATTGAAGAGGCCCTGTGGAACGGGAAGTGCGTGGTGACGGCGAACAAGGCTGTCCTGAGCCGGTCCGGCTATGAGCTGGCGCGGCTGGCCCAAGCGCGGGGCCTCATCCTCGCCTGCGAGGCGGCCGTCGGCGGCGCCATGCCGGTGGTGCAGACCATCGCCGGATGCGTCGGCGGGCGCGTCACGGCGCTCCTCGCCATCATCAACGGCACGACGAACTTCATCCTGACCGAGATGCGCCAGGCCGCCCGCCAGGGAGACGCCGGCGCCGCCTACCCCGCCGCCGTCTGCGCGGCGATCCACCAGGGCCTGGCCGAGGCGGACCCCAGCGCCGATGTGCTGGGCGAGGACGCCCGCAGCAAGGTCATCATCCTCGCGGGGCTGGCCTTCGGCGTGCGCCTGCGGCCTCGGGACATCTACGTGCGAGGCATCGCCCGGCGGGGCGCGGCCCGCGCCCCGGGCCCCCGCGAGCGCGCCGCCTTCCACGCCTGCCCCGCCGGCTCCGCGCGCCCGTGCCCCCAGGTCTGCGGCCGGGACGACCACGTCAGCACCCAGCCCATCCTCCACACGCCCGATCTCCATCTCCTCGAGCGCCTGGGCTACGTGCCCAAGCTCTTGGCGGGCGCGCAGATGCTCACCGAGGGCGAGCCGGGCCGCGTGGCCGCGTGGGTCCAGCCCGCCGCCGTCGAGGCAGGGCACCCCCTGGCGGGCGTCAACGGCTCGGAGAACGCCTGCCTGTTAGAGGTGGAGTCGCCCGTCGAGGGGGCGGCTCCCGCCCCTTCATCAGGCTCAGAGCCTGCCCTGAGCCGAGCGAAGGGGCAGGCCAAGCGCTACGCCATCGCCCTGCGAGGGCCCGGCGCCGGCGGGCCCGAGACGGCCTCCTCCGTCATGGCCGATATCCAGTTCTGCGCCCGGCAGCTCGCCGTGCGCGGCCACGGGGATGACCGGCCCAGCCCCCTGTACATGTACGGCGCCGGCGCCTTCGGCAGGGCCCAGGCCTGCCAGGGCGCCCCCGCTCTCCTCTCCAGCGGCCGGCTCGTGGCTCCGTTTCTCCTCCGCGTCCTGGGCGGCGATGGCGTCCGGGCGGCGGCCGTGGCCAGCACGCTGGCCCAGCACGGTGTGCGGGCCACTCCCCTGCAGACCGGCCAGATCGCGCCAGGCTACTGCTACCTCCGCACCGGCCCAACCACCGTCCAGGCCATCGAGCAAGGGGTCGAGGCGGTGCTGCGAGAGCATGGGCCCGCGAGCATGCCGCTGGACGTGCTCTACCTGCCAGCCCTCGAGGGAGCGCGATGGGAGGAGCGGGCGGCATGAGCAAGAACGGGCCCCCGCACCCGGCGGCCGAGCCGCGCCTCCTCCGCGCCCGGATGCGCCTCATCGGCGCCACCCGGCACTTCCTGGAAGATCGGGGCTACCAGGAGGTCCAGACGCCCGTGCTCCACCCCCGCTTGAGCGGGTTCGAGAGGGGCACCGGCTTCAGCACCTACTCGGCCTCCCTGGGCGAGCGCCTCTGGTTCCGCGCCGCGCCCGAGCTCTACCTCAAGCGGCTCCTCATCGACTGGGGGAAGACCGGCCCCGGCCGCATCTTCGAGATGGCCGTCTGCCTGCGGGACGAGTGGGACGAGGCGGCTCCGCGGGAGCGCTTCGACCGGCCCGAGTTCACCCTCCTCGAGCTCTATGCGCCGGAGCGCAATCACTGGTCGCTGGAGCCTCTCCTGCGCCGCCTCATCGATAGCGCCATCGGCGCCCTGGAGGCCGAGGAGCTCATCGCCGGGGCCGCCGCCACCGCCGCCTGCGCCCGGCTGCGCCGCCCCTGGGCGCGCCGCACCTTCGCGGAGCTGATCCTCGGCATGGAGCCCAAGGCGGACCTCGAACGCATCCTGCAGTCGGCCTCCGGCATGACCACGGCTCGCGCCAAGGCGGCCCGCCCCCAAAGCCAGGCCAGGGCTATCGAGGCCCGCGCCGGAGACGCCCGCTTGCGAGAGACCTGCGCCGGCCTCGCCTATCGCGCCGGCAACCTCGCCTCCTACCTGCGCGCCGGGCCCCAGGGCTACTGGTACGACTTCCTGGACCACGCCTTCCGCACCCAGATCGCGCCCACCCTCAAGGGGCCCATCGTGGTCCATGGCCTGCCGCTGGAGTCGAGCCCCCTCGCCGAGTCTACCGACGGCATCCACTGCGAGAAGTGGGAGCTCTACATCGACGGCGTGCGCGTCGCCCTGGCCCAGCGGGAGCTCATGGACGCCAGCGCCCAGAAGGTCCGCTTCCAGCACATCGATAACCTGCGCCGCCTGGGCTACGAGCTCCTGCCCGAGCCCGATGAGCGGTTCCTCAAGGACCTGGAGCGGTGGCCCGCCGGCCAGCCCCTCATCGGCATGGGCGTCTACATGGACCGCCTGGCCGGGTCCGCCCTGGGCCTGGTCAAGGGCGATGGCCAGGGGCAGGAGCGGATGATCCCCAATCTCTTCAAGGGCTAGCGGAGAGGGACCCGTGGACGAGCGGTCCACCCGTATCGAGAAGGCGCAGCGGCTCCGGGGCATGGGGGTGAACCCCTATCCGTACCGCTTCGACCGCTCGCACACCATCGCCGAGGCGCGCCGGCTCTGGGACCAGCGGGGCGCCGGCCCCGGCCAGACCGACGTGCGCGTGGCCGGCCGCCTCACCGCCGTCCGCCGCATGGGCAAGGCCAGCTTCGCCCACCTCGAGGACCAGGACGCGGCGATCCAGCTCTACCTGACCGCCGACAGCACCAAGGACTTCGAGACGTTCAAGCTGCTGGTGGATCGCGGCGACATCGTGGGCGCGGAGGGCTATCTCTTCGTGACCCGCACCGGCGAGCTCACCGTCCACGTGCGCTCGTTCACCATCCTCGCCAAGGCCGTCCAGCCCCTGCCGGAGAAGTTCCACGGCCTGCGCGATCTCGAAACGATGCGCCGCCAGCGCTACCTGCACCTCATCTCGGACGCCGAGGCCCGGCAGTTCTTCAAGAAGCGCACCCGCACCATCTCCCTCGTCCGGGCCTTTCTCGACGCGCGCGGCTTCCTGGAGGTCCAGACGCCCACTCTCCAGCCCCTGTACGGCGGCGCGGCCGCCCGGCCCTTCGTCACCCACCACAACGAGCTCAAGCGGGACCTCTACCTGCGCATCGCCCCGGAGCTCTACCTCAAGCGCCTCGTCGTGGGCGGGTTCGAGAAGGTCTACGAGATCTGCTCCTGCTTCCGGAACGAGGGGATCGACTCCAGCCATAACCCCGAGTTCACGATCCTGGAGGTCTACCAGGCCTACGCTGACTACACGGACATGATGGCCCTCATCGAGGAGCTGGTCCGCTTCCTGGCGCAGGAGGTCAGCGGCTCTCTCACGCTGCCCGCCCGCTCCGTCGATGGGCGGGAGCTCTCCCTCGACCTCTCGAAGCCGTGGCGGCGTCTCCCCTACCTGGAGGCTATCAAGGAGTACGGGGGCGTGGACCTCACGCGAGTGTCCAGCGCCGGGGAGGCCCGGGAGGCCGCCCGGAGCGCCGGCATCCCGGACGCCGAGCTCGAGGGCCTGGGCTGGGAGGAGATCGCGGAGCGGCTCTTCGACGAGCGCGTCGAGCCGCGCCTCATCGAGCCCACGTTCATCATCGATTACCCAGCCGCCCTCTGCCCCCTGACCAAGCAGCACCGGACCGACCCACGCCTGGCCGAGCGCTTCGAGCCCTACATGGCGGCCATGGAGCTCGGCAACGCCTTCTCGGAGCTCTCGGACCCGGCCTACCAGCGCGCCCAGTTCGAGCGCCAGCGAGAGCGCGCCCAGGCCGGCGACGTGGAGGCCCACCCGACGGACGAGGACTACCTCACCGCCCTGGAGCTGGGCCTGCCGCCCACCGGCGGCCTCGGCCTCGGCATTGACCGCCTGGTCATGCTCCTGACGGGCGCCAGCAGCATCCGCGACGTCATCCTCTTCCCCCTCCAGCGGGCGCAGCAGAGCGACCAGCCCGCTCCCGGCGGAAGCGGAGAGCGGTAGCCCGGGCCGCCGCCAGCATACACGATCAGACGGAGCGCCAAGCCGTGGAAGTGAGACAGCGGGTCCGCGAGGTGGTGGCGGAGAACGGGTGGAGCCTCATCAAGATCATCCGTGTGCCCGACCGCCCCGGCATCGCCGCCGCCATCTTCGGCCGCCTCGCCGAGCAGGGCATCTCCGTCGACATGATCCTCCAGAATGCCAGCGTCGAGCGGAGCACGGACCTCTCGTTCACGGTTCGCCAGGAGGACGCCGCCCGGGCCCGCGCCTGCATCGAGGCCATCCGGGGGGCGATCCAGGCCCACGACGTAGAGGCGCTGGAGGACCTGGCCAAGGTCCAGATCGTCGGGACGGGGATCCTGACGGATCCCTCCTACGTGGGGCGCATGTTCCGCGCCCTGGGCGATGCCCGCGTCAACATCCTCGCCATCGGCACCAGCGAGGTCAAGATTACCTGCCTCATCCGGGCCGAGGACCGGCAGCGGGCCCGCAGAGCCCTGGACGCCGCCTTCCACGTCGATAGCGACTAGCCGCCCGCTTCCCGGCAGGCCAGGTCAGCCGGCGATCCGGACGCTGGGCCCCCAGCGCGCCGCATGCCCGCGGCGCAGCTCCTGGAGCCGTCGCTGGTACTCCGGCGTCGGGATGGCCTCCGTGGTCATGATCAGAGCGTCCTCCCGATTATCGGTGTAGTAGCCCTTGCGGACGCCCGCCGGCTTGAAGCCGTACTTCTCATAGAGCGCCTGGGCCCCCCGATTCGAGACCCGCACCTCCAGCGTCGCCACGCGGCCCCCCCGGAGGACGGCCTTCTCCAGCGCGGCCAGGAGGAGGAGCTCGCCGATGCCCGCGCGGCGGCAGCGCTCCTTGACGCCGATGGCCGTGATGTGGGCCTCGTCCACCATGAACCAGATGCCCAGGAACCCAACGATGCGCTGGACGAGCTCCGGGGGCGGCGCCGGCTCGCTCTTGAACAGGCTCATCAGGCGAGCCCCGAACCCCCCGGCCTTGGGCCTGGCGTCCAGCGCCACCGGGAGCCCGCGGGCCTCCGCCTCAGCGTGGCCGGGGTCCCGGGCCTCACAGGCCACCAGATAGGCGGCCATCCGGTTCTTGAGCTCGCGGCGGAACGGCGTCGCGATCCACCCGGTGGGGAAGCACTCCCGCTCCACCTGCGCCACCTGGGCGACGTCCTCCGCCCGCATCGGCCGCGCGAAGTAGCCCATGGGCCGCTGCCCCACCCACTCTGGGACGCTCGTCGCCTTCATCGCACTGCTCAATCTGGATTCTAGCACGCGGCCCCCCTACTCCGATATGGCGATGGCCGCCGCCGGCTCTGGGCGGGGAACGCCTCCGAGGGCATGCGCGAGGGGGTCCATGCTATCCTTTTATGGTATGGAACGTTACCATCACCGTGAGAGCGCTTTCGGTGAGCATCGAGAGCTGGGCCCCCCGGCGAACGCTGCCGGACGCCCAGGGTGCAGAGGGCCGGTCATTGGCGGCAGATGACAGCCTTGTCCTCGCGATCCAAGCAGGCGATCGCACCGCCTTCGAAGGGATCTACGAGTCCTACTACGACCGGATCTTCCGCTACGTCCTCGTCCGTACCGGCAACCGCGCCGAGGCCGAGGACCTGGCCGCCGACGTCTTCCTCAAGGCCTACGAGGCCATAGGCTCCTACGTGCCCCGGGGGCTCCCCTTCGCCGCCTGGCTCTTTCGTATCGCCCACAACCTGGTCGTCGATCATCTGCGCCGCAGGTCTCGGCGGCCCACCGCCCAGCTCGACGAGTCGCTGCCGCTCACCGGCGGCGACCCCGAGGAGGAGGTCGTTTTCAGCCTGACCTATGCCGACGTGCGCGCGGCCATGACCGAGATCACCGACTCCCAGCGCCAGGTCATCGCGCTGCGCTTCGGGGCCGGTCTCTCCATCGCCGAGACGGCCGAGGCCATGAAGAAGAACCAGGGGGCCATCAAGGCCCTCCAGCATAGCTCCATCGGAGCCCTGCGCCGCCGGCTCGCTGGGCGCGGGTACGACATACCGCAGTGAGGGTCCCGGACGATGTGGCCACGCCGCCATCCTAGGCTCGACCAACTCCTGAGCGAGTGTCTGGACCGCCTGGCCCAAGGCGCCACGGTGCAGGACTGCCTGGCCGCCTGCCCGGAGCGGGCCGGCGAGCTCCGGCCGCTCATCGAGACGGCCCTGGCGGTCCGGGCGGCGTCCGGCGTCCAGCCCACGCCCAAGGCCAAGGCCGCGGGCCTCGCCCGCCTGCGCCAGGCCATGGCCGCCGCGCCGGTCGCCGCCACGGCGCGCCCGCTGGCGCTCGATGACGTCCTGACCGATTGCCTGGACCGCATGAGCCGCGGCGCCTCCGTAGACGACTGCCTGGCCGCCTACCCCGTGCGTGCCGCCGAGCTTCGACCTCTCCTCCAGACGGCGCGCGTCGTGGGACCCGCCGCCCGGGTGAGGCCCCGGGCCGAGGCCAAGGCCGCCGCCCGGGAGCGCCTGCGCCACGCCATGGCGCGCCACCCTCCACAAGCCTGGCGGGCCGCCATCTTCCAGCAGCATCTGCGCGCCTGGGCCAGTGCCGCCGCCGCCCTCGTCATCGTTGTGGGCGGATACGGCGTCGTCGAGGCCTCCAGCGATAGCAAGCCCAACGAGCTGCTCTATCCCATCAAGCGGACCGTCGAGCGGGTGCGCCTGGCCTGGCCCCTGCGCTCCGACGAGAGCAGGGGCCGCCTCTCGGAGGAGCTGGCGCGCCGCCGGGCCGAAGAGCTGGCCGAGATCGCCGTCCAGAGCCCGCCCAAGCGCCTGGCCGCCCTCTCTGGCCGCGTGGCCGAGAACATCGACCGGGCCGTCGCCATCTCCCTCGAGCAGACCGACCGCGACGAGCGGCGTCTCTCCCAGCAGCTCGATGCCAGCGCCGGCCTCGAGCGCCCGGAGAGCGTGCAGCGCGCCCACGCCCTCAACGAGGCGGTGGAGCAGCGGCTGCGGCTCACCAAGGAGCGGCTGGAGCGGGACGCCGAGACCCACCGCCAGCGCCTGGAGCAGGTCCTGGCGCACGCCCCGCAGGAGCGCAAGGAGCAGGTCCGCAAGGCCATCCAGCAGGTGAACGAGCCATACCGGCAGGCGCTCCAGCAGATCGATACACGGCTGGACCAGATCCGCCAGACCGAGCCCGTGGAGGAGCGGATCCGGCGCCGGCGGGAGCAGATCGCCGCCACGGCGGAGGCGAGGCCGCCCACACCCGTCCAGCCCGGCGTCTCCAGCGAGCGCACGCCCATCGCCCGTCCCCACGGAACGCGGGTGCCTCCGACGCGGCCCGAGGGCCGGCGGTCAGCCCCCAGCGCCGCTCACTCGTAGCGCAGCGCGTCGGCCGGCGCGACCCGGGAGGCCTGGCGGGCGGGAAGCACCGTCGTCACCAGCGAGAACAAGTAAGCGCCCACAACGATGATGGCGATCCGGCCCCACGGGATGATGAGCTCCACGTTGGGCTCGTCGGGCCGCACGTCGGCCACGACGTTCACGGAGGTGATGAGCCCCGTCACCAGCCCGAGGCCGATGCCCACCAGCGCGATGAACGACGACTCCATGAGGAAGCTCACGGCCACCATCCGCCGCGAGAAGCCGATGGCGCGCAGCACGCCGATCTGGTGCCGCCGCTCGACCACGGCCCGGGCGCTGATGACCCCCAGCGCGGCGATGCCGACCACCAGCCCCAGCGCCATGAACGCCGTCAGGAGGTCCAGGAGCGCCCGCCGCGTCGACCGCACGTCGCCGATGGTGTCTTTCAAGTCCACGGTCTCCATCCCATGGTCGAAGAGGGCCCCCTCGATTCTCATGGCCGCGTCCTTGGTCCCCGGCTGGACGTGGAAGAAGAGGCGGGTGGCGTTCACCCTCCGCGGGATCTGGGCGTCAAGGGTGCGGGTGGAGGTGAAGATGGAGAAGGGCAGGAAGAAGAACGAGGCCACGTCGTCCACCACCCCGATGACGGTCAGCTCCATCGTCGCGCCGCTCTTAGGGTCGACCACCGAGATGGGGACCGGGTCCATGCTCTTATTCTCGATGGAGAGACCCGGCGGGTTGAGATGGAAGCGGTCGCCGTTGCCGCCGAAGTTGAAGTTGTTGCGGCTGGGGACCAGGAGGGCGCTGACGACGGCGGCGCCAGGCCGGTCCCGAAGGGCCCGCCATACGGCCGCGCTATCCACCTTGTTCTTCGCGCCGAACTCCGGCGTCGCCAGCGTGATGGCGAACCGGTTCGAGGCCACGAAGTCGTCGTCAACGCCGCTGACCAGGGTGTCTTGCTCGTCACCCACTGGCGTGGTGGCCAGCCGGCCCCTGGCGTCGAGGACCGTTCGCAGAGTACCCACGGACGGCTTGCCATCCACGCGGGTCACGAACGCCAGCTCGGCGTTGGACTCGATAAGCTTCCCGGTGTCGTCCACCGGGTTGATATCGGCCACGCTCTGGGCGATGACGTCGTAGCCGCCCGTCAGACGCTGCTGGTCGTCGAAGATCTTATCGAAGCTCACGTTGAGCGATGCCATGACGATGATCGAGAAGATGACGGCGGCGAACATGGCCATGGACATCCCGGTGCGGAAGCCGGACCGCAGCGGATAGGAGACGGCCGATTTGACCATGGGCGCCAGGCGCTGGACTCGCCCCGCCGTGCGCATCACGAGCCCCAGGATCACCGGGGAGTTGTTCACGGTGACCAGGACGCCGCCGGTGGTCACCAGCGCCCCCGCGACGAAGAATATCGAGAAGTCCTGCTTCCACGCGTCGTTAATCTTGTCGAACAGGCTCTGGGGCGCCAGCCAATAGGCCAGCAGGAAGACACCCACGGCCGTGAGCACCCATCGCTGCGGCGCCCCTGCATAGCGCAGGACCAGCGCCAGGCCAATGGGCGCCAGCGAGAGTCCCAGGCCGAAGACCGTCAGCTGGTCCGCCGCGAATCCGTAGCCCGCCAGCAGGACTCCCAGGAGCGTGAGGATGATCCCCCAAACGAGAGTCCTTCGGCCCGCCCGGGGCGTCTGCGGCTCGGGGATGTCCCGAACGGCTCGCACGATGTTCAGCCGGCTGACGCGCCAGGACGCGAAGGCCACGGTGATCAACGTCACCACGCTCCCCGCGAAGAGGGAGACGAGCAGGCTGGCCGCCGACACGTGGGGTGACAGGCGGAAGTCCTCGTCCGGAGCGCTTCTGGCGAAGGCCTCGCCCACGCCGTAGACCAAGAGGAAGCCCACGCCGATGCCCGCCAGGGCGCCGATGATGGCCGCGCCGAAGCTGTACAGGGCGCCCTCGGCCACGAACATCTGCACCAGGTGCGCCCTCCGCATGCCCACGGCCCGGGCCATGCCCAGCTCACTCTTCCGCTCCGCCGCCAGCATGCTGAAGATCAGGAAGATCAGCAGGATGCCCACCCCGATGGAGAAGAGCCCGAACGTGGTGAAGAAGGTGACGAAGACGCTGGCGATCTCGTTTGCCGTGTCGACGATCTCCTGCTTGAGGGGGAAGAGCTCCAGGCCGTTCTCCCTGATGGCGGGCAGGTCCTGGTGGCGCCGCTCGATTCCCGCGGAGAGGCCAACCGCGTCCGAGTAGCCGCCGCGGTTCGAGACGAGGATGACACTGAGGAGGCCCGGGCGGCCCAGCGCCTCCTGGGCCCACGCCAGAGGCGTCATCAAGACCGCGTCGGTCTCGGCGCGCTTGAAGTACCAGCCGCTCACGATCGCTTTGACCCGCAGCTCCACGACTCTTCCCGGCGCCACCGGCACCTGCAGCACGTCGCCCTCGACGGCGCCCAGCCTCTTCGCGCCCTTGTCGTCCAGGTAGGCTTCGCCGGGCGCCAGGGACGCCAGGTCCACCCGTTGGCCCCCGGTGGTGACGAGGCGGTCGAAGGTGGCGGCGCGGGCCGGGTCCAGGCCGGTCAGCAGGCCGTTGACCTCGAACTGGCGCGTGCGGAAGTTGACCACGGCCACGTTCTCCACCAGCGCTGGGACGACGCTCTCCACCTTGGGGTCGGCCTCCAGCGCCGGGCCGATCTCGGCGAAGAGGCGCTCCGGGAACTCGTCCGGCGCCGCCTTCCCCTTCCACACGGGCGAATCGTCGTCCACGCGGACCAGCATGTCCAGGGAGCGCAGGCTGTCCGTGGCGCTTCGGTCGATGCTGAACGCCACCGAGTCGCCCGTCGTGAAGGCGCTGGAGATGATGACGGTGGCCAGCATGAGCCCCGCTACGATGAGGATGCTCTGGGCCCGCCGGCGCGGAACGTTCCGCGCCGCCATGCGGACCAGGATGGGATTGCGGATGAGGATGAAGAGGAGCGCGCCGCAGCCGATGGCGAAGAGGACGCCGAAGGCCGCGGCTACGGCGCTCATGGGGGCGCCGAAGAGCTCATCCACGGCGCGCTCCCCCTGCCGGGGAGGGCCTACTCATGGTTCCGGCGCTCGTCCACGATCCGGCCGTCCCGCATGAGAATCGTGCGGTGGGCGCGGCGCGCCACGACGTCCGAGTGGGTCACGAGCACGAAGGTCTGGCCGTTCTCGCGGTTCAGGCGGCAGAGGAGCTTCATCACCTCTTCGGAGGTCTCGCTGTCCAGGTTGCCCGTGGGCTCATCGCCCCAGACGATCTGGGGATCGTTGACCAGCGCCCGGGCGACGGCCACGCGCTGCTGCTCCCCGCCCGAGAGCTCGGCCGGGTAGTGCCGCTGCCACTCCGCCAGCCCCACCATGCCCAGGACCTGCAGCGCCTTGGCCCGCGCCACCCTGGCCCTGATGCCCGAGACGAGGAGCGGCAGCTCCACGTTCTCCACGGCGGTGAGCACGGGCAGGAGGTTGTAGGCCTGGAAGATGTAGCCCATCCGCCGCGCCCGGAGCTCTGTCTTGGCGTTATCGGACATGGTGGCGAGATCGATGCCGCCGATGGCGATGGCCCCCTCGTCGACCTCGTCCAGGCCGGAGAGGCAGTTGAGGAGCGTGGTCTTGCCGCAGCCGCTGGGGCCCATAATGGCCACCATCTCGCCCCGGCGGACGGCGAGATCGACGCCCCGCAGGGCGTGGACCTCCACCCGGCCCGTGGAGTAGGTCTTGTGCACGCCGTTGGCGACGATCAGCGGTGCGGTTTCGTTAGTCACAGGGAGGCCTCGCGCGAAGAGCGCCCCGCGAGACGATGACCGCGAGGCGCCCCGTCCAGTCTACTGTACGGACGGGAGGAGCTCAACCGGTGAGGGGGAGTGCGCTACGGCGCCAGCGCCGCCCGCACGACCTTCCGCTGGTCCTTCCCCAGCCACTCCGACTGCTGGAAGGCGTCGTTGATCTTGTCCAGCGGGTAGACGTGCGACACCACCTTCTCGAAGGGGTACTTGGTCAGGTTCCGCGAGATGAAGCTCAGCACCTGCGGAATCACCTTGGGCTCGTAGAGGACGACGCCGTGGATCGACTTGTTCCCATGGACCAGCTGCGATGGGTCGTAGGGCATCGTCATGCCAAAGTTGATGTTCCCGATCTCGAGATAGCGCCCGCCGGAGCGGACCATGTCCAGCCCCTCCTGGACCACCGTGGGGAAGCCCACCAGCTCCGCCACGACCTCTGCCCCCAGGCCGCCCGTCAGGCTCTTCACCTGGGCCACGCGGTCGGCGGGCTTCGTCTTGCTGGCGTCGATGACGTGGTCGGCGCCGAACTCCTTCGCCAGGGCCAGGCGGCTCTCCTGCGCGTCGACGACGATGATGGGCGCGGCGCCCATCTCCTTGGCCACCACCGTGGCGAAGAGCCCGAGGCCGCCGGCGCCCTGGATGACGGCGCTCTGCCCGAACCGCAGCCCGATGGTCTCCCACCCCTGGGTCACCTGGCAGAACGCGCAGTTGACGGAGGCGATGAGGGTGTCCGGGATCCGCTCGTCCTCGACCTTGAAGACGGCCCGGCCGGGGGGGACGTAGTAGTACTCGCCGTAGCCGCCCGTGAAGTAGGGCCACTCGCCCACGGCGGTGGCGCGGCGGTTGTACTTGTTGGGGCAGGCCCGGGTGGCGCCGGAGAGGCAGACGGGGCAGCGCCAGCAGGGCTGGAAGTACTGGTAGACCACCCGGTCCCCCTCTTTCAGCGGGCGGCCCAGGGAGTCGCTGGTCATCCCCTCGCCCAGAGCGTGGACGCGGCCCGCCATCTCGTGCCCCAGGATCGACTCCCGCGAGCCGTCGAAGCCGAACTTGGCCATGTCGCCCCGGTAGATGTGCAGGTCGGAGCCGCAGATGTTGGACATGCTGATCTTGACCAGCATGGAGCCCGGATCGAGCTTGGGCAGCGGGAACGTGCGGATGTCGAAGGGCTTGTTGGGGCCGGTGAAGATGGCGGCCTTGCCGGTCTCAGCCATGGGCGCCTCCTGGGTGCGTCGTGCGGCGCCAGCATAGCACAGAGGAGAAGTGAGGCGGCTACTCCCCCTCTCCGGCTCGGAGAGGGCGCGAGTGTCCCGAGTCATAGGTTCGCTGAATAAGTCCAAACGGGGTGCCCCGACCCGTCGGGGCCAGGGGAACTGGGGGTGTCCCCGGCTTTGCACGATAACTGACTCCTGCACGGCAAGTCAACCGTTTGCACGGAAAGTCGGCTTATCGTTCAGGGCCGAGGAAGGGGGCCCCCGGTGAGCAAGGTGATACAATCCTCACTACCTGTCGGTAGGAGGGCACTACCCATGAGCGAATCAGATCGTCTCTATCTTAGAAGCATCCTTGAACAAGAGAGCGACAAAAAATACCCCGGCATGTCGGCCACGGAGCATTTTGAGTACTTCTCTGCCGAGCAACTGTTAAAGCCATTCGATGTAGACGTGGACGACATTGAGTCCGGACACGTTGGTGCCTCGGACGACGGAGGTGTGGATTCCGCCTACTTCTTGTTGGATCGGCGCGTTGTACGTGAGGACCCGGAGATCGCGTCCTTTAAGTCGCGGCGAGAGATTCCATTGGAGTTCATCGTCATTCAGTCGAAGATGGCCAACGGGTTCTCGGAGGAAGCGATTCTCAAGCTCCAGGCGATGGTCAATGATCTGCTTGACCCAACTGCTGACCAGTCCACCGCGGGAGGCGTCTACAGTGCCAAGCTGCGAGCCATCGTAAAGCGTTTTAGCAGCACCTATCTGTCGCTTCTCACCCAGCGCCCCACGCTCACTATCTCCTTCTACTTCACTGCCTTGGCTGATTCGGCCAACCCTGAGCCAGAGCGGAAGGCGAAGCTACTACTGGAGCGCCTCCAGGACTTGTATTCCGGTGCTACCTGCAAGTTTGCGTTCGTCACAGCCAAAGACCTCCTGACACTCTACAGAAAAGTCACGCCTCAAACATTGCCTCTTAAGTCGTCCAAATCGCTGTCATCATCACAATTCGGCAACGCTTATGTTTGCCTGGTTCCAATCGGAGCGTTCTTCGAGTTCATTACTAGCGATGGTCAACTGCGTGAAGATTTATTCGATTCTAACGTTCGTGATTATGAGGGCAACGTAGTCGTAAATAAGGGCATAGAATCGACACTCAGCAGCACGAAACCCGTTGAATTCTGGTGGCTGAATAATGGTATCACCATACTGGCAACAACGGTTACGGGCAGCGGCGATACGCTAGCGGTCGAAGAGCCTGAGATCGTGAACGGCCTGCAAACTTCCAGGAAAATCTACGAGCACTTCAATGGCGCGCCGGAGGGTGACAGACAACACCTTCTGGAAAATGATAAGCGCAACGTTCTGGTGCGGGTCATCGCCACCACCGACCCGTTTGACCGGGACAGCATCATCATTGCGACAAATAGCCAGACACACATCGAACCGGCAACCTTCCATGCGGGGGAAGACATACAGCGCCGAATTGAGGGGTTCTTGCCAACGGCAGCGCAATTGTATTACGAACGCCGCAAGAACTACTACCGTAACAGAGGTATTCCAGTAGCGAAGATCGTGTCTATTGCCTATCTAGCGCAGGCCGTCGCTGCAATTGTCTTGCAGAGGCCAGACGACGCCTACGCCAGACCGACGAGCATTCTGCGCCGCAATTACAGCGGGTTGTTTGACGAGACATATAATCCAAAGCTTTACAGCGAATGTGCGCGACTCATGAAGCGAGTTGACGCATACTTGAAAGGAATTGGCAAGGACAAGCTCGACGCCAGCGCACAATCCGACATCCGTTTCTACTTGGCGATGTACGTGGCGTGCGACATGCTACGCTCTGCTTCCCCCACTCGTGACGCTATTGCTGGGTCCGAAATACACACTGCATCGGACGAAGTCCTCTCCCGGTGCTTAGAAACTGTTGTGACCGCCTACAGGGTTGCGGGCGGTGGCGATGAGGCCGCGAAGGGCACCGAGTTGCTTGCTCAAATTAAGAAAGCACTAAGGCATCGATTCCCGCCGCCACGCCGCGAGACTCAGTCGCCGTGAGTCTTCTTTCCGCGCTTCCCCGGCTTGTCCCATCGGAGGCTTCGGCACTTGGGACAGAAGGGCGCGTGTGTCTTGCTTCTTGGGACCCAGACGTACCCGCACTGCTCGCACTTGTTTGCTGTCACTTTGACTTTGGCCATACCCTGCTCCCTCTAAAAGTCTACATAGATAGTAGACATCAGGGGTTGACAAGTCAAGTGTGGTGCGCTATACTCTACTTAGAATGTAGATATAGTAAGGAGAGTATAGCAATGGATGTGCGGGAGCAACGGGGTATGTTCATAGCGGCTACCAAGCACGTTCGGAAGGTTGGAGATAAGTGGCGCGTACCATCCCAGGATGGTGAATGGCACTACTTCGTGAGCCTGGCCGAGCAAAAGTGCACCTGTCCCGATCACGAGGTTCGTGGTGTAAAATGTAAACACATCTTCGCCGTCGAATTCACGATCAGGAGGGAAACCAAGACCACCGGCAAAGTTATCACCACTAAAACTGTCCGCCTGACCTACTCCCAAGACTGGAGCGCCTACAACGCCGCCCAGTGCGAGGAAAAAACCCGTTTCACCCGCCTCCTGGCTGAACTGTGCGCGGGTATCGAGCAACCACCCCAGACCGTCGGCAGGCCGCGCCTCCCTCTGTCCGACATGGTGTTCGCCAGCACTTACAAGGTCTACACCGGATTCTCGACTCGGCGGTTCACCAGCGACATGCGAGAGGCCCTGACTGATGGCCTGATGGCCTCTACGCCCCACTTCAACCGTGTTTCGAGTTACCTGTCGGACCCGGCTCTCACGCCTATCTTCCAGAGCCTCGTTACCAGTAGCAGCCTGCCCCTGAAGGCCGTGGAGACTGACTTTGCCATTGACTCCTCTGGGTTCGGGACAAGCCGGTTTGTGCGTTGGTTCAACAAGAAGTACGGGCGGGAGTTGGACAACCGGGAGTGGGTGAAGGCCCACCTGACATGCGGCGTCAACACTCACATCGTAACTGCCGTGGAGGTCAGCGGATGGGCAGCCAACGATACCACCTATTTCGAGCCGCTAGTCCAAAAGACCGCACAGCATTTCCAGATTCGGGAGGTGTCGGCGGACAAGGCGTACACTAGCCACAAGAACATGGCGCTGGTTCAGGCGTTCGGCGCTACCCCGTTCATCCCCTTCAAGTCCAACACGGTCGAGCCTGCCCAAGCAGACGATTCAACCTGGGCGCGGATGTACCACTACTTCATGTTCAACCGGCAAGACTTCTTGGCCCACTACCACAAGAGATCAAATGTCGAATCGACCTTCTCGATGATAAAGGGGAAGTTTGGAGACTCAGTACGGAGCAAGACCGACACAGGAATGGTCAACGAGGTTCTAGCGAAAGTTCTATGTCATAATGTCTGCGTTCTGATCCAAGCCATTCATGAGTTGGGGATCGAGCCCGTTTTCCGTGCAGAAATGGCAGATGCACGGAAACTAGCCCTACAGAAGGGATAACCGTGCAAAGCCGGGTGTCCCCCAGATTATTTTCCCTCCCCCTCTCCATGTGACATGGAGAGGGGGAGGGGGGGTGAGGACTACCGCAGCGTCAAGAACTGATCGCACGCCTCGTACATCCGCTGCTTGGTCAGCGTCGTCATCATGAAGGCGTGGCGGGCGCGCCCCTGCTGCTCCGCCGTCCGGACGTAGCGGCGCACGAGGCCGAGGCCCAACTCGATGTCCTCCTCCTCGAACTCGCCCTCGTGCACCGTCCAGAACTCGACATCGCGCGCCGAAAGCCCGTAGTGGCGCGTGAACGCCTTCGACTGCTTCATGCCGGCGGCCTCGCCCTTGGGCGCGCGCCTGCGCCCCTCCGAGGCCAGCGAGAAGGCGGCGATGGCCTCTTCCAGCGACGCCCGCCGGAAGTAGCACGACGTATAGAACGCGCCAATGGTCTCCGGCAGCGGCACGTGGGCGATGAGCTCCTCGCGCGTGAGCCCGAAGGCCTCGCAGAAGCGGACGTAAAGCTCCGTGTGGCTCTCCGTCTGGTAGAAGCCGGCCTCCCGCGAGAAGTTCTTGGCGAGGGCCATCATGGTGTCCCGGTCGCGGGCCAGGGAGACGATGGCGGCGATCTCCGGCTCCGAGCGCCAGTGCAGGAAGAACTTCTCCTTGAGGTAGGCGCGAACGGCGGCGCGCGATGCCTCGCCCGAGAGGATGGCGGCCCAGAGCCGCGACTTGCGGACGGCCTGCGCCTGCCACTCGAAGAGGCTGTCGATGAAGGCCTCCGGCGGGAGGGCCTGGGTCTCAACGGTGAGGGTCATGGCTTGTCTCCTTCCCGCGATTCTTGTGGGCCAACGCTCGTGTCCCACCCGCCCGCCTGCATACGCTTGTATTCGGGGGCACATCCCCCGTGTCCCCTGCCCCTTCGGCAAGACCCCCACGCCGGGCTCGGGGCTTCGGCTCAGGGCAGGCTCCGAGAGGGCTCCCCCCCTCTCTGGACTCTTCCTATCTTACTCGCTCCCGGCCTATAGGAGAGTAACAGAGAGAGGGCACTCTCACGGGGTCATTTTTTGGGTCTTCAGCCAGTCCAGAACGACCTTGACGGCGTTCTCTTCGCCCCGGCGCTGCTCAGGAGTGCCGTAGGCAGGCCGCCATGTCTCCCACACCTCATCGCTAACCACCAGCAGGTTGCACACGTCCACTCCGTGGAACTGCCCAAGGGCGTAGGTGGCTGATGTCTCCATGTCGACGGCGAGCACACCTTGGCGCCGGTACGCCTCGATCTTGCTCACCAGCTCTCGATAGAACGCGTCGCAGCTCCACTGCGGCCCAGGCACGAGTTTGACCTGCGCTGCATCGGCGGCGGAGCGGAGCCCTTGCATGAGGTTCAGACTGGGCCCGACCTTCGTCATATCGTCCACGTAGTGGCGCGACGTGCCCTCCTCGCTCAGACAGGAGGTCGGCAGCAGGATGCTCCCGACGGGCGCGGACGGCTGAAGGCCGCCCGCAATGCCGAGGCCGATGAATACCCGCGCGCCCAAGGCGATCATCTCCTCCATCGCCATGACGGTTGCCGGGGCGCCCATGGGGAGATGCGCGATGGAGAGCTTCCGTCCCTGGACCTCTGCTTGGTAGAGCGGGTGCGTTCCGCCGAACGCCCAGAGCTTCCATCGCTCGGCGCCGGTGCGCTCGACCAGGGAGTTCAGGATGGGAGTGCACCATGTCATGACGACGACGGGGTTGATCTTGAACTGGGCCACGTCGATGCCGCGCCGGGAGGCGAAGTAGGTAATGAGTACCTGGGGTGTGATCCACTCGTCCATGGGCGTTATCGCTATCGTGCCGCGGGCTGTTCCAGTAGTCGCTTGAGGCGGCGAAGGTCGCCGTTGATGGAGCGTTTGACCGCCACGTGCATGAGCGGAGCAGCGAGGCGAGCGAGTCCGCCTGGCCCGCCCTGCAAACGCGCTACGAACCGGGAGCCGCCGCCGTCCGGCTCCGTCCGGTAGGTGATGTCCATTGGAAACGGCTTGTCGGTCTTGAGGACAATGCATTGCCCGGGAACGTGCTCCGTGACCTCTGTTACGTAGTGCATCCGCCTGCCCATGAACCTGGCCGTCCACTGGACGCGCGTGCCCTTGCCGATGGGCGGCGGCGTGAGGACCTTTGCCTCGACGAGGCTCTTCTGCCAGACAGGCCCGTTCTCTGGGTTCATGACGAACTCGGCGACGACCGGCGGGGGCCGGTTGATCGCTATCTCCGCCTTGATGTCCACCCTCCGAACCCCTTGTGGAGAATGCGCGACGACCACACCCTTCGTCCGTCTCTCCCTTGACGGGGGAGAGACGGACGAAGGGTGACCTTATCCTACGCCGCCCGAGTCTACCACGCGCACGAAGCGCCGGTTCCCCACCTGGACCGTGGCGCCTGGGGCCAGCCGCACCGCCAGGTCGCCCTCGCCGAGCGGCCGCCCGTCCACGCGCACGGCCCCCTGCTTCAGCAGACGCCGCGCCTCGCTGGCGCTGGGAGCGAGGCCCGCCCGCACCAAGAGGCGCACCATGTGCACCTCCGCCGAGCCGCTCCCTGGCTTCGAGACGAGGTCGGCGTTGGGCTGGCCTTCGCGCCCGGAGAACGGCACCCGGACCTCGGGGACATCATCGGGGCGCTCCCTGCGCTGGACGACCCGCTCGAAGTGCTCCTCGGCTCGATCCGCCGCATCCGCCCCGTGGAACTGCGTCACCAGCTCGCGCGCCAGGCGCTTCTTCGCCTCCATCGGATTCATTTCGTGAGACTCGCTGGCCCGCTTCAGCTCGGCCAACTCCGCGTCGGACACGTCCGTCAGCAGCTCGAAGTAGGGCACAATCATGGCGTCGGCGATGGACATGGTCTTGCCGTACATCGTCTCGGGCGGCTCGGCCACGCCGATAGAGTTGCCCAGGCTCTTGCTCATCTTCTGCGCACCGTCCGTGCCGACGAGCAGCGGGACGAGCAACACCTGCTGGGGCCGCTGGCCCATCATCTCCTGGAGCTCGCGGCCGAGGAGGTTGTTGAAGCGCTGGTCCGTGCCCCCGAACTCCACGTCCGCCCGCACCATCACCGAGTCGTAGGCCTGGAGCAGGGGGTAGAGGAGCTCCGTGACAGCGATGGGCCGTTCGTCCTCGAAGCGCCTGGCGAAGTCGTCGCGCCGGAGGATCTGGGCCACGGTGAACTTGGCGGTCAGGCGAATCACGTCGGCCAGGGTGAAGCCGTCGAACCACTCGGTCTGGCGCCGGACCTCCGTCCGCTTGGGGTCGACGATCTTGAAGAACTGCTGGAGATAGCTCTCGGCGTTGGCGGCCACCTGCCCGGCGGTGAGCATGGGGCGCGTGGCCGAGCGGCCGCTGGGGTCGCCGATCTGGGCCGTCCAGTCGCCCACGATGAGCACCACCGTGTGGCCCAGGTCCTGGAGCTGCCGCAGCTTCCGCAGGCCCACGGCGTGGCCCAGGTGAATATCGGGCGAGCTGGGGTCGAAGCCCTGTTTCAGGCGCAGGGGCCGGCCGGCCTTCAGGAGGCGGACGAACTCCTCCTCGACGATGATGCCGGCCACGCCACGGCGCAAGATGCGCTGGAGCTGCTCGGGCGCGGGGGCCGTGACGCTCATCGGGCGCCCCTCGCCGCCAGCACGCCCCGCGCCACCTCCACGTCGCGCTTCATCTGGGCGATGAGGGCCTCCACGGTGGCGAAGCGCTCCTCTGGCCGCAGGCGCTCGATGAGGTCGATGGTCAGCGTCTTGCCGTAGAGATCGTCCTCAAAGTCCAGGATGAAGGTCTCGATGGTCCGCCGCTCGCCGCCGAAGGTGGGGCGCACGCCGATGCTGGTGACGGCGTCCAGCCGCCGGCCCTCGAGGGAGGCGACGGTGCAGTAGATGCCGTCGGCCGGGAGCGCCATGTCGGAGGGCACGTCCATGTTGGCCGTGGGGAAGCCGAGGGCGTGCCCGCGCCGGTCGCCCACGACCACCGGGCCCGTGAGGCTATAGGAGCGGCCCAGCAGCTCGGCGGCTGTCCGCACGTCGCCGCGCGCCAGGGCCTCCCGGATGGCGGTGCTGCTGACGACGCGTCCGCCCGCCACGTGCGGCTCCACCAGCGCGACCTCGAAGCCGGTCTCTCTGCCCAGGGCCGTGAGCACAGGCACGGTGCCCTCCCGGCCCTTCCCGAGGGCGAAGTCCGGGCCGCACAGGAGGCACCGCATGCGGACGCCCTGCGCCAGCGCCGTCACGAACTCCCGCGCAGTGCGCTGAGAGAGCTCGCGGGTGAAGGTGAGCGGGATGGCGTGGTCGATCCCCGCCTGCCGCAGGAGGTCCAGACGCCGGTCCACGGGGCAGAGGTAGGTCACGGGGACGTGGGGCGCCAGCACCGTGAGGGGATGGTTCCGAAAGGTCACGACGGCCGAGGCGAGCCCGCGCCGGGCCGCCATGGCCTTCACCTGTTCCAGCAGGTGGCGATGGCCCAAGTGGACGCCATCAAAGACGCCGATGGTCGCGACGGTGTCGCGACCGGGCCGCACCGCCTCCAGCTCTTCCAGTCCCGTCCTCGCGGGTGGCATCACGCGCTCCCGATCCAGTATCCGTCATTCTGAGAGGCTGTGAACAAATCGCCCGTAGGGGCGGGCCCCCGTGCCCGCCCATCTGGGGCAACCACGGGGGGTTGCCCCTCCAGTATCCGTCATTCTGAGCCCCGACAAGTCGGGGCGAATGAATCTGGGTGGCGGGGCTCCTCACTCCATGCTGTTAGCCAAGTCTGCCCAGTCGGGATTGGCCGTCTCTATGAGGGCCACCTTCTTCGCCCTGAGCCAGCCCTTGATTTGCTTCTCGCGTTCGACGATAGCTGCTCATGATGGATACGGAGTACTGCGCCATACGGAAGAGCCGCCCCCCACCCAGATTCTTCACTCGCAGACTCGTTCAGAATGACAGAAATACTCAGGCCTATCCCCCTGCCCCCTCTCCGGGTCGGAGAGGGGGTGGCCCCTTCGGCTGCGCTCAGGACAGGCTCCGGCCGGGGGTGAGGGTAGGCTGGATCTGGCTTGTGCTTGGATGACATCCTCAACCGCCGAGGTTTTCGGAAAGGCTCCGGGTCTCCGCGGTCACCGCGCCGCCATGGGCGCCAGGGGCCGGATCCGCCCCGGCACCGCCTTCCGGATCGCCCGGACCTGGTCCATGAGGAGCGCGAAGTTCTCGAAGGTCAGCGACTGGGCGCCGTCGGACTTGGCCTGGTCGGGCGTCGGATGGACCTCCACCATGATGCCATCGGCCCCGGCGGCGATGGCCGCCGCCGCCATGGGCGGGACCAGGTACCACTTGCCGGTGCCGTGGCTCGGGTCGGCGATGATGGGCAGGTGGCTGAGCTTGTGGATCAAGGGGACGGCGCTCAGGTCCAGCGTATTGCGGGTATACGTCTCGAAGGTGCGAATGCCGCGCTCGCAGAGGAGCACCTGCTTGTTCCCCTGAGAGAGGATGTACTCGGCCGCCAGCAGCCACTCCTCGATGGTGGCCGCGATCCCGCGCTTGAGCATGATGGGCTTGTCCACCTTGCCGATCTCGTCCAGCAGATTGAAGTTCTGCATGTTGCGGGCGCCGATCTGGAGGATGTCCGCGTACTTGTAGACGGCGTCGATGTCCTCGATGGCCATGACCTCGGTGATCACGGGCAGGCCCGTCTCCCGGCGCGCCGTGTCGAGGAACTTGAGGCCCTTCACTCCCAGGCCGCGGAAGCTGTAGGGCGAGCTGCGGGGCTTGAACGCGCCCCCGCGGAAGATCCTGGCGCCGGCGCTCTTCACAGCCTTGGCCGTGGCCACCACCTGCGCCTCCGACTCCACGGAGCAGGGCCCGGCCATCACCACCGGCTCGGCGCCGCCGCCAATCGTCACCTCGCCCACCTTGACGACCGTATCGTCCGGGTGGAACTCGCGGCTGCTCAGCTTGAACGGGCGGGAGACGCGCAGCACCTCCATGACGCCCGGCAGGCGCCCCATGGAGCTCAGAAGGTCCGTGGTGACGGCGCCGATGACGCCCACGATGTTGCGCTCGGCGCCGTAGGTGACGCTGGACCGCAGGCCCGCGCCCTCGATGGCCTGGACGACGCGGCCCAGCTGCTCCTTGGTGGCGTCCTTGCTCATGACGACGATCATACGTTCGCTCCTTCCCGGCTCTTCAAGAGACGTTGGCGCCCGCCGAGTCCTCGGCCAGAGGGCGCAGCTGGCGGGCGTCTTTCAAGTACACGTGGACCATCTGGTCCTGGGGCCGCTCCGAGTTCACGACGAGCATGACGCGAATGACGCGCCCTAGCGCCCCGGGCACGTCCATCTCGTGGCCGCACAGGAGCGCCGTGTGGGTCCAGCCCATCTGCCGCGCGCCGACGGCCGGAAACTCGGCGTTGAGGTCCCCCGTGGTGGTGAAGAAGGCGCAGGCCACGTCCTCCACGCGGAGGCCGTTGTCCCGCATCATCGCGTCCAGGAGCTCCCGTGTGCAGGCGACGATGCACTCCTTCGTATTGACCTCGGCGATGGTCGCGCCCCGCACTCCCCGGCTGGCCATGCCTACCCGCTCCTCACCGTGCGCCGGGCCCCCTGGCTCAGCCGGGCCACGAACCGCCGCGCCTGCTCGACCCGCTCCCCGGCCTTCGCCTCCTCCACGACCCGAACAAGGGCGCTGCCGACGATGGCCGCCTCGGCGTGCTCGCCGATGGCCCGCACGTGCTCCTCGTCCGAGACGCCGAAGCCCACCGCCAGCGGCAGGCGGGTGTGCCGTCGCACCCGCGCCAGGAACTCGGGCAGGTCCGCGGAGAGCTCCGAGCGCGCGCCCGTCACTCCCGTCAGGCTCACGCAGTAGATAAACCCGCCGGCCACCCGGCCCACCATCGCCAGCCGGCGCTCGGTGCTCGTCGGCGCCACCAGGAAGATCACCGCGATGCCCTGGGCCAGGCAGACCTCCAGGAGCGGCCCCGCCTCCTCGGGCGGCAGGTCGGGCACGATGACGCCGTCAACACCGGACTGGGCGGACCGCCGGGCGAACCGCTCCAACCCGTACGCCAGGACCGGGTTATAGTAGGGCATCAGAAGAAGAGGGACGGCCGGAAGCCTCGATCGCAGCGTTTCGCAGACCTCCAGGCAGCTCTCGAGCGTCACCCCGTTGCGCAGGGCCACCTGGCTGGAGCGCTGGATCGTCGCCCCGTCGGCCAGGGGGTCGCTGAACGGCACGCCCAGCTCGATCATGTCCGCGCCGGCCTCCACGACGGCCGGCGCCAGCTCCAGCGTCGAGGCCAAGTCCGGGAAGCCCACCATCAAGTAGGCGATGAGCCCCGTTCGCTCCTTGGCCCGG
Source organism: uncultured Dehalococcoidia bacterium (assembly GCA_964555685.1). Taxonomy (GTDB): domain Bacteria; phylum Chloroflexota; class Dehalococcoidia; order SHYB01; family SHYB01; genus CAZKTO01. The sequence continues at coordinate 107,044 of CAZKTO010000002.1, forward strand.
AGCGCCTCGAAGGTCCGTTCGATCCTGCCCATATTCCGCGCTTTCCCCGTCCCCAGTCCCCGGCTCCTACTCCCTTATCCGTCATTCTGAGAGGCTGTGAACAAATCGCCCGTAGGGGCGGGCCCCGTGCCCGCCCATCTGGGGCAACCACGGGGGGTTGCCCCTACGAAGGAAAAATTCACAGGCTCTGAGCGGAGTCTTCGCAGCGAATGAATCTGGGTGGCGGGGCTCCTCCCTTTCACACCGAATACGCCAGGCCCACGACGACCCCATTGTAGGCGGCGTGCACCAGCATCGAGCTCACGAGCGAGCCGGTGCGGGCGAAGAGCCACGCCAGCACCATGCCGATGCAGAAGATAGGCGCGTAGGCGATGGGGTCCACGTGGGCCAGGGCGAAGAGCGCCGAGGCCGCCGCCGCCGCCCCCCAGAGCCCCAGCCGCCGGCGCAGGCCCTGAAAGACGAACCCTCGGAAGAACGTCTCCTCGACCAGCGGCGCCACGGCCACCGCCAGCACGATGATCGCCGCCCGCTCCGCCGACGTGGGGTCGTCGAAGAACGAGGGGGACTTGAGCCGGTCCTCCTGCCCCAGGGCCTGGATGACGGCCCCATAGACGACGGCGATCAGCAGGGTGGCGAAGAGGCCGGCCGCCATCGTGCGGCCGGTCCGGCCCAGGGCGAGCGGACGGAGGCCCAGCGCCGGCCAAGAGCACCGGTACCGGCCCACCGAGTAGCGCCAGGCGGCCCACAGGAGCACCACGTACAGCACGATGGTGGCGGCCACCGCGAACCACACCGCGCTCGTGTCGCCCGCCGCGAACAGCGCCACCACCAGCAGGACGGCGAAGCCCGCGACGACGGCCGCCGCGATGCCCTTGAGCACGTCCCCTGCGTCCCAGGGGACACCCGCGTCCGCCTGGGGCGGGGCTGAAGGCCCTGGGAGAGTCGCGACGGCCGTGGCCGGAGGGGCGGACGCCGCCCCTCCGGCTGGACTGGACGACTCGTTGCTGGCGGTTGTCTCCATGGGCGTTACACAAAAAGCCAGGCCCCCGGTCGCCGGGGGCCTGGAACTGCACACAACCCGTCGGTACCGGAGCTTAGCCACGCCGGCTAAAGTAGTCATACTCCCCAAAGTACCGCGTCTGCATGGTACGTACCGTTTTCGGTCAGAGCTTATCGTAGCACATCTGTCAAAAGTAAGGCAACGACGCGGCTTCGCACGGAAAGCCGCAATCGCCATGTCACCCTGAGTCCCGACAAGTCGGGGCGAAGGGTCTGGGGAGGTGGGATTCTTCTGTTGAGCCACCCCGCCCCAGATTCTTCGTTCGCCTCAGGCGAACTCAGAATGACATTTCGGTGCAAGGCCGCAACGACGCCTGACCTCAGTCCTCCTCAAAGTTCGCGCGGACGGACGAGTGCGGCACGGTGAAGCTCACCAGCACCACGTTCTTCTGCTGCTTGACCTTCGGCTTTGTGATCTCTGAGAGATCGGTGATCTTCCCCAGGATGTCCCGGTCCTTGAGCTGGGCCGCGCCCTTGCCCGCGTTCACCGCGCTATCGAACCGCCAGTACATGGAGGCGGCGGTCGTCGAGTTTGACTTCTTGGCCCAGCTCACCCCGCCGTACAGGAACCCTTCGAGCTCGGGATCGTCCTCGTCTTCGAGCGCGTCGCTCGTGCCTGCGGCGAAGAGGTAGCCCGGCTTGCCCAGGCGCTTCAGGACGTCTTTGACCTCGGCAGTGTCGAACGCGCTCCGCCCGCGGTCCAGGGCGCGGTCGATGATCTTCTTGACGTCGTCCACGCTGCTGCCGAGGACCCAGGTGGTGTCATCCACGACCGCTTGCACTCCGAAGCTGTCCGACTCGAACTCGTAAATGGTCACGCCGCGATGCGTTCCGGTGCTGCGGGCCGCCGCCTTGAACCCCGCTTGTAATAGGGGAGAGCGCAGGTCCTTGAACCGGCCCAGCAACACACCGGACGAGGGCTCCTCGCCGCCGCCTATGGCGAAGACGTCGACCGACTTGAACAGCGTGCCCACCACCTCGCCCAATGGCCCTTCACCGCTGTCGATGGGGAACAGCTCATCCGCCATCTCCGCCAGGGCTGGTATGGCCCTGATGGCGGCGAGGTCGAAGGCCGCCACGAACCCAGCGTCCGCCGGCAGCTTGCGGAGAGCCGCCTCGATGGCCTTGGGGCCGGTGATCGGCTTGGCGGCCTTGGTCTTCTGGGCCAGCCCGGACGCGGGCGCCGCCGCCAGCGTGGCGACGAGGGCTGCGACCAGGGCGACGACCAACAGCAAACGTTTCATACACCTATCCTTTCCGAGCCGGGCTCGCCCGACCTCAACCGCATGGTACACGAGTCCCGGCCGCTCACCAAGTCCGGCATGGCTCCCCGCGGCCCTTCCTTGCTCCTCGTTCCCTGTTCCCCGTTCCTTGTTCCCCGTTCCTCCTTCCTGCTACAATCGCTATCTGAAGCGCGGCGGGCGGCCCGCCGCCGTCGCCCCCCCCAGCCGAGCGAAGCGAGTCCTGACCCTGAGTCCACGAAGGGGAAGGACCTATCCCCCGCCGAGGCCCGGACCATGGCCCAGCCCTACGACCCCAAGACCATCGAACAGAAGTGGCAGCAGCGCTGGGAGCGCGACGGGCTCTACCACACCCGCGACGACGACCCGCGCCCCAAGTGGTACGAGCTCACCATGTACCCGTACCCCTCGGGCGACCTGCATATGGGCCACTGGTACGTCTACGCCCCGTCCGACACCCACGCGCGCTTCATGCGCATGCGCGGCTACAACGTCCTTGCGCCCATGGGCTTCGACGCCTTCGGCCTGCCCGCCGAGAACGCCGCCATCAAGCGCGGCATCCATCCCCGCGCCTGGACGATGGACAACATCGATCGCATGCGGCGGCAGATGAAGCAGATGGGCGCCGTCTTCGACTGGGACCGCGAGATCGTCTGCTGCCTGCCCGAGTACTACCGCTGGAACCAGTGGCTCTTCCTGAAGATGTACCAGCACGGCCTGGCCTATCGCGCCAAGGCCCCCGCCAACTGGTGCCCCTCGTGCGTCACCGTGCTGGCCAACGAGCAGGTCATCGCCGGGCGCTGCGAGCGCTGCGACAATCCGGTCGAGCGCCGCGACCTGGAGCAGTGGTTCCTGCGCATCACCAGGTACGCCGATCAGCTCCTGGACATGAGCGGCCTCGTGGACTGGCCCGAGAGGATCAAGCTCATGCAGCGCAACTGGATCGGGCGCAGCGATGGCGTCGAGCTCTCGTTCGATATCGGCCACTACGGCCTGCCGGAGCGGGAGGTCCGCGTCTTCACCACCCGGCCGGACACCGTCTTCGGCGTCACGTTCCTGGTGCTGGCCCCGGAGCACCCGCTGGTCGAGCGGCTCACGTCGCCGGAGCGGCGCGCCGAGGTCGAGGCCTACGTCGCCCAGGCCCGCCGCTCGTCCGAGATCGAGCGCATGTCGGCGGAGCGGGAGAAGACGGGCGTGCCCATCGGCGCCCACTGCGTCAACCGCTTCAACGGCCAGCGCGTGCCCATCTTCATCGCCGACTACATCCTCATGGGCTACGGCACCGGCGCCGTCATGGCCGTCCCCGCCCACGACGAGCGCGACTTCGCCTTCGCCCAGAAGCATACCCTGCCCATCACCGTCGTCCTCACGCCGCCGGGCTGGAAGGGCGGCCCGCTCCAGGAGGCCTTCACGGGCCAGGGAACCATGGTCAACTCCGGCCGCTTCGACGGCACGCCCGGCGACCGCGCCTTCGATGCCGTGGCCCAGTACGCCGAGGCCCAGGGCATCGGCCGCCGCACCGTCTCCCGCCAGCGCTACTGGGGCACGCCCATCCCGGTCATCTACTGCGACTCCTGCGGCATCGTGCCGGTCCCCGAATCGGACCTGCCGGTGCTCCTGCCCGAGGACGCCGAGTTCAAGCCCACCGGCGAGTCGCCGCTGGCCCGCCACGAGGGCTTCGTCCGCGCGACCTGCCCCACCTGCCGCCGTCCCGCCCGCCGCGAGACCGACACGATGGACACCTTCATCGACTCGTCCTGGTACTACCTGCGCTACACGAGCCCCCACTACGACGCCGGCCCCTTCGACCCGGCCAAGGCGGCCAAGTGGGCGCCCGTGGACCAGTACACCGGCGGCGCCGAGCACGCCGTCATGCACCTGCTCTACGCCCGCTTCTTCTGGAAGGTCGCCCGCGACCTGGGGATCGTGAAGGGCAACGAGCCGTTCCTGCGGCTGTTCAACCAGGGCCAGATCCTGGGTCCGGACGGCCAGCGAATGTCGAAGTCGCGCGGGAACGTCGTCGCCCCGGACGAGTACGTCGCCCGCTACGGCGCCGATACGTTCCGCTGCTACCTGATGTTCATCGGCCCCTGGGACGAGGGCGGCCCCTTCGGCACCGAGGGGATCAACGGCGTCTGGCGCTGGCTCAACCGCGTGTGGGGCCTCGTACTGAACGAACCGCGGTCCGGTCAGCCGCCTGCGGACGCCGTGCGGGAGATGCGCCGCCTCACCCACCAGACGGTCCGCAAGGCGACGGAGGACATGGAGCGCTTCCGGTTCAACACGCTGCTGGCCGCCCTCATGGAGATGACGAACGGCCTGCTCCGCGCCCGCGACGCTGGCCCCGTCGACCGCGACGCCTGGAACGAGGCTGTCGAGTCGCTGGTGCTGATGCTGGCGCCGGTGGCGCCGCACGTCGCCGAGGAGCTGTGGACGCGCAGCGGCCGCCCCTACAGCGTGCACACGCAAACCTGGCCGGCCTGGGACCCGGAGCT
>CAZKTO010000003.1:0-70176 GCA_964555685.1 uncultured Dehalococcoidia bacterium
CTCAGGGTCAGGACTCGCGGAGTCTACCCTGAGTCTGTCGAAGGGCTCGGCTCAGAGCTTGCCCCGAGTCTCCCGAGGGGGCAGGCTCTTCCCGGCGCCGGAAGGGGGATGGCATCCCTTTTACAGATGAATGCATAAGTTCCTAAACGACCTGGCGCTCTGGACCTCTCCCTCCTGTCCCTCTCCTGAAGGGAGAGGGACGATACCCCCTTCCTCTTTAGGGAAGGGGGCCAGGGGGTTAGGGCCTCCCTTTTATCTGGAGACGACGGCCCGGAGGCCGGTCAGGCCCTCGATGGTGCAGTCGCGGGGCGCGAGGTCGGGCCGGGGGGTGACGAGGCGCGCGAATCGCACACCGCCATCGGGCGCCAGCTCTCCGTAGGCGACGTGGACGACGACCCGAGGCTCGCACCAGTAGAGGAGCTGCGGGACCTGGGGTGGGTCTGCGAAGGGCGTCTCCGGCCTGTGGAGACGGGCGAGCTGCCGGTGAAGGAGCGCCGCGTCGGCGCCCGAGAGACCCGCGGCGTCGCCCGCGAAGCGCAGCCGGTCTCCGTCGTAGGCGCCCAGGAAGAGCCGTTCTACGGGCTGGCGGCTCCGGCCCGCGGCGGAAACGACCGTGTAGCCGCCGACGACCAGCGGGGCGGAGCGCTCCCTCCGAATCGCCAGCCAGGGCTGGCCGCTCCGGCGCAGGGTGTAGGGGCTGCGCAGGGGGCGGGCCAGCACACCCTCGAGTCCCAGGGAGAGGGCCGCCTCATAGAACGCCGTGCCGATCTCCGGCTGCCAGCCCGAGAGGTGGACGGCGTTGGATGGCGCCAGGCTCTCTTGGAGCAGCCGCTTGCGCTCAATGAGGGGCGCGCGGAGGCACGGCCGGTAGGCTTGATAGAGGATGTCCCAGGCCTCGAAGGCCACGGGCGTGGGCTCGCCAGGTCCGGTCCGAGGCATGAGCCGGTCCGCCACGAGGCGCAGGCTGGGAGCGCCGTAGCGGTCGCGGGTCACCAGCTCGCCGTCCAGCACGACGCCATCGACGCGGACGGCTCGGGCAACGGCCTCGGCCACCTCGGGGAAGGCGCCCGTGAGGTCGCGTCCGTTGCTGGCGGCGATGCGGGCCTCGCCGCCTTCGACGGAGACCAGCGCGCGGAGGCCGCCCCACAGGCCGTCGAAGAGCCAGGCCGGATCGTCGAAGGGCTCGCTCGTTGGGAAGATGGGCCTGGGCCGGAGGCCCTGGGGCAGGGCGCCCAGGGCCAGGGCGAGTTGGGGCGGGGGCATGATGGGGCGGGGCTAGTGCTGAGTCACTGTCACCCCGAGGCCGTCTGCGGCCGAGGGGTCTGGGGATGGGAAGACCTCCCCGCCCCAGATTCCTCGCCTGACGGCTCGGAATGACACTTTTGCAACCAGTTCTGGACCTTGGTTGGGTGTTCGCACTATATCGTCAACCGTACGCCTCGTCCAGGAGCTCGACGACGTGGGCCACGCGGACGCGCAGGCCGTGCCGCCGCGCCCCCATCTGGAGCTGGAGCATGCAGCCGGGGTTAGCCGTGGCGATGACCTCGGGCTGGACGGCCGCCGCGCGCTCGATCTTGCGGGCGAGGATCTGGCGCGAGAGGTCGCGGTGAACGACGTTGTACATGCCGCCCGCTCCGCAGCACATGTCCGAGGCCTCCATCTCGACCAGCGTCAACCCGGGGATGGAGCGCAGCACGGCCCGAGGCGCGTCCTTGATGCGCTGGGCGTGGGCCAGGTGGCAGGAGTCCTGGTAGGTGACGCGCGCCCGCATCTCCAGGGTTGGCGGCTGGAGCGGCAGCGCAGCCAGGTACTCGCTCACGTCGCGCACGAGGGCGCTGAAGCGACGGGCCTTTTCGGCGTAGGCAGGGTCGTCCTTCAGGAGATCGGCGTACTCCTTCATCGTCACGCCGCAGCCGGCCGCATTCACGACGACGGCCTCCACCCCGGCGCTCAGGAAGACATCGATGTTCCGGCGGGCCAGGGCGCGGGCCGTCTCCCGCTCGCCGGCGTGGGTGTGAAGCGCCCCGCAGCAGCCCTGGCCTCGAGGCACCGCCACGTCGCAGCCGTTGCGCGCAAGCACCCGGACCGTCGCTTCGCTGACGGGCCCGTAGATGAGCGGCATGACGCAGCCCGAAAGCACTCCTACCCGCCTCACACCCCGACGTGCCGGGGTACCCGGCCCCTGGGCGCGCGCCACATCGCCGCGAGGGCGCCGGAAGAAGCGCCGCAGGGGGGGCAGCTGCCGGTCCAGCTCGTCCAGGAGGCCGATGGGCTTGAGGAGGTGGATCTCGCGCACGAGCCATTGGAGGCCGGTTACCTGATACAGCTTGAGGAGCCAGGCCAGGACGCGCAGGAGCCAGGGCCGGGGCAGGAGCAGGCGGAAGGCGAGCCAGCGCAGCAGCCGCTCGCGCAGGCCGCGCCGCGTGCGCGTGGCGATCTGCGCCCGTGTGGCCTCCATCACCCGGCCGAAGGGCACGCCCGAGGGGCAGACCGCCTCGCAGGCACGGCACTGGACGCAGAGTTCCATGTGCTCGACGACGCCCTCCGTGAGGCCCACGCGCCCCTTGTGGACGGCGAGCATGAGGGCCAGGCGCCCCCGTGGCGACTCCGTCTCGAGCCCGGTGGTGACGTACGTCGGGCACGACTGGAGGCAGAGACCGCAACGGACGCACTTGTAGAGGTCGGCCTCGGCGGGGGCGTCGGGACCGGCGAAGGTGACGGGCGAGGGCGTCGCGGTCACAGGCCACCTACGAACCGGCCGGGGCTCAGGATGCGTCCGGGGTCGAACTGCTCCTTGAGCCGCCGCATGATGGCGAATTCGGAGCCGGGCGTCCCCCACACGTCGATGGACATCTTGAGAGCGGGCGCGCAGCTCTCGACGACGAAGCTCCCGCCGGCGTTGGCCGCCGCCTTCCGCAGCGTGCCGGCGGCCTCGCCGAGCATCACCTCGTCGCCCCGACAGGTCGGGGCCTCCCCCCACCAGGACGCCCGGAGCACGCCCGCGGCCAGGTGGACATCCAGCGCCACCTCCAGGTGGCTGCTCTCGGCCAGGGCTTCGTGCCCGTGGACCAGCCCGCCGAGCCGCGATGCGCGGACCGACGTCCGCGTGATCATGGAGACCGGCGCCGCATCGACGTGGCCCAGCTCGACGATGGCGCGCCACAGGCTCTCGTACTCGATGGCGTCGCCGACGGCGACGGACTTGCCGCCCGCCTGGGCGAGGAGCCGATGGGCGTCCGACTTCTGCCGCTCGACGGCCGCGGGAGCGCTCCCGAAGTCGATGGCGAGGGTATAGAGGCGGTCGCTGAAGGCCGGGACGCCGGTCTTGAGGCCGATCTTGCGCATGGCGTGGGCGTTCAGGAGGTCGAGGGCCGCGGGGCGGAGGCCCCCCTTGAGGAGGCCGTGGGCCGCATCCAGCGCCTCCCGCAGCTCCCGGAATCCGGCGAGCAGGGCGGCCCGCGCCTTGGGCGCCGGCGCCAGCTTGAACGTGGCCTCGACGATAATCCCCAGCGTGCCCAGGGAGCCGATGAAGAGCTTCGGCAGGTCGAAGCCGGCGACGTTCTTGACGACCTTGCCGCCGCCCTTGACGAGCTTGCTCTGAGCGTCCACCACGCGCAGGCCGATGAGCCGGTCCCGCGCCGTCCCGTAGGCGAGGCGGCGGGGCCCGCTGGTGTTCGCGGCGAGGATGCCGCCAATGGTGGCGCGATCGGGCCGGGGGACATCCAGGGGCAGCATCTGGCCGTGCGGGCCGAGGGCCCGGCCCAGCTCGGCCAGGGTGATGCCGGCCTCGGCGGTGACCGTGAGGTCGGCGGGCTCATACTCCAGAATCCGGGCCATGCGCCGCGTGCCGAGCACGATATCGAGGCGCTCCGGCGGCCGGCCCAGGGCCATGGCGGTGCCGCCGCCGCGCGCCGTCACGGCCAGCCCCTCGGCCGCGGCGAGCCGGACGACCTGGGCGACCTCGTCGCGGCTGGCGGGGTGGACGGCGGCCCTGGGCACGAGGCCATCGACGGCGTACTGGGCGGCGCCTTCTCCCAGCACCACGTGCTCGGCGCCGACGGTCTCGGCGAGGGCGCGGTCAAGGGTGAGGGTGGGCATGGGCAGTGGGGGGAGGGATTCTAACCCACTTGGACGAAAGTCCAAACACCTTGCTGTGGTTCGCTTATGGCCGTGCCGTGTGAGCTAGCCAATGCAGCGAACTTTGCCGATAAGCGGGTGGGCGGGTTCACAAAGACGACCCTCACTGATTTATGTTCCTCGCGTTCGAGAGCTTCCAATAACGACAGAATTTCGTCCACGAACGAAGGCGTGATACCCTCGATGCCAGAGAAATCAAGGGTTACGTCTCCATCTGCTGACGCAAGCGCATCCGATAAAGCCGATGCCAAAGAGCGCGCTGACTCCCTAGTGACAAGCACTTTCTTCCCCGTCAGTTCGTATAGCTTCAGCACTTGAGGGCTCATAGCTCCTCCTCATGTGGGAATCGAAACGTAGGCCAGCGTCCCGGGGAACAGCCGTGTACGACGAGCTCGATTGGTGGCACGTACCCCAAGCTCCAGGGTGCTCAGACCGGAGTGGATCATGAGTTGGCGATCTGGAGCTTTCATATCTTCTGCGATCCCGTAGAGACCGATCCCTCTCCTGGGATCTCCTGTTCCGCTAACACGCTCCTTTACCGCGAGCTCCAGAGCATCCCAGTCGTACCGAATCTTGGGACGAAGTTCTGGATTTCGCTCAAGCGAAGAGCGGATTCCTATACCACCGTCGCACACACCGCAAACGAAGCGCTTTCCATATTCAAACGAGTAAAACTGGATGAATCCGTAAGCACCGATAGGAGACTCAGCATGTTGCACGGCGTTCATCGCCAATTCAGCGAAGACCTCACTTACAATCGGTCTAATATTTGCCGCCCCAAGCCCCAGCTTGTTAAGAGAATCAAAGGCGTCGTTGGCCAGTTGCTCAACTTGTGCCTCTTTGACAAATCCTGAGAGGGGAAGAACCACCTGGGTATCCTGTGTTTCAAAGACATCGCGGTCGTCCACCTCTACCCCACTGTTTTGAAGAATGCGGAACAGGCCAAGGGTCTTTAGGTAGACGCAGACGCCCAGGTTCATAGGAACCAGCACTCGGCATGTGCTGCCCCGGTGTTTGGCTAGCAACGGATACACCACACACCACAACACCGCTGCAGGCAGCACAAATGCGCAATCACGGAGGTCGATTTCAACTTCCGGTTCAACAAAACTTGGCGACCTTGGATCAAATGCGTCGTATTGGCCGGAGAGTTCCCCAGCGTGCACGAACCTATTCGGCACCACTATCCGCAAAGGCTCTGTTACCATGACTTCATCCCTCAGGTTATCGCAATACTACACAAACGCCCCGGGCCCCAGGTCCGGCAGGGTCTTGAGGCGCCAGCCCTCCCCGCAGCCGGAGCCCGTGGGGAAGACCTTGCACGGGTTGAAGGTCTCCGTCCCGCCAAACGACACGCGCACCTTTTCCATCGCCGCCATGTCGTCGTCCGAGAAGATCAGCTTCATGAAGCCCTTCTTCTCCAGGCCCACGCCGTGCTCGCCGGTGATGGAGCCGCCGGCCTCGACGCAGACGCGCATGATCTCGGCGCCCGCCTCCAGCACGCGCTCGCTCTGGCCGGCGATGCGCTCGTCGAAGAGGACGTTGGGGTGCAGGTTCCCATCGCCGGCGTGGAAGACGTTGGCCACCAAGAGCCCGTAGCGCTGGCCGATCTCGTTCACCTGGCGCAGCACGGGCAGGAGCTTGGTGCGCGGGACGACGCCATCGAGGATGTAGTAGTTGGGGGCGAGACGGCCCAGCGCCCCCAGCGCTCCCTTGCGCCCGGCCCAGAGCCGCTCCCGGTCCTGGGGCGACTCCGCCGTCCGCACCTCCGTGGCGCCGAGATCGCGGCAGATGGCCTCCACGGCGGCCGCCTCCTCGGCCACCGCCTCCCTGATGCCGTCCACCTCGATCAGCAGCACGGCCCCCGCGTCTGGCGGGTAGTCGCAGCGCACCGCCTGCTCGACCGCGCCGATGGTCACCTTGTCGATCATCTCGAGCGCGGCTGGGACGACCCCCGCGGCGATGATGGCGGAGACGGCGCGGCTGGCGTCGTCCATCTCCCGGTAGATAGCAACGAGGGTCTTGATGGCCGCGGGCAGCGGCGTGAGCTTGACGGCGATCTTGGTGGCGATGCCGCACGTCCCCTCGGAGCCCACGAAGAGGCCCGTGAGGTCGTAGCCGGGCGCGTCCTGGTGCGACCCGCCCAGCCAGACCACCTCGCCATCGGGCAGGACCACCTCCAGGCCCAGGACGTGGTTGGTCGTCACGCCGTAGGCCAGGCAGTGGGGCCCGCCGGAGTTCTCGGCCACGTTCCCGCCGATGGTGCAGGCCTTCTGGCTCGAGGGGTCCGGCACGTAGTGGAGGCCGTGGGGCTCCGCCTGCTGGCTCAGGTGCAGGTTGATGACCCCCGGCTCGACGATGGCGACACGGTCCACCGGGTCGAGCTCCAAGATGCGGGTCATGCGCGTGAGGGAGACGACGATGCCGCCACGGATGGCGACGGCGCCACCGCTGAGGCCCGTCCCAGCGCCGCGCGGCACGATGGGGATGCCGTGCTGGTGGGCCAGGCGGACGACCTTCGCGACCTGCTCCGTGCTGGTGGGGAAGACGACGGCCTGGGGCGGCATCTTCTCGATGGAGCCATCGAACTCGAAGACGACCATGTCCTCGGGCGTCCAGAGCACGGCGCCGCGCCCCACGATGCGCTCGAGGGCGGTGATGAGGCTGGGCTTTCGGGTCTTGGCAGGCATGGAGCCCTCGCCCTCACCCCCGTTCCCCTCTCCGAGTCGGAGAGGGGGACTGAAGGAGGGTCAGCTAAACACCACCGTCTTATTACCGTAGACGAGCACGCGGTTGCGGAGGTGGAGGTCCACGGCGCGGGCCAGCACAACCATCTCCAGGTCCCGACCCTTGCGCACGAGGTCGGCCACGGAGTCGCGGTGGCTCACGCGAACCACGTCCTGCTCGATGATGGGGCCCTGGTCGAGGTCAGCGGTGGCGTAGTGAGCGGTGGCGCCGATGATCTTGACTCCGCGCTCGAAGGCCTGGTGGTAGGGGCGCGCCCCGGCGAAGGCCGGCAGGAACGAGTGGTGGATGTTGATGACCCGGTTGGCGTAGCAGCCCACGAACTCGGCGCTCAGGACCTGCATGTAGCGGGCCAGGACGACGAGATCGATGCGGCGCTCGCTCAGGAGCTGGAGGGCATGGCGCTCCTGCCCTGCCCTGGTCGCGGACGTCACCGGCAGGCAGGCGAACTCGACGCCGAAGCCCTCGGCCACGGGCTGGAGGTCCGGATGGTTGCTGACGACGAGGGGGAGCTGGGCCTGGAGCTCGCCCATGCGCTGGCGCGCCAGCAGGTCGTACATGCAGTGGGCCTGCTTGGAGACCAGGATGGCGACGCGCGGCACGTAGTCCGAGAAACGGAGGCTCCAGGACATGCCGAATCGCTCGGCGATGGGCCGGAAGCTCGCAGCGATCTCGTCGCGGCCGACGCGGAAGCCGTCCATCTCCCACTCGACGCGCTGGAGGAAGACGCCCTGCTCGCGGTCCGTGTGCTGGTCGGCGTGGACGATGTTGCCGTTGTTGCGATAGACAAAATCGGCGACGCCCGCCACGAGGCCCTTCTGGTCCCGGCAGGAGAGGAGGAGGACGGCGGTGACCGGCTTCTGCTGCATGGGGCGTCCCTTCAGACGCGCCCCATTGTACCACCGAGACCTCTCCCTCCTGTCCCCCTCGAAGGACTCGGGGCAAGCTCTCTCCTGAATGGAGAGGAACGATACCCCCTCCCTCTTTAGGGAAGAGCCTGTCCTGAGCTTGCCGAAGGAGGGCCAGGGGGTTAGGGCGCCGGTCGGCCCTCCCGCCGCTGCCCTTTTGCAAACGCCCGGCCCCACGACTAAGATGACGGCGTACCTTTTCCAAAGAAGGTGACACCATGAACGAGAGAGCGCGCGGCACCGTCGCCGGCATCTTCCTGCGGGACGGCCACGGCAAGACGCCCCGGCCCGTGAGCCAGGCAAACGCGGTCCTCCAGCACGGGCTGGCGGGCGACTTCAACGGCAAGCGGCCCGAGGAGGGCTGGCGTCAGGTGCTCCTGGTGGACCGGGGCGACCTCGAAAGCCTGGGCCTGAAGCCGGGCGACCTCCGCGAGCAGATCACCGTCGATCTCCCCGGCCTGATGCTGCTGCCCGGCGGCGCAAGGCTCGAGGCCGGCGACGTGGTGCTGGAGATCACGCGCGACTGCGAGCCATGCACGCGTATCGGCCCCTTGATAGGACGGAAGGACGCCGAGGCCTTCCGGAGGACGCTCATCGGCCGGCGGGGCATGTTCGCGCGCGTAGCCGAGGTCCGGGGCGCCGCGCGCATCGCCGTCGGCGACGCCGTCCGGGTGCTCGCGCCGGCGCCGGGCTCCGCAGCTCGGCCCACGGCCTAGCCGCCAACGCATCGCCAGGACGCCGGTATGACATTCCGGGCCATCGCCGAGGAGAACCTCCGGGCTCGGATTGGCGGCAATCCTTACCCTGGCCGAGGGATCGTCCTGGGACTGAACGCCTCTGGGTCCCACTACATTCAGGTCTATTGGACCATGGGCAGGAGCGCCAACTCCAGGAACCGGACGATCACGGTAGAGTCCGGCGACGTCAAGCTGGCGCCGTACGTCCCGGACCCGCAGCAGGACCCGCGGCTGATTATGTACACGGCGATGACCTCGGTCGGCGACGCCCATATCGTCAGCAACGGCGATCAGACTCTGACCATCGCCCAAGGTCTACGCAAGGGAGAACCCTTTGAGTCAGCGCTGCTTACTAGAAGCCACGAGCCTGATGCTCCTCACTTCACCTCGCGCATATCCGGCATGATCGATCTCGGCGGGCGTTCCCTGGCCAAGGCCTCCCGGATCGTCGCCGATCCGACGGACCAGAGCCGCTCTGTCCATTGCCTCTACGACTACCACGGGTTCGAGCCCGGGTTCGGCGTCTGCCTGCACACCTATCGCGGCGACGGAAGTCCACTCCCCTCGTTCGACGCGGACCCCTTCGTCGTCGTCCTGGACGATGCACCGCCGGTGATCGCGGAGCGATACTGGAATCTCCTGAGCGCCGAGAACCGGGTGGCGCTAGCCGTGAAGGCCATCGATCGCACGAGTGGCGGGGTCACCATCGAACTGCACAGTCGTCACTTGCCACGCCTATGAAGGTCCTCTGCATGCCCCAGGCGTTCAAGCGGACCCTCTCCGCCATGGACGCCGCACGGGCCATGGCCGAGGGCGTGCGCCGCGTCCTGCCCGGCGCCGAGATCGAGCTCCTGCCCATGGCCGACGGCGGCGACGACACCCTGGACATCCTGGTCGGCGCGACGGGCGGCGCCTACCGCTCGGCGCAGGTCCAGGACCCCTTCGGCCGGACCGTCACGGCCCAGTGGGGCGTCCTGGGCGGCGGCCGGACCGCCGTCATCGAGATGGCCCGCGCCTCGGGCCTGCGTCTGCTGGCCCCCGATGAGCTGGACCCCCGGCGCGCCTCGACGTACGGCACGGGCCAGCTGATCGGCGCCGCGCTCGACGCCGGCTACCGGACGATCATCGTCGGCGTCGGCGGGAGCGCCACCGTCGACTGCGGCACGGGGGCGGCGTCGGCGCTGGGCGTACGCTTCCTCGATGGACGCGGGCGCCAGCTGCCGCCCGGCGGGGCCGCCCTGGCCCGCCTCGCAGCCATCGACGTGAGCGCCCTGGACCCTCGCGTCCGCCAGGCCGACATCACCGTCGCCTGCGACGTCGAGATGCCCGTGTGCGGGCCGCGCGGCGCCTGGACCTTCGCCGCCCAGAAGGGCGCGACGCCGGCCGTCGCCCAGGAGCTCGCCGCCGCGCTGGAGCAGTGCTGCCGGGTCGTCCACGCCGCGCTGGGGATCGACCTGGCCCCCATGCCCTTCGCGGGCCCGGCGGGCGCCCTCGCGGGCGGGCTGCACGCCTTCTGCGGGGCCCGGCTCGCTTCCGGCGCGGGGATGGTGCTGGAGCTGACGGGGGCCGGCGCGCGCATCGGCCAGGCGGACCTGGTGATCACCGGCGAGGGCACGCTCGACTGCACGTCCTTCGCTGGCAAGGGCACCGGGGCCGTGGCCGCCCGCGCCCGCGAGGCCGGCGTCCCGGCTATCGCCGTCGTCGGCCAGACAGGGCGTGACCTGCCCGGCCCCGCATCCACGGGCTTCCGCGCGATGGAGACGCTCGTCCAGCACGCCCGCTCGCTGGAGGAGGCCATGGCCCGTCCGGCCGAGCACATCGCCACCGCCACCGCCGCCGCCGTGGCCCGCTTCCTGGGCCGCCCCCAGGCTCCGCTATAATCGATGCGGGGTCTCCCGCCCATGGCCCAACGTACGCTCCTCCTTATCGAGGACGAAGAGACGCTGGCCCGCGCCCTCTCCTACACCTTGGGCCGCGAGGGCTACCGCGTCGTCCACGCCGCCGATGGCGCCCGGGGCCTCGCCCTGGCCCGCGAGGCGCGCCCGGACCTGGTCCTGCTCGATCTCATGCTCCCCGGTATCGATGGCCTGGAGGTCTGCCGGCGCCTGCGAAAGGAGACGCCGATCCCCATCCTCATCCTCACGGCCAAGACCGGTGAGGCCGACAAGATCGTCGGGCTCGAGCTGGGGGCCGACGACTACGTCACCAAGCCTTTCAGCACGCGGGAGCTGGTGGCGCGCGTCAAGGCCCTCCTGCGCCGCGTGGAGATGGACCAGGCCCGCGACGCCGGACGGGCGGCGCCGGAGGTCCTGCGGGCCGGCGGCCTGGAGGCGAACCTGGGGGCTCGTCAGGTCACCGTCGATGGCCGGCCCATCGCCCTGCGCCCCAAGGAGTTCGATCTCCTGACCTTTCTGATGCGGAATCGCGGCATGGTCTTCTCCCGCGAGACCCTGCTCGAGCGGGTGTGGGACTACGAGTACGGCGGCGGCACGCGCACCGTGGACGTGCACATGCGGTGGCTGCGGGAGAAGATCGAGGAGGACCCCAGCGCCCCCCGGCGCCTGGTAACGGTGCGCGGCGTGGGCTACAAGCTGGAGGCGTAAGATGCTCCGCAGCCTCCGCTGGCGGCTGGCGGGAGGGTACCTGCTCCTGGTGGCCGCGGTGCTGGTCGCCCTGGGGCTGGTCCTGGGAGCGCAGGCCCGCCACGACGCCGCGCTGGCCCTGGATGCGCGCGTGACGGCCGAGGCTCGGGCCCTGGCCCAGGCGGCCCGCGCCGTCGTCGCCGGGGAGCGCCCCGCCGTCCAGTTGGCCGCCCTGGTGCGGGAGGCCGTGTCATCGGAGATCGCCGCCTTCGTCGCCGCCGCTAATGGCGTGGAGCTCTTCCCTTCCTTCCAGGCCCCGGCGTCCGCCGAGGCGCGCGCGCCCGAGGTGGCGGCCGCCCTGGCGGGCGGGGTCGCCCGGACCGTCCGGCGAAACCCCCAGACCGGCGTCTCGGAGCTGTACGTGGCGGTCCCGGTGGTGAGCGATGGCCGGGTGGCGGGAGCGGCCCGCGTCGCCGCCTCCCGCGACGGCCTCGGCGAGGCCGTCCAGCGGGTCTGGGTGCGTACCGGCGTCGCTGGAGCGGCGGCCCTGGTGGCGGGAGCGGCGCTCCTGCTGGTGCTAACGGCGCCCCTTCGTTCCGGGTTGCGAGAGCTGGCCGGCGTCACCGGCCGGCTCGCTGGCGGCCAGATCTACGAGCGGGCTGAGATGCCTCCGTTCTCCGAGGCCGGTGATCTCTCCATCTCCATCAACCATATGGCCGCCAGCCTGGAGGCCCAGGTCCGCGCGGGCTATCAGGAACGCGACACCTTCGGCGTCGTCATCGATGGCATGGCCGACGGGCTGCTGCTTATCGATCAGGAGGGCGGCATCCGTCTGGCGAATCCGGCGGCCGCCCGCCTCTTCGCGGCGCAGGGGCCGGACCTGGTGGGCCGCCGGCTCATGGAGGCCGTTCGCGACCACGAGATCACGCGCATCGTGGAGCGGGCCTGGCAGGAGGGGCGCCAGCAGGTGGGCCAGGTGGAGCACGGACGCGAGCTGCGGCTGCTCCGCATCTCCGTCACGCCGCTCCTGGAGAAGGGCGGCCGCTCGGCTCTGGTGCTCTTCCAGGACCTGACGGAGGTCCAGCGCCTGGGCGCCATGCGCAGGGAGTTCGTCGCCAACGTCTCCCACGAGCTGCGCACGCCGCTCGCCTCCGTCAAGGCCGCCGCCGAGGCCCTGGAGGGCGGCGCGCTGGACGAGCCCACGGCCGCTCGCGACTTCCTCAACAGGATCATCATCGAAGTGGACCACATGACCAACCTCGTCCAGCGGCTCCTGGACCTCTCGCGTCTCGAGACGGGCAAGGCCCAGTTCGATATCAAGTCCTTGGACGCGAAGGCGGTGGTGGCCGAGGCCGTGGAGCGCGTGCGGCCACGGGTAGAGAGCCAGGGCCTGGCCCTGATCGTCGAACTGCCCGAGGGCCTCCCCCGCGTGCGGGCCGACCGCGCCGCCCTGCACGAGGTGCTGCTCAATCTCCTGGACAACGCCATCAATTTCACGCGGGCGGGGCACATCCGAGTCTCGGCGCGCGCGGCCGATGGCGCTGTGGAGGTGGCGGTGGAGGACACGGGCTCTGGGATCCTGCCGGAGGACCTGCCCCACGTCTTCGAGCGCTTCTACAAGGCGGACCGGTCCCGGTCGAGCCCCGGCGCGGGACTGGGCCTGGCGCTGGCCAAGCACGCCGTCCAGGCGCAGGGGGGCCGCATCTGGGCGGAGAGCGCGCCCGGCCGAGGCTCCGCCTTCCGCTTCACGCTGCCCGCCGCGGACGAAGGGAGCTAGCGGACGGCCCCCTCGCCGGCCCAGGGTCGTTCCAGTTGTACCAGGCGGCCCATCGCCTATAATGGCGAGGGCCCGCGCCCGCACCCAGGAGGTTAGCGATGGAATTCACGTTCACTCCTCAGGATGAGGCATTCCGCCAGGAGGTCCGCGACTTTATTAAGAAGGAGTGGCTGCCCGTCGCCAAACAGGAAGAGGATGATGGCGGCGGGGAGAGCGTCTTCTCCTCCAAGATGTGGCCCAAGGTCAAGGACCTGCGCAAGAAGCTGGCGGCCCGCAACTGGATCGCCATCGCCTGGCCCAAGGAGTACGGCGGCCTGGGCGCGTCGCTGATGCAGCAGGCGATCTTCAAGGAAGAGATGGCCTACTGGCGTTGCCCCGGCATCGACCCGCAGGCCTATCAGTTCGGGCCCGCCCTCATCATGCACGGGTCCGAGGAGCAGAAGAAGCGGTACCTGGGCGGCATCGCCCGCGCCGAGGTCAGCTGGTGCCAGGGGTTCTCCGAGCCCAACGCCGGCTCGGACCTGGCCTCGCTCCAGACCCGCGCCGCGCGCGACGGCGACGACTTCGTCATCAACGGGCAGAAGATCTGGACCTCCGGCGCGCACCTGGCCGACTATATCCACCTGCTGGCCCGCACCGACCCGGAGGCCCCCAAGCACAAGGGCATCTCCTACTTCATCTTCTCGATGAAGACGCCGGGGATCACCGTAAAGCCCATCGCCCAGATGAGCGGCGCCGAGGGCTTCAACGAGGTCTACTTCGACAACGTGCGCATCCCCAAGGACTCCCTCTTCGGCGAGCTGAACCGCGGCTGGTACGTGGCCACGACGACGCTGGACTTCGAGCGCTCGAACGTCGCGGGGGCAGCCGGCGCCCAGCGCACCATCGAGGAGCTGATCCGGTTCTGCAAGGCGGCCACCCACCTTGGCAAGCGCCTGATCGACTACCCGCTGGTGAAGCACCGCCTCGCCAACTCGGCAATCGAGAACGCCGTCTCGCGCAATCTCTCGTACCGGGTGCTCTGGATGCAGGACAGGGGGATGGTGCCGAACATGGAGGCGTCCGTCGCCAAGATGTTCAGCGTGGACGCCAGCGCCACCCTGGCCTGGCGCGCCATCGACATCATGGGCCTCTTCGGGCAGCTGGACCGGGGCAACCGGTGGGCGCCCATGAACGGCGGGCTCATGCGCGGCTACCTGAGCACCGCGTGCAAGGTGGGCGGCGGCTCCCAGGAGATCATGAAGAACATCATCGCCCAGCGCGGCCTGGGCCTGCCGAGGTAGGGCCCGCCGACATCCGCGTTCGACCCACATAACCGTGGGGGCCTGGTTGTGCCCCCTGTGCCGGGCCTGGAAAAGAACGACCCCGGCGGGTCCTGTCCGCTCGGAGTCGCGTTGGGTTCGGGGGCGGCGACCTACTTCTTGCGCGCAGGCCGGAACTTGGGCAGCGTGAGATCCTCGTTGATCCGGTCGAAGACGACCTCGAGCGGCATCCCGATGCGCAGCTCCTCGTTCTTGCAGTCCACGATGTTGCTGATCATGCGCACCCCCTCCTCCAGCTCCACCAGGATAACCGGATAGGGGACCTTGTCCTTGAAAGCGGGGAGGGTGGGCGGGTGGACGACGATGAAGCTATAGAGGGTGCCGCGGCCGGAAACCTTGTGCCAGGTGTACTGCTCGGAGGTGCAACGCGGGCAGCCCGCGCGCGGGAAGTAGCGCAGCGTGCCGCACTGGGAGCACTTCTGGATCAGGAGCTCGCCGCGCTGGCAGCCTGCCCAGAACTCGGCGCTCTCGGCTGTAGGGACCGGCGTGGGGAACGGGGCCTGCTGGGTCATAGCCGCACCTCCTGACCACGGGCCGCCGCCTTGGACGGGGCGGGGGTAGTGTAGAGCGGGTCGCCACACCTGTCAACCGGAGCCGGCGGCGGCCGCCGTAACCTTGACACCCCTCTCCGGTGATGGGTACACTGGCGATAGAGCGGCCCTTTGCAGAAGGGCTTGGAGCTCGATAGAGAAAGGTAGGTAGATCGCAGTGCCGAACCCCATTGCCCGCGCCCTGGGAGGTCTTTGGGCGCTGGTGACCGGGGGTCCCGCGAAGCGAATCGAGGCGGCGAAGCGAACCGAGGCGGCGAACCAAGAGGCGCAACGGATCCTCCGCGAGGCGGAAGAGCGCCAAGCGGCCATTGTCAAAGAGGCCCGGGAGGAGGCGAACCGAACCCGGGCCAGCGCGCAGTCCGAGTACCGGGACCGGCGCGCCGAGGTCCAGCGCGTCGAGAGACGCCTGGCGCAGAAGGAAGACACCCTCGATAAGAAGATCGAGGGCCTGGACCGCCGGGAGCGCGAGTCCCGGGAGAAGGAAGAGAGCACCGAGCGGCTGCGCGCCGAGATCGAGGAGGTCAAGCGCCGGCACGTCACGGAACTGGAGCGCATCTCGGGCCTGTCCAAGGATGCGGCCCTGGCGCAGCTCTTCAAGAGCGTCGAGGACCAGCTCGAGCTCGAGGCCGCCAAGAAGATCCACGAGATCGACCAGCGCGTCAAGGACGAGGCCGACGAGAAGGCCCGCAAGGCCATCGTCCTCGCCATCCAACGCCTCGCCAGCGATGTCGTTTCCGAGACCACCGTCACCGTCGTTCCACTCCCGAGCGACGACATGAAAGGCCGGCTCATCGGCCGCGAGGGGCGGAACATCCGTGCCCTCGAGCAGGCCACGGGCGTCGACCTCATCATCGACGACACGCCCGAGGCCGTCACCCTCTCCTGCTACGACCCCGTCCGGCGGGAGATCGCCCGCGTCGCAGTCACCAAGCTCTTGGTGGACGGACGCATTCACCCTGCCCGCATCGAGGACATGGTCAACAGGGCCCGGCAGGAGGTCGAGGAGGACGTGCGCAAGGCCGGCGAGCAGGCCGTCATCGAGGCCGGCGTCCTGGGCATCAGCCGCGAGATCATGGCTGTCCTGGGCCGGCTCAAGTACCGGACGAGCTACGGCCAGAACGTCCTCAAGCACAGCGTCGAGGTGGCCCACCTGGCCGGCATGATGGCCGCCGAGGTGGGCGCCAACATCCAGGTCTGCAAGGCCGGCGGGCTGCTGCACGACCTGGGCAAGGCCCTCACCCACGAGGTCGAAGGGACCCACACGGAGATCGGGGGCGAGATCGCCCGCAAGTACGGCATCAATCCGCAGGTGGCCTCGGCCATCGAGGAGCACCACGACGACGACCGGGTCAACGTGGAGGCCTTCCTCGTGGCCGCCGCCGACGCCATCAGCGGCGCCCGGCCCGGCGCCCGCCGCGATAGCGTCGAGATGTACGTCAAGCGTCTCGAGGGGATCGAGGAGGCGGCCAACAGCTTCCCCGGAGTAGAGAAGTCCTACGCCATCCAGGCAGGCCGCGAGGTCCGCATCATGGTCAAGCCCCATGAGGTGGACGACGTCCAGGCGGCCAAGCTGGCGCACGACGTAGCCAAAAGGATTCAGGAGACGGTCATCTACCCGGGCCAGGTGAAGGTCATCGTGGTCCGGGAGACGCGCTCCATCGAGTACGCCAAGTAAGGGCGGCCACCCGCCCCGGCCGACAAACGAAAGAGGCCGTCCCGGAGCTCCGGGACGGCCTCTTTCGGTGCCGCGGAGCCCGTAGCCCCCCGCGCACGTCCTTTCAGGCAGGCCCCGATTCCCGTATAATGCTTCGATTGGGGTCGTCGCGCTACAGTGCGCCATCGCGCTCCAGCGCAGCGGCCAAGGAAAGGGCGAACAGACTCGATGCGGTTCCTGATGATAGGCGATACGGTGGGCAAGCCGGGACGGCGGGCGGTCCAGCGGCTGGTCCCGGAGCTCCGCCGCCAGCACGACCTCGACCTGGTCATCTGCAACGCGGAGAACGCCGCCGGCGGCATCGGGCTCACGCCAGAGACGGCAGACGACCTCTTACAAGCGGGCGTGGACGTCCTCACCACCGGCAACCACGCCTGGGCCAAGAAGGAGATCCTGCCCTACCTGGATAGCGAGATGCCCATCATCCGGCCCGTCAACTATCCGCCGGGCGTCCCCGGCCGGGGCTACGTCTTTCATAAGGGCGTGCTGGTCGTCCAGGTCATCGGGCGCGTCTTCATGCAGAACGTGGACGACCCGTTCCGGACCATCGACCGCGTGCTCGCCGAGGCGGGCGGCCGCGCCCAGGTCATCATCGTGGACTGCCACGCCGAGGCCACGTCCGAGGCCAACGCCATGGGATGGTACCTGGACGGCCGGGTCAGCGCCGTCCTGGGCACCCACACCCACATCGGCACCATCGACGCCAAGGTCCTGCCCAGGGGCACCGCCTACATCACCGACATCGGCATGGTGGGACCGCGAGACTCCGTCATCGGCAACTCGGTGCCGGAGGTCCTGGAGCGGTTCCTCACCCAGATGCACGTCCCGCTCTCTGTCGCGTCCGGGCCCGTCGAGTTCCATTCGGTGCTGGTGGACGTGGACGAGCAGACCGGCCGCGCCCGCAGCATCACCCGAATCGACATGGAGGTCCCCTGACCCATGATCGAAGTCGATCTTCACTTGCACACCACCCGGTCCGACGGGCGCCTGACGCCGACGCAGATCGTCGAGCTGGCGGCGCGGCGCGGGCTCAAGATCATCGCCATCACCGACCACGACTCCACGGCCGGCCTGGACGAGGCCATGGAGGCCGCCAGGGCTCATCCTCCGCTCGTCATCATCCCCGGAACGGAGCTCAGCACCGACGTGGCCGGAGGCGAGATCCACATTCTGGCCTACTACGTGGACAGGGAGAGCCCCGGGTTCCAGAAGCACCTGGCTCGGTTCCGCGCGGCCCGGTACGAGCGCGGGCGCAAGATGGTGGAGAAGCTGGCGGAGCTGGGGATGCCCCTCTCCTGGGAGCGGGTGCTGGAGATCGCGGGCGACGCCTCCGTGGGCCGCCCGCACGTGGCGCGAGCCCTCGTCGAGCGGGGCTACGTGCCCACCACCCAGGAGGCCTTCGACCGGTATCTGGGCCGGAACGGCCCCGCCTACGTGGAGCGGGAGAAGCTGACGCCCCAGGAGGCCATCGCCTTCGCCCTGGAGTATGGGGCGCTGCCGGTGCTGGCCCACCCCGGGTACGTGAACGGCCTCGAGGCGACGCTCCCCGCCCTCAAGAAGGCCGGTCTGGTGGGCATGGAGGTCTACTACGGCGCCTATCCGGACGGCGAGATGGGCTCCCTCCTGGCCCTGGCCCAGCGGTACGATCTCATCCCGTGCGGCGGGAGCGACTATCACGCCAACGGCCACGAGGGGGAGGTGGAGCCTGGCGCCGTGGGTCCGCCCCTCTCGACGGTCCAGCGCCTTGTGGCCCTGAAGGCCCAGGGCGCTCGCCGGTAGGTCCGGCCCCCGGCCATGGAGCTCGACGCGCGGGGCATCGAGACGGTCATTCCGCACCGGCCGCCGTTCCTGCTGATCGACCGGATCGTGGAGTTGGAGCCGGGGGTACGCGCCGTAGGGCTCAAGACCTTCGCCCCCACGGAGCCCTTCTTCCAGGGCCACTTCCCGGGCAATCCCATCGTCCCGGGCGTGCTCCAGATCGAGGCCCTGGCCCAGGTCGGCTGCGTGGCCATCCTCTCGGTTCCCGATAACCGGGGCAAGCTCGTCTACTTCGCCGCCATCGACGGCGTCCGGTTCAAGCGGCCGGTGCGCCCCGGCGACGAGCTCCGGCTCGAGGTACATCTGGTCAAATCGCGCGGGCGCATCGGCAAGGGCGCGGCCCGGGCCACTACGGGCGGGCAGCTGGTCGTCGAGGGCGAGCTCACCTTTGCCGTGGTCGATCCCCCCACGGCGGGTCCGGGCGGCTGAACGATGGTTCTCCGTGGGGCCCCTAGCGGCCTGGCCGACGCTTCAAGCCCCGCCGACGGCCGGGAGGTCTCCTAGATGGCTGTCACGGTCCTCCTCGTCATCGCCTCCTACCTCGTGGGCTCCATTCCCACGGCCTACCTCGCCGTCCGGCTGGTAAAGCGCGCGGATATTCGGCGGTTCGGCAGCGGCTCCGTTTCGAGCTCCAACGTCGGCCAGGTGCTGGGCCGGTGGCCCGGGGTGATCGTGGGGTGCGCCGACATGCTCAAAGGCGCCGGCTGCGTGTGGATGGCCGCCGCCCTGGACCGGGACTTGGCGGAGCGGCTGGCGGCCGGCCTCGCCGCGGTGGCGGGCCACAACTGGTCCATCTTTCTCCGGTTCGATGGCGGCCGGGGGCTCGCGACGACGGTGGGCGTGCTCCTGGCCACGGTGCCGATGCAGCTCCTGCTCTTTATCATCATCGCCCTCCTGGGATTCACCGTGACCGGCAACGTCCCCCTGTGGCTCGGGGTCTCGACCGCGCTGCTCCCCTTCTGGGGCTACGCCCTCCAAGACGGGGCCGCCGTCGTGTGGGCCGATGGCGTGCTGGTGGTGATGGTCTTTCTGAAGCGGCTGGCGACGAACCTGGAGCGCCTGCCGGAGCGGGGGAAGGGCAGCGTGCTGCTCTGGCGCCTGCTCTACGACCGGGACACGCCAGAGCGGGAGGCGTGGGTCCATCGTCGCGCCGACGCCCCCAGCGCGCCCGCGGAGCCCGGAGGAGGCCCCGTGCAGGGGCCACAGGGGCCCTAGCCCGTCTGGAGCGACCGATGCAGTGCGCCACCCATCCGCAGATCGAGACGCACGTGTCATGCCAGAAGTGCGGCAAGGCGATCTGCTTCCGCTGCATGGTGGAGACGCCGGTGGGCTACCGTTGTTCCACGTGCGCGCCGCGCCGCGTCAATGCGTTGCTCACCCTCTCGGGCGAGCAGCTGGCGCGAGCCGTCGCCGCGGGGATTGGCGTGGCGTTCCTGGGAGGCGCCGGCTGGGGGCTGATCAAGCGGAGCGAGATCCTCTTCGGCCTCTTGGCCATCCTGGCAGCGCTGGGCATCGGCTACCTCATCGGCGAGGCGGTGAGGGCCGCGGCGGGGCGTAAGCCCGCCCGGAGCCTGCCGTGGATCGCCGGGGCCTGCGCCGCCTTGAGCTTCCTCATCGGCAACGTCCTGTTCTGGCTCCTGTGGACGGACGTCTCCGTGAGCACAGCCCTCAGGCAATGGGACAACTTCGACGTGCGGGGCTCTACCTGGAACATCCTCTCCATGCTGCTGTCCGTCGCCATGGCGGCGTTCCGGTTCCGATAGGCAAGCGCCGCGTCCTCTTCGGGCTGTACTCGTCCAGATACATGCGTGACACCCGACTGTGTGCCCGTTCAGAAGGGTCCGGAATACATCCCTCAGAGTGTAGGACCCGGCTGCGACTCATTTATCCCTCGGCTCCGGTCACCCTCACAACAGCAGCGAAGTCAAGGTCTGCAACCCCGAAGGGGCGCCGCCTGAAGGGCGGCGGGCCTTGACGAGCTGCTACCATTCCGCGAACCGGAGCCGAGGAGCAAAGTGTCACTAATCTACTGGACGAGTACACGGGCTTCCCATGCGCGGGGGCGTCGGCTACAATAGCGCCGCTCTGTCCATCTTCAGAACGTCCCACCCAAGAAAGCGAGGCGCGCCATGCCCCCGGTGACCGGCGGCCGGCTCATCGCCCGGGCCCTCAAGAACGAGGGCGTCGAGCACATCTTCACCCTGAACGGCGGCCACATCTACAACATCTATGAAGGGTGCGCCGACGAGGGGATCAAGATCATCGACGTCCGGCACGAGCAGGTGGCGGGCCACGCCGCCGAGGGGTGGGCCAAGGTCACCCGCAAGCCCGGCGTCGCCGTCGTCACTGCGGGCCCCGGCGTGACCGACACGGTGACGGCCATCGCCAACGCCTACCAGGCCCCCAGCCCCATGCTCGTCATCGGCGGGAACGCCTCCCTGCGGGAGTGGCTCTCGGGCGGTCTCCAGGAGTTCGATAGCGTCTCCGTGCTGCGCCCCATCACCAAGTGGGCCCAGCAGTGCGCCCAGACCACGCGCCTGCCGTGGTTCGTGGCCACGGCCTTCCGGCAGGCGACCACCGGCAGGATGGGCCCGGCCTACCTGGAGGTGCCCATGGACATCCTCCACGGCAAGGCCGAGATGGACCAGGTGGAGTTCCCCACCAAGTACCGGACCGAGGCCAAGGCTCCCGGAGACCCCGAGATGGTGAAGGAAGCCGCCAAGGTCCTGCGCAACTCCAAGCGGCCCGTGGTCATGGCCGGGAGCGACGTCTGGTGGAGCGACGGCGCTGAGACGCTGCGCGCCTTCGTGGAGACGATCCGGGCGCCGGTCTTTCTCAACGGCATGGGCCGGGGCAGCATCCCGCCCGATCATCCCAATGTCGGCTCCATGGCTCGCCGCTTCGCCCTCACCCAGGCGGACGCGGTATTCCTCATCGGCACGCCCATCGACTTCCGCCTGAGCTACGGGAAGCCGACCCTCATCAACGCGGATGCGAAGGTGGTCCAGATCATGATGGACGCGGGCGAGATCGGCCGAAACCGCGCCATCGAAGTGGGCATCGCGGGGAACGCGAAGCTCATCATGCAGCAGATCATGGACGCGCTGCCCGGCGCCGGCTTCGAGCCCACCGACGACTGGCTGGAGAAGGTCCGGGCCGAGGAGGCAGGTTTCCGCGCCAGCGATGAGGAGATGATCAAGAACAACCGGACGCCCATTCACCCGATGCGTCTGGTGGGCGAGATCCGCAACTTTCTGGACAAGGACGCCACCGTCGTCGGCGATGGGGGCGACATCGTCACGTTCGGCGCGCGGGTCATCGGGATCCACAAGCCCGGCCACTGGCTGGACCCGGGCCAGTTCGGTTGCCTCGGCGTGGGGACTGGCTTCGGCATGGCGGCGCAGCTGGCCCGGCCCGGCAAGCAGGTCCTGATCTTGAACGGCGATGGCGGCTTCGGCCTCAACGGCATGGACATGGAGACGATGGTGCGGTTCAAGCTGCCCGTCGTCTCGGTGGTGGCCAACAACGGCGGCTGGGCCCAGACGATCCACGGCGTGACGAAGATGTACGGCCGCGCCCTGGGCTGCCAGCTCTCGCAGGAGACCCGGTACGACAAGATGGTTGAGGCGATGGGCGGGCACGGCGAGCTGGTGGAGCGACCGGAGCAGATCCGGCCGGCGCTGGAGCGGGCCTTCGCCTCGGGGCTGCCGGCCTGCCTGAATGTCATCACGGACCCCGCCGCGAGCTACGGCGAGATGCCGGGCCGCTCTCAGAAGCGCATCTCCTGATACCCTCCGTTTGCGTCATCGTTCCCTCACCCACCCCGGCCTGTCGGGGCCACCCCCTCTCCGATCCGGAGAGGGGGTAGGGGGAGAAGGCGGCAAGCGCCCTCCGGGTTACGGGCCGGCCGGGTCCTGCCCCTCCCACAGGGAGAGGGACCGGGTAAGGGAAAAACCGCCGCTTCGGCAACGCTCGATGCCCTACGCGCAACTGAGTGACGCCCGCATCTACTACGAGACGGATGGCTCCGGCCACGCCGTCGTCTTCATCCACGGCCTCAGCCTGGACCGGCGCCTGTGGGACGGCCAAGTGGGGCCTCTCTCTCGGTCGTACATGATGGTCCGGTACGACCTGCGCGGCCACGGGCTTTCGGAGGCGCCCCGGACGGGCTACTCGCTCCCGCACTACGCCCGGGAGCTCCGCGAGCTCGTAGACTGCCTGGGGCTGCGCCGCCCGTCCCTGGTGGGCCTCTCCATGGGCGGCAACGTCGCCATCGAGTACGCTCTCACCTACCCGGACCGGCTGGAGACCCTCACCCTCGTTGACTCGGGGCTCATGGGCTTCGAGGACACGGGTGCCTTCACGCGCACCATGGAGAAGCGCAAGGCCCTGGTGCGGCGCGAGGGCGTGGGCGAGAAGTTCGTGCGCGCATTCATGATGAGCGTCCTCTTCAAGCGGGTGCGGCGGGACCCGGCGAAGCGCCAGCTCGCCCGGTCGATGGTAGCGGCCTGGTCGGGCGCCAGCTGGCTCGATACCGCCGTCTACCCCAAGCCGGAGCGCAGTCAGGCCGAGCGCGTCCATGCGATCAAGGCGCCGACGCTGGTCCTGGTGGGCGAGCACGACGACCGGCGCTTCCACCACATCGCCGACCTCCTGGCGTCGCGCATCCCGGTGGTGCGCAAGCACGTCGTCCCGGACGCGGGCCACCTGCCGCCCATGGAGAGCCCGGAGGCGCTCAACGATGCGCTGCTGGACTTCCTGGGCGGGGCCGTGGGCAAGGCGCTGGCCTGACGGCAGGTTGAGGCAAGGACATGGCGAGGGTGGGCAGCGGCCGCCGACGACTGATGGGGTGGCGGGGATTCGCCGCGCTGATGCTGGCGTTCCTGGCCGCCCTGCTCGTGTGGTCCACGGTAACCCCGCAGGGCCGCACCGCGTTCCGGGCCGCCCTCTTCGTCCCCAGCCTCATCCCCAACTCCCCGATACGACCGATCACCTGGTTCACGCGAGACCCCCAGCGCCTCGAGGTGACCTTCTCGGATGGCACCGAGAGATGGGTCGGCGACCTCTGGCTGCCAGGGACGAGTCCGCCGCACCCCGGCATCATCGTGGCCCTGGGCGTGACGCCGGCTGGACGGGACGACCCTCGGGTCAAGCATCTGGGCGACGGCCTGGCCCGCATGGGCCTGGCGACGCTGATCCCCGTGAGTCAGAACCTGGTCGAAAAGCGGGTCACGCCGAGGGAGGTGGACTTCCTGGTGGCGGCCTTTCAGTACCTGGCGGCGCGGGAGGAGGTGGACCGGGGCCGCGTGGGCTTCCTGGGCGTGTGCGTCGGATCGTCCCTCTCGCTGCTCGCCGCCCAGGACGTGCGCATCCGCGACCGCGTGGCGTTCGTCAACTGGTTCGGCGGCTACTACTGGCTGGACGAGCTCATCGCCTCAACGGTCACACGGAGCTACGAGGATGAGGGCCGCATCGTCGCCTGGCAGCCGGACCGGCTGACGAGGGAGGTGGTGCGGCTGCACATCCTGGACCTCATCGGTGACACGGCCGAGCGCCAGCTCGTGCGCCGCAGCGCCCTGGAGGGCGCTCCCATGGCGGAGGAGGAGCGATCGCGCCTCTCCGCCGCCGCATCGGTCGTCCACAGGCTCCTCGTGGCGGGCGGCCTGGAGGAGGCCCGCGGCCTCATCGGCCAGCTCCCCGCCGAGGCCCGAGACCGGATGCGGGCCCTCTCGCCTGCCACCAACCTGGCCGCGACCAAGACCCGCCTCTACCTGATGGACGATAGCTCCGACCGGCTGGTCCCGTTCGTGCACACGCGGGCCCTGGCCAGCGACCTGCAGGGCGCCTACGAGCGCCATAGCAAGTTCAGCATCTTCAGCCACGTGGACCTGGACCGCCTGGCAAACCCGATCAAATCGGCGCCGCAGCTCTGGGGCCTCTACCGCCACGTGAACGCGGTCTTTCAGAGCGTGCGCTAGCCGCCGCCCAGCGCCTGTCGACGGAAGCGGGACGCGACGCCGCGCACGAGCGGCAAGTCACGCCAGCCGCCGACGGAAAAACCTGGCCCGCTCGCGTGACACCGTCCTCCGCGGGACGACCGTCAGCGAGATAGCGAATCAGCGGACGCGTCCCGCCATGAAGCGCAGGACCGGAGCGTCCGCCGGCGTCGTCAGGTATCGTCGCAGCGGCTAACCGGCCGTCAGACGAGCCGGCTAGCGCGGGACCGGGAGCGGCCTGCTAGGTCTTCTTCAGCAGGGGCAGGCCGGTCCGGTTGTTCTCGACGACCTTGTACCCCGCGGGCAGGGCGTTGATCGCGTTGGTAGCAGCCTTCCCCGCGAAGTAGTAGATGGTCTGCTTCTGACCACCCTTCAGCGTCACGCTCTTGGAATGGAGGATGTAGGTCTTGCCGGACTTCTTGCTGACCGTGCTGTATGCCATGGGCCCCCCTCTGCGCTTTTGATGCGAGTCTCAAATAAGACTTGAATCGCTATCATTCTTACCACACCTGTCCACACCTGTCAATACGGAGGCACGCCTTTTTGGAAAGGACTTCGTTGGCGGTGCGCTACAACAGAAGGCGGACGGGACTCTCCAGAAGGGTGCGCACCTCAGCCAGGAAGGCCGCGGCCTGGGCGCCATCGGCCACGCGATGATCGATGGACAGGGTGAGGCGCATGACATCAGCCACGGCCACCTGGCCGTCCTTGACGACGGCATCCTTCAGGACGGAGCCGACGGCCAGGGCGGCCGCCTGGGGCGGTGTGATGATGGCGCTGAAGCTCTCGACGCCGAACATGCCCAGATTGGTCACGGTAAAGGTCGCGCTGCTGTACTCCTGGGCAGTCATGTGGCCGGCGCGGGCCCGCTCCACGAGGCTCTTGCTCTCGCGGGCGATCTCGGCGAGGCCCTTGCGGTCGCAGTCGAGGATGGCGGGCGCGACGAGGCCGGCGTCCAGCGCGATAGCCATGCCGATGTTCACCTGTTTGTGGACCTGGATGCCGCCCTCGGTGAAGCTGGCGTTGAACATCGGGTGCTTCAGGATGGCCTCGGCGCACGCCTTGATCACCATGTCGTTGATGCTGATTCGGACGCCGTCCTCCAGGGCCTCATTCAGCTGCTGGCGGACCTGGATGGCCTGCGACATCGCGACGGCGACGGTGAGGTAGAAGTGGGGGACCTCCTGCTTGCTGCGGCTCATGCTCCGGGCGATGGCCTGGCGCATGCGGGTGAGCGGCACGAGCTGGCCAAGGGCGATCGGCGGAGCGGCAGGCGGCGCATGCCCGGGCGCGGCGGCCGGGGCCTGAGCAGCCGCCGCGGGTGGTGCGGGCACTGCTTTGGCCGCTCCCTCAGCGAAGGCGATGACGTCCTGGCGGGTGATGCGTCCGCCAGGGCCCGTACCGGCGACATGGGCGAGGTCGATCTTCCGGGCCTCGGCCTCGCGACGCGCCAGGGGCGACGCCTTGGTCCGGTCGCCGGGTCCCCGGGGCGGCCCCAACGAGTCGGGGCGCTCCGCACCAGCCTTGGCCGGCGCCCCTGCGCTGGTTGGAACGGGACCTGCCGCAGCCGGAGCCGCGGGCGCCCCCGCCGGCGCGTCGGGGACCTTCTCGCCGGGCGCGCCGATGATCCCAATGACCTGCCCCACGGGGACCGTGGTCCCTTCCTTTATATAGACCTTGCGCAGCACGCCCGAGTCGTAGGCCTCGATCTCCACGACGGCCTTGTCCGTCTCGATCTCGGCCAGAGGCTCGCCCTTGGTGACCGGGTCGCCCTCGGCCTTGATCCAGCGGACGACGGTCCCCTCTTTCATGTCGAAGCCCATCTGGGGCATGATGATCTCGGTCGGCACGGCCGAAGGCTCCTTTCGGCGTCAGGCGCGCGGCGCGCGGGGGCCTCGTCGGTATCGAGAATCCGGCTCGCGTCTAGAACAGGGACTTGACGGCGTCCACGACCCTGCGCGGTCCGGGGATGGCGGCCTGCTCCAGCTCGCGGTTGTAGGGCATGGGCACCTCTTCGCCGGCCACGCGGACCACGGGCGCGTCCAGGTAGTCGAAGGCCTGCTCCATGATGGAGCAGGCCACCTCGGCGCCGAAGCCGCCGGTCTTCCAGCCCTCCTCGACGACCACGGCCCGGCTGGTCTTGGTCACCGACTCGACGACGGTGTCCATGTCCAGGGGGCGCAGCGAGCGCAGGTCCACCACCTCGGCTTCAATGCCCTCCTTGGCCAGCTCCTCGGCGGCGCGCAGGGCCACGTGGACCATCCGCAGGTAGGCCACGATGGTCACGTCCTTCCCAGGCCGCTTCACGTCGGCCACGCCAATGGGCACCGTGTACGGCTCGTCCGGCACCTGGCCCTTCATCGGGTAGATGAGGGAGTGCTCCACGTAGATGACCGGGTTGGGGTCCTGGAGTGCGCTGCGGAGGAGGCCGCGCGCGTCGTAGGGCGTCGCGGGGGTCACGACCTTGAGCCCGGGGACCTGGGCGTACCAGCCCTCCAGGCTCTGGGAGTGGCTGGCGGCGAGCTGGTTGCCGCCTCCGCTGACGGTCCGGATGACGATGGGCACGTTGACCTGGCCGCCGGACATATAGAGCATCTTGGCGGCGTTGTTGATGATCTGGTCGGAGGCCAGGAGGCTGAAGTTGATGGTCATGAGCTCGATGACGGGGCGCAGGCCGCCCATGGCGGAGCCGATGCCCGAGCCCACCAGGACCGATTCGGCGATGGGCGAGTCCTTGACCCGCTCCTCGCCGAACTCGGCCATGAGGCCCTTGGTCACGCCGTAGGCGCCGCCGTAGGCGCCGATGTCCTCGCCCATGAGATAGACGCGGTCGTCGGCCAGGAGGGCCTCGCGCAGGGTCTGGCGGATGGCTTCACGGTAGGTGAGCTCGGGCATGGGCGGACCTCACTCCCGGTAGACGTCGTCGAACATGGACTGAACGGACGGGTTGGGGCTCTGGTCGGCGAAGGAGACCGCCTCGTTGATCTCCTGCTCGACGCTGGCCTCGATCTCGCCGATACGCTGCTCCGTGGCGGCGCCGCTCTGCAGGAGCTCGCGCCGGAAGAGGACGATGGGGTCGCGGCGCTTCCATCGCTCCTCCTCCTCCTTGTGGCGGTAGCTGACTGGGTCAGACATGGAGTGGCCGCGGAAGCGGTAGGTCATGGCCTCCAGGAAGAAAGGGCCCTTGCCGGAGCGGGCGTGGCTGATGGCGCGCAGCGCCGCCTCGCGGACGGCCAGCACGTCCATGCCGTCCACCTCCTCGCTCTGCATGCCGAAGGCCTCGCCCAGGCGCCAGATAGCCTTGCCGGGGTGGACCCGCTCGATGCGAGTGCCCATAGCGAAGCCGTTGTTCTCGAGGAGGAAGACCACGGGCAGCTTCCAGAGGGCGGCGAGGTTGAAGGACTCGTGGAACTCGCCCTGCTGCACGGCGCCGTCGCCGAAGATGCAGAGGCAGACGCGGCCCTCCTTGCGCATCTTGCTGGCCAGGGCCAAGCCCGTGGCGATGGGCATCATGGCGCCCACGATGGCGTAGCCGCCCAGGAACCCCTTGGATGCGTCGAAGAGGTGCATGGAGCCGCCCTTGCCCTTGCTGGTGCCGGTCGCCCTGCCGAACAGCTCCGCCATGAGCCGCCGGGTGTCCAGCCCGCGGGCGATGGCGTGGCCGTGGTCGCGGTAGTGGGTGACGATGTAGTCCTTAGCCTCGAGGGGCGGGATGGCGCCGGCGGCCACGGCCTCCTCGCCGATATAGAGATGGAGGAAGCCGCCGATCTTGGCGCGCCCGTACATCTCGGCCGCCTTCTCCTCAAAGCGGCGGATGAGCGCCATCGTTCGGTAGAGGTCCAATGCCAGGGGCGTCGGGACCGCCAGCTGTTTCAGTGTCATGGCCATCCTCAGGCCTCCCATCGGCGCGGAACACCCGCTAGATGTTCAGCGATTCCCCAAAGACTCCCAGACCGGCCTCCATCAAGGCCTCGGACATGGTCGGATGGGCGTGCACCGTCCTCCCCACCTCCAGCGCCGTCCCCTCGAGCATGCGCGCCACCGAGAGCTCGGCGAGGAGCTCCGTAACATCGTGCCCCACCAGGTGCGCGCCCAGGAGCTCGCCGGACCTGGCGCTGGCGACGAGCTTGACGAAGCCCTCGGCGGCGCCCAGGGCCACGGCCTTGCCGTTGGCGCTGAACGGGAACTTGCCCACCTTCACCTCGTGGCCCTGCTGCCGGGCGGCCCTCTCCGTGAGCCCCATGCTGGCCACCTGCGGCTGGCAGTAGGTGGCGCGCGGCATATCCTGATAAGCGAGGGGCGGCGGCTGGCGGCCGGCGATGGCCTCGGCCGCCGTGACGCCCTGGGCCGAGGCGACGTGGGCCAGGAGCAGCTTGCCCGTCACATCGCCGATGGCGTAGAGGCCCGGGACGTTGGTGGCCATGCGGCCGTCCACCTTGATGAAGCCCCGGTCCGTGGCGACGCCCAGCGCCTCGAGGCCGATGCCCTCGCTATTGGGCTGGACGCCGACGCCCAGGAGCACCGTGTCGCACTCGACGACAGGGCCCTCCTGGGCCGGGCCCAGGGTCAACCGTATGCGGCCGTTGGACCGGGCGGCCCCCTCCACGGCGAACCCGGCCTTGACGGTGACGCCGGCGCGGGTGAAGGAGCGCTCGAGGATCTGGCTCGCCTCCTCGTCCTCGTTGGGAACGAGGTGCGGCAGCATCTCAATGATGGTGACCTTGGAGCCGTAGGCGCGGTAGAAGTAGGCGAACTCGCAGCCCACGGCGCCGCCGCCGACGATGGCGATGGAGCCGGGCGGCTGGCGCAGCGCCAGGGCCTCGCGGCTGGTGATGACGCCCTTCCCGTCGGCCTTGAGGGCCGGCAGGTCCTTGGCGCGAGCGCCGGTGGCGACGATGACGTTCTTGGCGCGGAGGCGGCGGCCATCGGAGTCGATGACCACCTCGGTGGAGCTGGCGAGACGGCCCGTGCCCGAGACGAGCTCGATCTTGTTCTTCTTCAGGATGAACTTGATGCCCTTGACCATCCGGTCCACGACCTGGCGACTGCGGTCGATGGCGGCGCCCATGTCGTACCGGAGGTTGTCGTAGGCGATGCCGTACTGGCCGGCGTTGCGGACGAGGTCCAGGACCTCGGCGTTGCGCAGGAGGGCCTTGGAGGGGATGCAGCCCCAGTTGAGGCAGACGCCGCCGACCTCCTCGCGCTCGACGACGGCGGCGGCGAGGCCCAGCTGCGCCGCGCGTATGGCGGCTGTGTAGCCGCCGGGCCCGCCGCCGAGGACGACCACGTCGAAGTCGCTAACGTTAGACACGGGACGCCGCCTCTGCGGTGGCGCCCGGCGGGGCCGGCGCGACGTGCTCATGGGCGTGATAGGAGCTGCGGACCAGGGGGCCGGACTCGACGTGGCGGAAGCCCATGGCCAGGCCCGCCCGCTTGAGCTCGGAGAACTCCTCCGGGGTATAGAAACGGTCGATGGGGATGTGCCGGGCCGAGGGCCGCAGGTACTGGCCGACGGTCAGCACGTTCACCTCGGCCTCCCGCAGATCGGCCATCGTCTCCAGGATCTCGTCCGTAGTCTCGCCCATCCCCACGATGATGCCAGACTTGGTAGTGATATCGGGACGCCACTCCTTGACCTGGGCGAGGAGCTCGATGGAGCGGCGGTAGCCGCCCTTGGGCCGGACGCGGGGGAAGAGGCGCTGAACGCTTTCGATGTTGTGATTGAGGACGTCGGGCGAGGCGTCCACGACGGCGCGCAGGGCCTCCCGCACGCCCATGAAGTCGGGGATAAGGACTTCGACGGCGCAGCCGGGGGCGCGGGCGCGGAGCTGCCGGATGGTGGCGGCGAAGACGGAGGCGCCGCCATCGGCCAGGTCGTCCCGGTTGACGGAGGTGACGACGGCGTGCTTGAGGTCCAGGGTGCGGACGGCGTCCGCAACGCGCCCAGGCTCGGCGAGGTCGAGGCCCTTGGGCCGGCCGGGGGTGACGGCGCAGTAGGCGCAGGCGCGGGTGCAGATATCGCCCAGGATGAGGAAGGTGGCGGTGCCGTACTCCCAGCACTCGCCCATGTTGGGGCAGTGGGCCTCCTCGCAGATGGTGTGGAGGCCCTGCTCCCGCATAAGGCCCTTGAGGCGCAGATAGTTGGGGCCGCCGGGTGCGCGCACCTTGAACCAGGGCGGCAGCCGGCGCTCAGCGACGCCACCAGAATTCATCCCGCACCCGACCCTGAAAGACGCTGAAGCATAACCTATCAATTATAGCATGGCCCCTTCTGTTGGGGCCCGTGGCTGCCCGCACCCAGACCCCGACTTGTCGGGGCGGGCGTCTCTCCCTCACCGCCACAGCTACCCTCAAGTCACTCCACCGGATCGCGCAGGCGGATGTACTGGACAAGCAGTGGATGGACGCGGCGCACCTCCGCCAGCGCCTGGATGGCCACCTCGCGGATGGTGAAGTGGGCCTGCTTGGCGCTCCGAAGCTTCAGCAGGTGGTAGCACTCGCGGAGGTTCATCTTGGCCAGCAGGCGTACAAGATGCGCATGCGTCACCACGTAGGCGGCGACGGCAGGCGAGCGCTCGGCGATGCGGCGGTGGGCCTCGGCGGAGGCGGCCATGGCGGTATGAAAGTCGGGCTTGGCGCCGGCCTCCGCCACGACGGGCGGAACGACGTAGCCGTGCCGCACCGTGAGCATCTGCGGGATGGAGGTCTGCATACGGTGGCGCCGGTACTCTCGATAGGCCCCGTAGTCCAGCGAGAGATCGAAGAGATAGTCGGGCATCTCCGTCTCGCGCAGGGGCGCGTCGAAGGGGCCCAGGCCGGCCAGGGCCCGCTCGACGACGGCCTGCCGCTCCCGGCCGTCCATAGCCTCGGCCCGCGCTCGCGCCTCGGCGTAGGGCCGGTCCAAGACGCGGTAGAGCAGCGCCGCCACCAGGCGCACCTCGCCGTCGGCGTCGCACTGGACGAGCGTGGCGGAGACGGCGCCGGGCCCGCCAGCCACAGAGCTTTCGCCCGCCGTGGCGGGCCGGGCCAGGCGCATCATCTCGCGGGCGCGGACGAGGTAGTCGCTGCGGTCCGCGTACTTGATCAGCGTCGGCGCGATGACCCGCCCCTCGTCCTTGAGATGCTGGCCGATCTCTCGGCACTCGGCCAGCTCGGACGAGAGGAGCTTGGTGATGGCGTGCTCCAGCGCCCGGGCGTTGATGGTGACGCCAACGTTCGTGAGCGTGGCGGCAGGGAGCACGAAGCGGCAGTGGTCGGTGGCGATGCGCCGGATGCGGAGGTTGTATGCCCCATCCTTCTCGCCCTCGCGCCTGGGGTTCTGCGTCCTGAGGTAGGCGATGGTCCGTTCGATGAGGCGGTGGTAGGTATCGAAGAGCTGGTCACAGGTATCTACAAACAGGCGCTGGAGGGCAGGGTGCTCGTCTAGCTCGCTGGGCACATGGTAGCTGCCGCGGTCGAGCACCTGGTAGCGCGACGACTTTTCGGTGTAGGAGGCGAGGCGATTGTCCTCCAGCTCGTCGGCGGCGATGCGGGAGACGTTCTCGACGGCCATGTGGAGGACGGCGTGCTCAGCGACGGAGGCGTGGCCGTAGCCCACCACCCACTTCTCGTTGAAATCGGCGGCCTTGGCCTCGGAGACGACCTTAGCGATCTCGTCGAAGGGCTCCGGACTGCGGGAGGTCATGGCGAAGGTGACCGCGATCTGCTCCTGGGAGAGGGCGCGCGGGTCCAGGGGGTAGACGCGCATCTGCCGGGTGGGAGTCTTGGCCGTGGTCATAGCGTCGGTACGGCGCCCGTGGGTTGGGGCGGCGGCCCCGACCTGTCGGGGCGGGGTACGCCGCCGGGCCCGGTCGCGACCGTACCATCGCATGCTAGGCGCGGTGCCACCGGGCGTCAAGCGGAGCATCGGCCCCGACACGTCGGGGCGCGCGGGGGCGCGAGGCGCCATGCCCCTGCACATTTGGTCATGTCTGGCTCTCTTGACATCCTGCAACAACGGCATACGGCCCTACCGCTCGCCGCCCAGCTTTTTCTCCAAATACGCCTTCAGGGCAACGGCGTTGTTGTACCGGACGTCCTTGGCGCCGAACAGCAGGGTGACATCGGCGGAGTGCGCGGCCTCAAGGAGGGTGGCCCAGACGGCCGGGTCCCTATCCAGCTCGGCGAAGTACCGGCGACGGAACTCCTCCCAGCGGGCGGGGTTGTGACCGAACCACGTCCGCAGCCCCAGCGAGGGTGCGACATCCCGGACCCAACGGTCGATCCTCGCCTGCTCTTTGGAGAGCCCTCGGGGCCAGAGCCCGTCGACGAGCAGGCGGAGGCCCTCCGAAGGCTCCAGACGGTCGTAGACGCGTCTCACGCGGATCATGGCCCTGCCCCAAAGCCGCCCCTTGCGCCCAGCGCCCCATCCAGCACATCCAGGGCGAAGTCAAGCTGGCGGCGGGTGATGGTGAGCGGCGGCGAGATGGAGAGGACGTTGCCCGCAGGGCCGCTGGTGATCATGATGACGCCCCGCGCGAGAGCCCTCCGCATCACGCTAGCCGCAGCCGCCGGATGCGGCTCCTTGGACCGCCGGTCGCGCACGAGCTCGATGCCTGCCATGAGCCCCAGGCCGCGCACGTCGCCGATGACGCGGTGGCGTTCCATCATCGCCCCGCACCGGCGCAGGAGGTGGGCCCCCATCCTGCGGGCCCGCTCGGGAGCGCGGCGCCGCTCCAGCTCGCCGATGGATGCCAGCGCCGCGGCGCAGCCCACCGGGTGCCCCATGAACGTGCTCGAGTGGGGGGCCTCCGGCCCTCGGTGCGCCCACGCGCCCATGACCTCGGCCCGCGCGATGCACGCGGCGATGGGCATGCCGCCGGCCATCCCCTTGCCCACGCAAAGGATGTCCGGCACGACCCCTTCGCGCTGGACAGCGAACCACGCGCCGGTGCGCCCGAAGCCGGTGAAGATCTCGTCGGCGATGAGCAGCACGCCCCGCTCGTCGCAGATATCGCGCAGGCGCGCGAGATATCCCGGCGGCGGGACGATCTCGCCCCCGCGGCCCTGCACCGGCTCGATGACGACGGCGCCGATGGGGCCGGCGCCTCTCGGCGGCCGGTCAAGGGCGCGCTCCACGGGTTCGAGGCAGGCGATGTCGCAGGAGGGATACGTGAGACCCAGCGGGCAGCGATAACAATAAGGATAGGGCGCGCTGGCCACCCGGCGGTTGAGCTGCGGCTCGAAGGGCTCGCGGAACCGGGGCCACTGGGTGACGGCCAGGGCGCCGTAGCTCTGGCCGTGAAAGCCGCCGGTGAAGGCGAGGACGCCGTGGCGTCCGGTGGCGCGCACCGCCGTCTTGAGCGCCAGCTCCACCGCCTCCGAGCCGCTGGAGCAGAGGATGACCTGGTTGCGCCGGCCGGGAGCGAGCCTCGCCAGGCGCCGGGCCAGGCCGGCGCGGCGCGCATCTGGGTGAACGTCGCCCAGGCCGTGCAGGAGCGCGCCGGCCTGCCGCCGGACCGCCGCCACGACCCGCGGGTCCCCGTGGCCAAGGTTCGCCACGCCAAAGCCGCCCGTGAGATCGATGTAGACGTTGCCATCGGCGTCGAGCACGTTAGCGCCGCGGGCCCGCTCCCACACGATGGGCGTATCGCCGGCGCACATGGTGGAGACGCCGGGGGACTCATAGCGAGCGAGCTGGCGGGCCAACCGGCGCGACGCGGGGCCCGGCGGCGGCACGACGATGCGCGGGAGGATGCGACCAAAGGCACGCGTCGCGGGCGGCGCGGCTGGAGGGGGCGGCATGGCGGCCTCGGCTCTTGGCGGGTTGCTTGCATTATACCGGCGGCCCGCCCTCGCCAAGGTCGTGGTAGAATCGCGCCGGCTCGAGAGTCTCGACCCGGGAGACGCCCATGACCAACTATCTCCTCGTCCACGGCGCGGCCCACGGGGCCTGGTGCTGGGGCCCCATGGTCCCGCTTCTCAAGAAGGACCGGCGCACCGGCGAGGTGCTGGCCATCGACCTCGTGGGCCACGGCCAGCGCGTCCAGGAGAGGCCGCACGAGCGCATCACCCGCGAGGACTATATCCAGGACGTGGTCCAGGCCCTCGAGGGGCGCGGGCTGAAGGACGTGGTGCTGGTGGGCCACTCGAACGCCGGCACCATCATCCCCCAGGCGGCGACGCGGGTCCGCGAGCGCATCAAGCGCCTGGTCTTCGTCTCGGCGGCCATCCCGCCCGAAGGGAAGACCATCCAGCAGATGTTCGCCGAGCTGAAGTACTCGCCCTTCCGCCAGGGCGCATCGCAGGAGGAGAACTACCGGCGCATGTTCTGCAACGATATGGACGAGGCCACGACCCAGTGGCTCATCAAGCAGATCACGCCCGAGCCAGCCGGGGCCCTGGCGGAGCCGGTCCGCCGGCCGGGCTTTCCGAAGGACCTGCCCACGAGCTACGTGGTGCTGCTTCGGGACCGAGCCCTCACGCCCGAGGTCCAGCGGACGATGGCCGCCAACATCGGCCAGCCGGAGCTCGTCGACCTCGACGCGGGGCACGACGCCATGGTCTCGCGGCCCAAGGAGCTGGCCGAGATCCTCCTGCGCTACGCGTGACGGAGGCCAGCGAGCGCACCCTGCCTCAGATGCTATAGTAGTTCGCAGCGGCCGCGCGGGCCACGCTGGCCCGGACGAGCGGACCGCGAGCACCCGGGGGCAAGGATGAAATACCGCAGGCTGCATCGCACAGACCTCACCCTCTCCGAGGTCGGGTTCGGCGTCTGGACCGTCGCGACGAACTGGTGGAGCGTCATCGACGAGGCCCAAGGGGTCCGGCTCCTGCGCAAGGCCTTCGACCTGGGCGTCACGTTCTACGACACGGCCGACACGTACGGCAACGGCGCTGGCGAGACGATCCTCGCCAAGGCGTTCCAGGGCCGGCGCCACGAGATCGTCATTGGCACCAAGTTCGGCTACGACTGGTACGCCCAGACGGGCCCGCGCACAGGCCACAAGGAGCTCCCGCAGGACTGGTCGCCGGCCTTTATTCGCAAGGCGTGCGAGCAGAGCCTCCGGCGCCTGGGGACCGACTACGTCGACCTCTACCAGCTCCACAACCCGCGCATCGGCGCCATTCGCGACGACGCCATCTTCGACACCATCGAGCAGCTGCGCCGCGAGGGGAAGGTCCGCTACCACGGTTCGGCGCTGGGCCCGGACATCGGATGGTTCGATGAGGGACAGGCCGCCATGCGCGAGCGCCACGTTCACTCGGTGCAGATCATCCACAGCATCCTGGAGCAGGAGCCGTCCCGGCGCTTCTTCCCCATCGCCGGCGAGACGGACACGGGCCTCCTCTCGCGCGTCCCCCACGCCAGCGGGCTCCTGGATGGCACGGTCAACGAGCAGACCGTCTTCCCAGCCAGCGACCACCGCTCGCACCGCAAGAAGGCCTGGCTGGACGAGTCGCTGAAGAAGCTGCGCGAGATCGCGTTCTTGACCCAAGACTACGACATGACGATCGGCCAGGCCGCCATCCAGTTCTGCCTGGCGGAGCGGCGCATCGTCACCGTCCTGCCGAACCTCACCAACGAGCCACAGCTCGTCGAGTTCTGCGCCGCGCCCGGCCGGTCCGCCATCGCCGCCAGCGACGTCGAGCGTCTGTACAAACTTTTCGACAATAATTTCAATGTAGCGCCTGCGGCGGCAGACTAAGCGCGCCGCTGAACTGTTACCGTAATCACCTACTCTAAATACCGTGCTGCTAGCGGTTTGCTAGCGCCGATTTTCAGTGGCCGGACGTGGGTAGCAGATCCCGCCACGCCCCCTCAGGGGACCGGCCTCACAGCCTCGCCCCCGCGGCAGCGCGCAAGACGCCGCGTTGTCCGGCTCAACCCCCCCGCGGGGCCGGACGTCCGCCCCGAGCGCCGGCGGATGCTCCATGGGCGCGGCGCGCCATTCCACCGCGCAGCCCTCGCCTCCGTGCCAGGCCTCGCACAACAGAAGGGGCGCCCCGCGCAAAAAACCGAGGGAGACCCCATGGTCTCCCTCGGTGCCGGTAGAATCCGCCTAAGGCGGACTAGTCGCTACCTCTTGGGCTTGGGCTTACCAGCTGGCTTCTTCATCACCAGTTGAAGCTCCTTTCTCAGACGGCAGCGGGACTGTCTCTACTTGCGTGTTACTTCTTTGGCTTCTTGGGCGCCATCTTGGTCCCCCCTTTACAGGATTGTAGAGCGGGAGTGGCAGTCGTCAATCGGTCTGCCTCGCTGTCCTGGCCTGGGACCGGGGGTCTCGATCCAGGATGGCGCGCTAGCCCGATAAGCCAGTCATCATCAGGCGGTGCTGATAACACGCGTTGCACCTTCCTCGTTACGATGCCGCTACGTTGTAGTGACATCATTTCTTACTCGAATCGATTGTGATGGGCCCT
Organism: uncultured Dehalococcoidia bacterium; assembly: GCA_964555685.1. Classification (GTDB taxonomy): domain Bacteria; phylum Chloroflexota; class Dehalococcoidia; order SHYB01; family SHYB01; genus CAZKTO01. The sequence goes on from CAZKTO010000003.1 coordinate 36,690, forward strand.
AGACAAATTGTCAATACCTCTGCGGGCGAATTTCGGGCCAATTTTGAAAACTCGTGGCGCTGGGCTGGGCGGCCCGCACCGCGCGGGCGGGGCGAGCGCCCGCGGGCGGCGGGCCAGTCCCCTGCGGCCCAGCCCCGTGGCACGGCCCGTGGCCCGTGCGTATAATTGGCGCACTTGGCGGCGCTCCTCGTCCGTCGCGCTCCCCGGCCTTCGAACGAGACACGAGGGCAGGCCGGTGCGTTGATGGATGCAGCGGGGCGCCGCCCGCGGGAGACGAGCCCTTGGCCGAGCAAGCCCTGGCCGGCGTCCGAGTCCTGGACCTGACCCAGGCTATCGCCGGCCCCTACTGCGCCAAGCTCCTCGCCGACTACGGCGCCGACGTCATCAAGATCGAGCGGCCGGGCCTCGGCGATCGCGCGCGGCGGATGGGGCCCTTCCATCGCGACCGCGTCCACCCGGAGCGTAGCGGGCTGTTCTGGCACCTCAACAGCAACAAGCGCAGCGTCACCCTCAACCTCAAGAGCGCCACGGGCAGGAGGATCTTCCTCGAGCTCCTGGACGGCGCCGGCGTCGTGGTCGAGAGCTTCGCGCCGCGGGTCATGCCGTCGCTGGGGCTGGACTACGAAACGCTGAGCGCCCGCCGGTCCTCTCTCGTCATGACCTCGATCTCCAACTTCGGACAGACGGGCCCCTACCGGGACTACAAGAGCGCCGAGATCGTCACCTACGCCATGGCCGGCCCCATGCACGGCACCGGCCTCCCGGAGCGGGAGCCCCTCAAGCTGGGCGAGAATGTGATCCAGTACCAGGTTGGCAGCGCCGCGGCGGCCGCCACCGCCATCGCCCTGTGGGAGGCCGAGGTCTCGGGCCGGGGCGACCATCTGGACGTGTCGCTCTTCCGCGCCCAGGCCTCCTCCCAGGACCGGCGCACCACCATGCTCATCGGCTTCCAGTACACGGGCGAGACGATGGACCGGAAGCCGGCGGGCGTGAGCCCGGGCGTGGGCGTCCGCCCCTGCGCCGATGGCTACGTCAACATCATGGGTGCGACGCTGCGCTTCCCCACCCTGCTCAAGATGATGGGGCAGACGGAGCTCTTGGACGACCCGCGGTTCAAGGACGACATGGCCCGCGCCCAGCCCGGCGCCTCCGAGGAGTTCGATACCTACTATATTCCTTATCTTATGCAGTACACCAAGCGGCAGCTCTTCGCCATGGCCCAGGCCCACCACCTGCCGTCGGGGCCCCTCTACGACTCGTCGGACCTCCTCTCCGATCCGCACTTCCGCGAGCGGGGGTTCTGGCCATCGGTGGAGCACCCGGGCGCCGGCCCCGTCGAGCAGCCGGGGCGGCCGTTCGTCATGGGCGAGACGCCGTGGCGGCTCCAGCGCCGGGCCCCCGGCCTGGGCGAGCACACGGAGGACGTCCTCTCGGGCATCCTCGGCTACTCGCGGCGGGACCTAGTCCGGCTCAGGCAGCTGGGCGTCGTGTAGGAGGCGGGACGATGCCGTTGCCGCTTTCGGGCATTCGAGTGCTGGATCTGACAGCCGTGTGGGCCGGCCCGCACGCCACCATGATCCTCGCCGACTGGGGCGCTGAGGTCATCCGCGTCGAGTCGACCCAGGTCTTCCAGACGACCACGCGCGGGCACATGGTCAAGGTGCCCAAGCAGATGCCGAAGATGCGGAAGGGCTGGGGCTCGTGCTACCCGGACTGGGACCCGGGCGAGCGGCCATGGAACCGCTACCCGATCTTTCAGAGCCACGCCCGCAACAAGCTGAGCATGACCGCCGACCTGCGCCGGCCCGAGGGCCTGGCCGTCTTCCACCGGCTCCTCGCCGTCTCGGACGTCTTCATCGAGAACAACGTGCCGGAGACCATCGAGAAGCTGCACCTGACCTACGAGGAGCTGGTCAAGATCAAGCCGGACCTGATCCAGCTCCGCATGCCGGCCTATGGACTTAGCGGACCGTACAAGAACTACCGGTCGTTCGGCGTGCAGCTGGAGGGGACCGCCGGCCACACGTGGGTGCGGGGCTACACGGACATGGACGCCTCCTCGCGGGACGACGCCTACTACGGCGACGCCGCCGCCGGCGTGAACGGCGCCTTCGCGGTGGTCATGGCCCTGCGCCACCGGCTGCGGACCGGCAAGGGCCAGCTCATCGAGCTCGCTCAATGCGAGACCTTCGCGCCGTACATGGGCGAGTCCATCATGGACTTCGTCATGAACGGCCGCGTCCACAGCACCCTGGGCAACCGCCATCCATCCAATGCGCCCCAGGGGGTCTATCGTTGCAGCGGCCAGGACCGGTGGGTTACCATTGCCGTCAGGACGGACGGCGAGTGGCAGGGGCTCTGCCGGGCGCTCGGCAATCCGGTTTGGGCATCCGACCCCCGGTTCGCCACGGGCCTCGGGCGGTGGAGTCACCAGGACGCGCTGGACCCGCTCATCGAGGCGTGGACGCGCCAGCGCAGCGGCCGGGAGGCGATGGGGCTGCTCCAGGCGCAGGGGGTGCCGGCGGGCCCGGTGATGGACGAGCGCGACCTCTTCGCCGACCCACAGATCAACGGCCAGAGCTATTTCAAGCGCCTGACCCACGCCGACGCGGGCACGCACCTCTACCCCGGCCTCATGTGGTCTGCCCGGAACACGCCCAACGAGGTCCGGACGCCCCCGTGCCGCCTCGGCGAGCATAACCCATACGTCTACCGCGAGCTCCTGGCCATCCCACCCGGCGAGTACGCGAGGATGGAGGAGACGGGGCATATCGGCGAGGTGTACGCGAGCCACCTGCCCTAGCGGCGCGGAGGGACGCTCCCCGACAAGTCGGGGACGAGGAGGAGGCCATGGCCAAACGGTACGAACAGGAGATCGAAGAGATCGTCCGCAAGGCCGGGAACCTGCGGCCCCGGACGACCCTGCGCCAGCGGCTCGCTAAGGCCCTGGGGCGGGTGGGCCTGCGCCCGTCCGCACGGGCCGGCGGGGCCCTCGCGCGGGTAACGCCGCCCATGGTCGGAGGGTCGGGCGCACTGGTGCTGCTGGTGGCCCTGATCCTTCGGTCGGCGCCCATCGCCTTCGCCGGCCTCGGGTTGCTGCTGGCCGCCTACCTGCTCGCCATCAGCCGCGGCCGGGGAACCTTCCACGAGATGACGGGCTACGACAAAGCCTGGCGGGGCCGGCCGATCGGCGGGCCGCCGGCTGGCGGCGGCCGCGCCAAGCGCTGGTTCGGCCGGAGGCGCTAGCAGTCAGCCGGGGGCTACTCCACTACCTGCTCGATGCGCTGGATCGCCGCGTCCAGCGTGGCGCGCTGAGCGTCCGAGCGAGCGGTGGCGTAGGCCTTGCGCAGCCGCGACACGACGCCGAGGCAGAAGGCCCTCCACTCCTCGTACGTCCGGCCCACCGGCACCGCGACGCCTGATCGCTCGATCTTCTTCTGCGACTCCTGGGCATGCTTCCGGCGCGGGTCGGCCAGTTCCAGCATGTCGGCCAGGTGCACCAGCCCCTCGACGAAGTGCTCTCCGTCCTCGAACGTCTCGCCACGCGCCATCGGGTAGGCTCCTTCGGGTCACCCCCAGTCTACCAGGCCAGGGCAACGGACGACCCCGGCCTCAGGCCCGCGCGGCGCGGAGCATCCCGAAGGGCCGGCGGACGGGCAGCGCCAGCAAGCGCCCCCGCGCCACGTCGATGGCCAGCGGGCTGTTCCCGCCGCCTTTTTGTTGCCTCCGCTCTCACCCCTCGGCTATCATGGCTGCACCCAACCGCCAGGAGCGTGTCCATGGGCTTGCGCTCGCCGAAGCAGTACGTGGAGAGCCTGCGCGACGGCCGCGCCGTCTACTACCGCGGCCAGCGGGTCCCGGACGTGACCGCCCACCCCTTCTTCCGCGTCGCCGTCGACCACGCGGCCATCGACTACGAGCTGGCCGAGGACCCCAAGCACCGCGCCCTCGCCGTCGTCGCGGACCCGGAGACGGGCGAGCCCATCAGCCGCCTCTATCTCCCCCCGCGCAGCGCCGGCGACCTGCTCCAGCGGGCCGAGCTCATCGCCCTCGCCACCCGCACGGGCAGGACGATGGTCACCCTCATCAAGGAGATCGGGACGGACGCCCTCTTCGCGCTCCACATCGTCGCCCAGCGCATGGACGACACGCTCAAGACGTCCTACCTGGACCGCGTGCGCGCGTTCTACCGCCACTGCGCCTCGAACGACCTGGCCGTCGCCGTGGCCCAGACGGACGCCAAGGGCGACCGGTCGCTGCGCCCCTCGGAGCAGGAGCACCCGGACTACTACCTGCGCGTCGTCGCTCGCAGGAAGGACGGCATCGTCGTCCGGGGCGCCAAGGTGCACACCTCCGTCTCGGTGAACTCCAACGAGCTCATCGTGCTCCCGACGCGCAACTTCGACGAGGCGGAACGGGACTACGCCGTCGCCTTCGCCGTACCGATGAACGCGCCCGGGCTGAAGCTGGTCACCAGCGCCTACACGCAGGAGCGCGAGTCGGAGTTCCAGTACCCCCTCAGCGCCAGGCACCGGATGCTGGAGACGGTGACGATCTTCGACGACGTCTTCGTCCCCTGGGAGCGCGTCTTCCTCGATGGCGAGCACCAGTTCGCCGGCGCCCTAGCCCTGGGCTTCGTGGACTTCCACCGGTTCACGGCGGTCTCCTACAAGCAGCCGCTCCTCGATCTGTTGGTCGGCTCGGCGCTGCTCATGGCCGACTACAATGGCGTCTCGCGGGCGGGGCATGTGCGCGACAAGATCACGTCCATGATCGCCTACGTGGAGACGGTGAAGGGGCTGCTGCGGGCGGCGGCCCTGCACTGCAAGAGCGAGCCGCCGGGACTCGCCGTACCCAACCGGATGTACACCAACGTGGCCAAGCTCCAGTTCGCCGCGGGGTACCACACAGCCCTGGCCCACGTGCAGGACATCACGGGCGGGCTGCTGGTGACGGCGCCCTCGGAGGAGGACCTGGCGAACCCGGAGACGCGGGACCGCCTGCTGCGCTACCTGGGCGGGCGCAAGGGCGTCTCGGCCACGGACCGGATACGGGCGGTCAATATGATCGCGGACCTGACGACGGGCGAGTTCGGCGGCTACCACGCGGTGCTGGCGATCCACGCCGAGGGCTCCATCGAGGCGGAGAAGCTGGCCATCGCCCGCGAGTACGATACGAAGGCGGCCATCGCCTACGCGAAAGAGATGGCCGGAATCAAATAGCGGGAGGGCCGCCGATGCGGAAGGACCTGATGGAGATCCTGGCCTGCCCCATGTGCAAGGGCGAACTGACGCTGGCCATCGAGCGGGAGGCCGGGGGCGAGATCGTCGCGGGGAGCCTGCGCTGCGCCCGCTGCAACGAGGTCTACCCCATCGAGGACGGGATCCCAAACCTGCTGCCGCCGGAGTTGCGGAAGGCGGATTAGGGAGCGTCTACCGCCCCCTGCTCACCAGCGGCCGGACCTCCTTGGCGATGATCTCCGGGAAGTCCCGCGTCCGGTCCGGCGGGCCCGCGGGGGCGAAGATGAAGTGCGTCACGCCAGCCTCCCGGAACTGCTGGATGCGCTCGGCGCACTGCTGCGGCGTCCCCACGATGGGGTAGCGGTGGACGATCTTGCTGAAGTCCTGGGCATAGTTGGTCCCCAGCGCCTTGGCCGCCATCTCCGCCGCCGCCTCGTAGGCCGGGGCGATGGACGTGAAGACGTAGAGCGTCCGCTCGATCTTGGCCGGGTCGCGGCCCGCGGCCACGGCCATCTCCTCGATCCTCTGCCAGTCTTCCCGGTACATCTCCGGCGTGTACATATAGGGCATCCAGCCATCGGCGTAGAGGGCCGTGCGCTTCAGCGACCCGCGACGCCCGCCCACGAGCATCGGCGGGTGCGGCTTCTGGACCGGGTGCGGCTCCAGCGTCACGTCCTCGAGTTGCCAAAACCGGCCTTTGAACGTGACGTTCGTCTCCGTCCAGAGGCGCCGGATGAGCTGCATCGCCTCGCTGGCGCGGGCGCCGCGCTCCTCCCGACGCACACCCATGGCCTGGAACTCCTGGGGGAACTCGCCGCCGACGCCCACGCCCAGGGACGCCCGGCCATTGGAGAGGTGATCGAGGGTCGTCACGGCCTTGCTCACCAGCACCGGATGCTTGAGAGGCAGGAGCAGGATGGAGGTGCCCAGGCGCACCCGCTTCGTCGTCGAGGCGGCGGCGGCCAGGACCATCAGGCCATCGAGCATCGGGTGCCGCCAGACGACGTGCTCGCCGGTCCAGAGCGAGTCGAAGCCCAGGGCCTCCAGACGGCGGGCGTCCTCACCCACCGAGGCCCCTCGGCCTATGGTCATGCCGAACTTCAGGTCAGACACGGGTGTCTCCTCAGCCCTCATCCCCTTCGCCCCCTCTCCGGCCCGGAGAGGGGTGGGAGAGGGTCACTGCGCCGTATAGCCGCCGTCCACCGTCAGCACCACGCCGGTGACGAAGCCTGCCTCGTCGGAGGCCAGGTAGAGCACCGCCTGGGCGATATCCTCCGGCGTCGCCACACGCCCCAGGGGGATTCGCTGGCTCAACAGGGCGAAGAGCGAGTCCGGGTCATCGGCGCGCATGGCCTCTGTCATGGCCGTGCGCGTGAACCCCGGCGCGACGGCGTTGACGCGGATCTTGTCGGCGGCGTAGTCGATCGCTAGCTGGCGCGTGAGCATGATGACCGCACCCTTGGAGGCGGCGTAGACGCTTTGGCGGGGCTGACCAAAGAGGCCGGAGATGGAGGCGGTGTTCACGATGGAGCCGCCGCCGGTCCGCAGCATCTCGCGGATGACGTGCTTGGCCACAAAGAAGACGCCGCGGACGTTCACGTCCATCACGCGGTCGTACTCGGGCATGGTCAGCTCATGGAGCTTGAGGACGGACTCGAGGCCCAGGACGCCGGCGTTGTTGAAGAGGATATCTATCCGGCCGAAGCGCACCATGACGGTCCCTACGGCCGCCTCGATGGAGGGCTCGCGGGTCACGTCCATGGGGACGAAGAGGGCCTGGCCGCCCGCGTCCTCGATGGTGCGCGCGGCCTGAACGCCCCGCGCCTCGTCCCGGTCGGCCAGAGCGACGCGGGCGCCCTCCTTCGCGAAGAGCAGCGCGGCGGCCCGGCCGATGCCCGAGGCGGCGCCGGTGATGAGGGCGGCCTTGTTCTGGAGACGCATGCTGACCTCCCATCGGGGTACGGGCCGGACACCCCGGCCTGTCGGAGCACCGGTCGCCCGCGCTGCCCCACGAACCTGTAGGCAACGGAAGCGGCGCCATGATACCATAGGTGGCCGTCGCGGCCCAGGACGCCGGGTCCAGCGCCGCGCCGGCGCCAGCCCAGCCGTTGTCAGGACCAATCGCCACCATGAAGATCGGAGCCCACGTCTCGTCCGCGGGCAGCATCGACCGGGCCGTCGACCGGGCCGCCGAGATCGGCGCCGAGGCCGTGCAGATGTTCCTTTCGGGGCCGACGAGCTGGCGCGTCAAGGACCACCCCCAGAAGGACCGCGAGGCCTACAAGCGCAAGGCCCGCGAGACGGGGATCGGCCCCACCTTCTTCCACGGCATCTACCTCATCAACCTGGGCTCGCCGAACCCGGAGCTGATCGAGAAGGGTGTTGGCTCGCTCGTCGCCTACCAGAGCGCGGCGGCCACCATCGACTGCGCCGGCACGATCTTTCACATCGGCAGCCACAAGGGCCAGGGCTTCGAGACGGTGCTGCCACAGGTGGTCCGGGCGCTCCACCGGGTCCTCGAGGGCACGCCCCCGGGCCCCTGGCTCATCATCGAGAACAGCGCCGGCATGGGGCAGTCCATCGGCGCGAGCTTCGCCGAGATCGGGCAGGTCATCAAGGCCGTGGGCAGCGACCGAGTGAAGGTCTGCCTGGACACGCAGCATAGCTTCGCCAACGGCTACAACGTCGCCACGAAGGGTGGGCTGGAGGCGGCTATGGCCGAGTTCGAGCGGGAGATCGGCCTGGGCCGTCTCGTGGCCGTCCACGCCAACGACTCCAAGTGCCCCCTCATGGGCGGCCTTGACCGTCATGAGAACATAGGCGAAGGGCACATCGGACGCGAGGGGTTCGAGGTGATCATGGCGCATCCGGCCTTCCTGGATGTGCCATTCATCCTGGAGGTGCCAGGGTTCGAGAACGAAGGGGCCGACAAGAAGAACGTCGACATCTTGAAGGCGATGCGCGGGGGATAGCGGGTGGGGATGCAACGGAAGCGAGGCGCCGATAGCCCGTTCACGCGCCGGCAGCAGATCATCAACCTCGTCGTCTCGCTGGTCGTCGCGTTCGCCGTCATGGCGGTCACCGGGAATGTGGTTTGGGGGTTCGTCACGTTCATGCTCGCGGGCGTGGCCGTGAACGTGGTGATGATGGCCCGCCAGAGAAAGTAGGAGCCGGGGGATGCCCCTCTTCGTCGCGCTGGGCAAGCTCACCGAGGGAGGCGCCACCTATCTGCGGGACCTGGCGCTGCGGCACCGGCACGCCGTGGCCAACGTCGAGCGCGGCGGCGGCAAGGTCGTCGCGTCCTACGCCCTCCTGGGCCCCTACGACTTCCTGGTGATCCTCGATTGCCCCGACGAGAGGGTGGCGATGAAGATCCTGGCCAAGGAGTCCTCGCACGGGAACGTGCGCTACGAGACGATGACGGCGCTCCCCATTGAGGAGTTCGCCAAGCTAGTGCAGGAGTAGAACGCGGCCGCGCATCCGGGCCGCATGCCTGAGGAGCGGAGATGACGCTACGAGAGAAGTTGGGTGGAATGAGCCTGTTCGATGCGGCGCGGGCCGCCGGCGTGAAGTTCACCCGGGAGGCGCTGCCGGAGAGCCGGTTCGTGAGCGCGCACGGGATGCGGTTCCACTACCTGGACTGGGGCAGTCAAGGCAAGCCCAAGATGCTCCTTCTTCACGGCGGCGCCCAGACGGCCCACATGTGGGACTTCTTCGCCCTCGCCATGCGCGACAGCTACCACATCGCAGCCCTGGACCAGCGCGGCCACGGCGACTCGTCCTGGGCCGAGGACGGCGACTACGCGACGGAGGCCCATGTGAAGGACATCGCCGCCGTCACCGACGCCATCGGCTTCGATCATTTCTTGCTGCTGGGCCTCTCCATGGGCGGACGGAACTCGTACAGCTTCACGGCCCGGCACCCAGAGAAGGTGCACGCGCTGACCATCGTGGACGTGGGGCCGGAGGTCGAGGTGGAGGGCCGCAAGCACATCCAGGAGTTTCTGGAGGACACGGATGTCTTCGAGTCGTTCGACTGGCTGGTGGAGCGGGTAAAGCTCTATAACCCGCGCCGGCCGGAGGCGCAGATCCGCGGCAGTCTCGTCAACAACCTGAAGCGTATGCCGGACGGGCGCTGGACCTGGAAGCACGACCGGCGGCGCGGCATCCGCCGGGACCGGGGCGGCGAGATCACCGAGGACGCCTGGCGCGACGTGCAGTCCATCCGCTGCCCCACGCTCATCGTCCGCGGCGCCGAGAGCGATATCTTCTCGCCCCGTACCGCCAGGAAGATGCTGGAGATGGTCCCGGGCAGCCGGCTCGCCGAGGTCCCCAAGGCCGGCCACCTCGTCCCCGGCGATAACCCCACCGGCTTCGAGCAGGCCGTCCGCTCCTTCCTCGCCTCCCTCTAGCCATGTATCGCTCTCAAGAAAACTGGGGAAAGCCTCTTTTGCAAAAGAGGCTTTCCCCGGGCCCCCTTCCAGAAAACTCTAGAGGTGGAGTAGCGGGGGTGGGCTCCAAGGGGAGCCCACCCCCGCTACTCCACGCCTAAAGTTCCTTGGGAGAGGTCTGGAGAGAGCCTTTCTGTCAAGAAAGGTCTCTCCAATGTCCTTGGAAACGACGCGCGGCCAGAGGGAGACGAGCGATGGCGCATCAAGGGTTGGTGGTGCTGGACAGCGACATGCACGTGCTGGAGCCGGACGATCTGTGGCTCCGGTACATGGACGCGCCGTTCCGCGACCAGGCGCCGCGCCGCGCGCCCCTGGGCCACGACGGCCCTCTGACCTGGCAGTGCCAGGGCAGGTTCCTCCCGGCCTACGCAGACCACCCGGTGCGCCGCCAGCAGAACCGCGCCCGGTCCGAGCGCGCTCGCCAGAAAGGCGACCGCTACGCCGAGGCGCGCGCCCGCAGCTATGACGCCCGCTCCCAGCTCGCTGCCATGGATATCGAGGGGATCGACGTCGCCGTGGCCTTCCGCACCCTGGGCAGCCACGTCATCGCCATCGACGGGATGGACGCGGAGCTGGCGGCGGCCTGCTGCCGCGCCTTCAACCGCTGGCTGGCCGACTACTGCGCCACGGACCCGTATCGTCTGCGCGGGACCGCCATCGTGCCGATGCAGGACGCGCGCAAGGCCGTCGAGGAGGCGCGGTACGCCGTCGGCGAGCTCAAGATGTGCGCCATCGTCCTGCCCTCAAACCCGGTCGACGGCCGGCAGCTCTACGACCCCGCCTACGACCCCCTCTGGTCAGCCATCGAGGAGATGGGCGTTGCGGTGGCCTTCCACGGCGTCCACGCCGCCTACCAGGAGCACATCGCCAACCGATACCTGGAGAATCTGACGCTGGCCCACGCCTCGTCGCACCCCATGGAGGCGATGCTGGCCATGGGCGCCATGATCTGCGGCGGCGTCCTTCAGCGCTTCCCCAGGCTCCGGGCCGGGTTCCTGGAAGGGACGTGCGCGTGGGCGCCCTGGTGGCTCTGGCGGCTGGACGAGGAGTGGGAGAGGTTCGGGCCCGGCGAGCGGACGCAGCTCACGGGTAGGCCCAGCGACTACTTCCGCCGCCAGTGCTACGTCTCCGTCGACCCCGGCGAGCGGCTTGTGAAGCAGGTCATCGACGTGCTGGGCGACGAGAACCTGGTGATCTCGACCGACTGGCCCCACGACGACTCGGCCTACCCCAACGCCATCGCCTCGTTCCTGCGGATCGAGGGGCTGACGGTGGACTCGCGGCGGAAGATACTGTGGGACAACTGCGCGCGGCTGTACGGGGTGTGAAGGAGCCCCCTACCCCACCGGCCCCTCGCCGCGAACCCAGCGGGCGAGGTCGTTGAAGGTGACGGCGACGAAGATGCCCATGAGGATGGCGAAGCCCGCCAGATGCACCAGGGCCTCCTTCTGCGGCGGGATGCGCTTGCCCCGGCGCACCACCTCGATAGCCAGGAAGAAGAGCCGCCCGCCGTCCAGGGCCGGGATGGGCAGGATATTGAAGATGGCCAGGTTCAGGCTCAGGAGCGCGGCGAACAGGACCACCGCCCGGATCCCGATGCCGGCCACCTCGCCGGTCACGCGCGCGATGCCCACTGGCCCCAGGGCGTCGTCCTGCGGACTGCGCCCGCCCTCGAACCAGCTGGCGATGCCGTTCTTCATCAGGATCAGGACGTCGACGGTCTCGCGCCCGGCCTTGGGGACCGCCTCCCAGAACGGATAGGAGCGGCTGACCCTTCGCGCATTCTGGAGATTGTATGCGATGCCCACGTTCCCCTCGCCGGGAGGGGGATTCCAGCGTGGCGTGACCTTGAGCGTCAGGCGCTCGCCTCCACGCTCCACGATGGTCGTCGTCTCGCCACCCAGGTGGAGCTGGTACTGGCGGCGGAGGTCCCCGCTGCTTTCGATCCTGCGCCCGCTGACCTCCCGGATGACGTCGCCCGGCTGAACGCCCGCCGCGGCGGCCGGCGAGCCCGGCGCCACATCCATGATGGTCACATCGCCCACGGTTACCTTCTCCGGCGTCATGAACAGGATGACGAAGAGGACGACGGCGAGGGCCGCGTTCATGAACGCGCCGGCGCCCAGCACGATGGCCCGCTTCCAGGCCGCCTGCGCCGCCAGGCTCCGCGGGTCCGAGGGGTCCTCCTCGCCCAGCATCTTCACGAAGCCGCCCAGCGGGATGGCGTTGATGGAGTAGAGCGTGTCCCCCTTCCGGAAGCCCCACAGCCGAGGCGGCAGGCCGACGCCGAACTCCAGCACCTTCACGCCGGCCAGCTTGGCCGTGGTGAAGTGCCCCAGCTCGTGGATGATGACGAGCGGAAGCAAGATGGCGAGAAAGGCGAGGAGCGTCGTCATGAGGGTCCGGGGCGCCGGCTAGTCCGGCACCTGTTTCGCCACGAACTCGCGCGCCCAGGCGTCAGCGTCCAGCACGTCCTCCAGCGAGGGGTACTGGACCGACCGGTGGGCGCCCAGGGCCGCCTCGACGAGCTTGGGGATCTCGCCGAACCCTACCTGGTACGTCAGGAACATCCCCACGGCCACCTCGTCGGCGGCGGCCAGCACCGCCGGGAAGGTGCCGCCTCGCCTGCCGGCCTCCAGGGCCAGCCGGAAGCACGGATAGCGCCCCATATCCATAGGCTCGAAGGTGAGCTTCCCCACCTCGATGAGATTCAGCCGAGGCAGCGAAGGATTCGGCCACCGCTCGGGATAGGAGAGGGAGTACTGGATGGGCAGGCGCATGTCGGGCGGACCCAGCTGGGCCTTCACCGAGCCATCGGCCAGCTCGACCATCGAGTGGATAATGCTCTGGGGGTGGATCACCACCTCGATGCGGTCCATGGGGACGCCGAAGAGCCAGTTGGCCTCGATGACCTCGAACCCTTTATTCATCAGTGTCGCCGAGTCGATGGTGATCTTGCGCCCCATGCGCCACGTCGGGTGATTGAGGGCCTCGCCCTGGGTGACGGCCGCGATCTCGTGGATGGGCCGGGCGCGGAAGGGGCCGCCGGATGCGGTAAGGATGATGCGCTGGATCTCCTTGCTCTCGCCGCGCATGCACTGCCACATGGCGCTGGGCTCGCTGTCCACGGGCAGGATCTCGACGCCGTTGCGCTGGGCCTGGGCGGTGACGATGTTGCCCGCCATGATGATGACCTCTTTGTTGGCCAGCGCGATGGCCTTGCGGGCGTTGATGGCGGCCAGCGTCGGCATCAGGCCCATGCGCCCGACGGTGGCGACCATGATGACGTCCACCTCCGGATGGACCGCCATCTCCTCCATGGTGGTATAGCGCCAGCCGTTGGGGACCAGGAGCTCGTCGCCGACGCCCCTGGTGTAGTAGACCATCTGGGGCTTGAACTCGGCGACCTGTTTGGAGAGCAACTCGATATTCGAACCCGCGGCGAGGCCCAGGACCTGGAAGCGATCGGGGAAGGAGCGGACGATGTCGAGGGTCTGGCGGCCGATGGAGCCCGTGGAACCGAGGATGGCGATGCGCTTCATGGTGCACTCAGCCCTTCCGTTACGAAGTAGTATAGCACGACGATTGCCGGAATCAGGCTGTCCAGACGGTCCAGCACGCCGCCGTGCCCGGGGATGAGCCCGCTGGAGTCCTTCACCCCGGCCATCCGCTTGATCATCGAGAGGGAGAGGTCGCCGAACTGGGAGGCGACGGCCAGGAGGAACCCGAGCAGCACGCCCTGGCCGGCGTTGATCTCGAGATCGAAGCCAGCGGTGACGGCCCAGCCGGCGACCATGCCCGTGGCGATGCCGGCGATGGAGCCCTCCCACGTCTTCCGGGGGCTGATGGTCGGCGCCATGGGGTGACGGCCCACCAGGCGGCCGATGACGTAGGCGCTGGTATCCACGGCGAAGGTGAGGATGACGGCCGTCAACAGCCACTCGCGCCCCTCCACCAGCGCCCGGATGCGGACGGCGTGGCTCAGGGTCCAGCCGATGAGGAAGACGCCGGCCAGCGTCCAGACCCAATCGGCCAGGAGCCGCTCCTTGGGCGGCGTGAGGAGCAGAAGGAAGAGGGGCACGATGATGGTCCCGGTGATGAGGGCGCCCTGGAAGTTGAAATCGACGACGGCCTCGACGACGAAGAGGACGCCAGCGACGATGCCCAGGAGAAGGGTGGGCGTGGCGCCAGCCCGGACGGTCATCCGGTGGAACTCGTAGACGCCGACGCAGGCCGCCGCCGAGACCAGGGCCGCCGTGGCGGGCACGCCGAACCACACCATGGCAATGATGAGCGGCGTGAAGACGGCCCCGGAGGTGACGCGGGAGCGGATGTTGGACGATGGACCGGCGGGCGCACCGCCCGGGACGCCGTGGCCGGCCGGTACGGGTCGTCCGGTCACGGGCTGGGCCACGGGTGCTACTCCTCCGACGCCAGCCCGCCGAAGCGCCGCTGCCGCTGGGCGTAGGCCGCCAGGGCCTGCCGGACCTCGTCCTCGCCGAAGTCCGGCCAGCACGCGCTGGTAGCGTAGTACTCAGCGTAGGCCGTCTGCCAGAGGAGGAGGTTGCTGAGGCGCATCTCCCCGCCGGTGCGGATCACCAGGTCCGGGTCCGGAACGCCCGCCGTGTCCAGAAAGGAGGCGAAGGCCTCCTCCGTCGCCTCCTCCGGTCTGACGCCCGCGGCCAGCATCCGGCGCACCGCCGCGACGATCTCCGCCCGGCCGCCGTAGTCCAGGGCGACGCAGAGGGTGAAGCGGCGGTTGTCCTTGGTGAGATCCACGGCATGCTGGACCGCCTGCCGCAGGGCCGGGGCCAGGCGGTCGCTCCGGCCGATGTGGATCAGACGCACGCCGCTCTCATGGAGGCTCTGGAGCTCGCGGCGGACCACCTCGCCCAGGAGGCGCCAGAGGCCGCTCACCTCCTCGCGCGGCCGTGACCAGTTCTCCGTGGAGAAGGCGTAGAGGGTGAGATAGGTCACGCCGTGGTCCGCGAAGGCCTGGATAACCCGGCGGGCGTTGCGGGCGCCGGCGCGGTGCCCGGCGAGCCGGAGCAGGCCACGGCTCCGGGCCCACCGGCCGTTCCCATCCATGATGACGGCTACGTGGCAGGGGACACGGACGGCCTGGGTGTCCGGGACGGGAGCGGGGCGCGTCTGGTTGGTCATGGGCGAGGCCCGGAGGCGGCCTAGACCTCCATCAGCTCGGCCTCTTTCTTGGCCCCGAGCCTGTCGGCCTGCTCCACCGAGCTGTCCGTGAGCTTCTGCAGACGCTCCTGAGCGCGCCGCTGCTCGTCCTGCGAGATCTGCTTACTCTTCTCGGCGTCCCGGAGCGCCTCGATACCCTCGCGCCGGACGTTGCGGATGGCGATCTTCCCATCCTCGACGCGGCGGCCAACCACCTTGACGAGCTCCCGGCGGCGCTCCTCGTTCAGGGGCGGGATGGGCAGGCGGATGACGGCGCCATCGCTGGCGGGGTTGAGGCCCAGGTCAGACTTGAGGATCGCCTTCTCGATCTGGCTGGTGGCCTGCTTATCCCAGGGCTGGATGGTGATGAGCCGGGCCTCGGGGACGGAGATGGTGGCGAGCTGGTTGAGCGGCATGGGCGTGCCGTAGTAGTCCACTAACAGGTGCTCGACCAGGCTGGACCTGGCGCGGCCCGTGCGGATGGAGGCCAGGTCCTTCTCCAGGACCTCGAGGCTCTTCTTCATCTTGGCTTCGGACTGGCGCAGGGTCTCCTCGATCATGACCGTTGCTCCGCCACCGGCTCGGCGGTGGGCTTTCGCTCCAATTTGACGGACGGCTGCGACGAGACGAGGGTGCCGAACTCCTCGCTCAGCAGCACCTTCTCCAGGCAGCGTGGGTCCCGCAGATCGAAGACGATAATGGGCAGGGAGTTGTCCATGCACATGGAGAGCGCCGTCGAATCCATGACCTCGAGGCGCAGGTTGAGGGCGTCCAGGTAGGAGAGGCGAAGGAACTTGCGTGCGTCGGGGCGCTTGCGGGGATCGGCGTCGTAGACGCCGTCGACGCCGTTCTTCGCCATCAACAGCACGCCCGCCCCGATCTCGACGGACCGGAGCGCGGCGGCGGTATCGGTGGTCATGTAGGGGTTGCCGGTGCCCGCGGCGAAGATGACGACGCGGCCCAGCTCCAGGTGCCGCATGGCCCGGCGCTGGATGAAGGGCTCGGCGACGTTGGTAATGGGGATGGCCGTCTGGGTCCGGGTGACGACGCCGAGCTTCTCGAGGGCGTCCTGGAGGGCCAGGGCGTTGATAACGGTGGCCAGCATGCCGGCGTAGTCAGCGGTGGTGCGGTCCATGCCGGCCTGAGCGGCCTCGGCCCCGCGCCAGAGGTTGCCCCCGCCGACGACGACCGCGATCTCGACGCCGAGCTGGCGGGCGCGCTTGATATGATTCGCGACGTACCGGAGCGTCGGTAGGTCGATCCCCGACGGGCCCTCGCCACGCAGGGCCTCGCCGCTGAGCTTCAGGACCGCCCGTTTGTACCGGAGTTGCTGCATGGCGCTCCTCAGGCCGGAGAGGCCGCGGATGCCCGGGCTAACGGATTCTCCTCGCGGCCATGGACCACGCCGGGGGACCCGCCCGCCGGTGGCAGGCTCGCGCCTATTTGCCCAGCTCGAAGCGGCTGATCCTCCGGACCCGGATGTTCTCCCCCAGCTTGGCGATGGCCTCGGCGACGAGATCCTTGATGGTCTTGGAGGGGTCACGTATGGAGGGCTGGTGCATCAGGCTGGTCTCGGCCAGGCTGCCATCCGGGCTCTCGGGCAGGTCGTCCACGCCGATGTAGCGGGGGTTCATGGCCGCCACCTGGAGGGCGATCTCGTGGGCCAGGTTCTTGAAGACGTCCGTGCGCGCTACGAAATCCGTCTCGCAGTTGAGCTCGACGAGGACGCCGATGCGGCCTCCCTGGTGGACGTAGGTCTCGATGAGGCCCTGGGAGGCCTTGGCGCCGGCCTTCCTCTCGGCCAGGGCCATGCCCTTGGCGATGCCCTTCTTGCGCAGGGCCTCGATGGCGGCCTCAATGTCGCCCTGGGCCTCGTCGAGGGCGCGCTTGCACTCCATGACGCCAGCGCCGGTGCGCGAGCGCACCGTCTTGACGGTCTCCGCAGTGACGACCACGGGTGCGAGCTCCTGGAAGGTTGGTGGCCGGGGTTCTAGGACTCAGCCGCAGCCGCCACCACTTCCTGCGAGGCCGCCGCCTCGTCCGCCTTCTGCTGCTCCATCTGGCGTGTCGCGCGCATGGCGTTACCCTCGAGGACGGCGTCGGCCATCTTGCTGGTGATGAGGCGCACCGAGCGAATGGCGTCGTCGTTGCCGGGGATAGGATAGTCGATGAGGTTGGGATCGCAGTCGGTGTCGTTGATGGCGACGATGGGGACGCCCACGCGGCGGGCCTCGGCGACGGCGATCCGCTCCTTGCCGGGGTCGACGATAAAGACGACGTCCGGGATGCGCCGCATCTCCTTGATGCCGCCCATCATGCGGTTGAGCTTGATGACGAGCTCCTCGCGCTTGAGGCCCTCGTGCTTGGTCACAAGGGTGGACTGGCCGGTGTCGCGCTGGCGCTCCCACTCGATGAGCTGGTCGATGCGCTGCCGGATGGTGGCGAAATTGGTGAGGGTGCCGCCCAGCCAGCGCTGGTTGACGTAGCACATGCCGCAGCGCTTGGCCTCCTGCTCGATGGCCTCGGCCGCCTGCTTCTTGGTCCCGACGAAGAGGACCGTCTTGCCCTCGGCGGCGAGGTCGCGCACGTAGTGGAAGGCCCGCGCGAGCATGCCGAGGGTCTGCTGCAGGTCGATGATGTGGATGCCGTTGCGCTGGGTGAAGATGTACTGCTTCATCTTGGGGTTCCACCGGCGCGTCTTGTGGCCGAAGTGGACCCCCGTCTCCAGCAGCAGCTTCATGCTGACGACTTCGTCCTCGCCCTGCTTGGGCTCCGCGACTTGCTGGGTCATAGGCCTGCGTTTCCCTCCGATTCGGGCAACATGCAACGAAAGCGATGGCGCGCGTGCATCGGTCAGTGTACCATAGCGGCAAACTTGAGGGCAACCAGAGGGATGCCAGGCCGGCCCAGCGGCGACTCCCGGAGGCCCGTCATGCTCAAGACGCAAGGCTTCACCCATCTCCATCTCGCGGTCAAGGATATCCAGCGGTCCCTGAAGTTCTACACCGAGACGCTGGGGATGCAGGTCCAGTTCTGGGAGGGGCGCTCGATGGTCTTCCTGCACACGCCGGGCTCCCGGGACCTGCTGACGCTGCGCCAGGCGAGGAGGGGCGAGGCCGTGGGCATGGGCGGCGGCTTGGGCCACTTCGGCTTCCGGCTCAAGGACAAGGCCGGTCTGGATGCGGCGGTGAAGGAGGTCGTGGCCGCGGGCGGCAAGCTGCTAGGCAGAGGCGAGCACGCGCCCGGCCTCCCGTACGCCTACCTCTCCGACCCGGACGGGTATGTGATCGAGCTGTAAAGCGCCTTTCCATGCCTGAGACCAACGTACAGCGGTGCTGGGCTGGGTCCGACGACCAGCTCATGCTGCGCTACCACGACGAGGAGTGGGGCGTGCCGCTGCACGACGACCGCAAACACTTCGAGTTCCTGGTCCTCGATGGCTTCCAGGCGGGGCTCTCCTGGCGCACCATCCTCCACAAACGAGAGAACTTCCGTCGAGCGTTCCACGACTTCGACGTTGCGCGCATCGCCCGGTACCGGGACAAGGACGTCCAGCGGCTGCTCAGCGATCCAGGCATCGTCCGCAACCGGCAGAAAGTCCAGGCGGCGATCGTCAACGCCCAACGCTTCTTAGAGGTCCAAAAAGAGTTGGGCGCCTTTGATCGCTACATCTGGCAATTCACAAACTTCAAGACGCTGCGGAACCCAAAAGGGATCGCCAGCTGGCAGGACGTCCCAGCGACGAGCCCGGAGTCGGACGCCATGTCGCGCGACCTGACGAAGCGCGGCTTCAAGTTCGTCGGCAGCACGATCTGCTACGCGTACATGCAGGCGGCAGGCATGGTGAACGACCACCTTAACGGGTGCTTTCGCGCGCCGCGGAAGCACCGATCCTAAGCGTCGCTACGGTGCATTCTATAGGACATGCTGAAGCCAATTCCGTCTCCATCGACCGGCTTTTTCTGAAGACACCGCCTCCGTTTGACACCCTCCCTCCCCCTCCCCCATACTCCCCCTGCCCGCTGACCTGACGGCGGGCAGGTCTGGCCCATGCGCCGCAACGCCCAGCCCCAGCGCCTCTCCCCCCGCGAGGCCGTGCGCGCCCTGCCGCCGCGGGGCCGTGTCCTCTTCCCGCCGGCCTGCGGCGCCACCCTCTCGCTCCTCGACGCCATCCGGGACGAGCGCGGGCGGTTCGAGGAGCTGCACCTGTACACTGGCCTCATCTTCGTCGAGCACCCGCTCCTCCAGTGCCTGGGCGAGAACCTCAAACTCACCACCTGGCACGTGGCCGGGCCCACCCAGAAGCTCGCCGACGAGGGCCGCATCGACTACCTGCCGCTGCGCCTCTCCCAGGTGCCCGCCACCTTCGCGCCCGAGGGCCCCATCCCCGCCGGCGCCGTGCTCATCCAGGTCTCGCCGCCCGACGCCCACGGCTACGTCAGCCTCGGCGTGGCCGTGAGCTGCGTCATCGACGTGGCCCGGCGCGCCCCCCTCGTCATCGCCGAGGTCAACCAGCAGACGCCCCGGACCCTCGGCAACTCCTTCCTCCATATCTCGGAGGTCGACTACCTCGTCGACGCCGACTACCCCGTCGTCCAGCACCGGCAGGCCAAGATCGGCGAGCTGGAGCGGACCATCGCCGGGCACGTCGCCGGGCTCATCCCTGACGGCGCGACGATCCAGATGGGTATCGGCGCCATCCCCGAGGCCCTGATGTTCCTGCTCGATGACAAGCGGGACCTGGGCGTCCACTCCGGGATGATCTCGGACGGCTTCGTCCCGCTCATCGAGAAGGGGGTCATCACGGGCGCCCGCAAGTCTATCGACCGGCACAAGGTCGTCACGGGCGAGGTCATGGGCGGGCCCGACCTCTACCGGTTCGTTCACGATAACCCGCTCATCCACTGCGACTCGGTGGCCTACACGCACAACCCGATGGTGGTCCGGCAGCTCGATAATTTCGTCTCCATCAACTCGGCGGTGGAGATCGATCTGGCGGGCCAGGTGAACTCGGAGACGGTGGGCGGGCGGCAGATCAGCGGGCTGGGCGGCCAGTTCGACTTCATCGAGGGGGTGCTGCACTCGAAGAGCGGCCTCTCGGTCTTCGCCATGCCCTCGACGGCGGCCCAGGGGAAGCTCTCGCGCATCGTGGCGCGCCTCTCGCCGGGCGCCGCCGTCAGCACACCGCGCTACTGCACGGACGTGGTGGTGACCGAGTACGGCGTGGCGTCGCTCAAGGGCAAGACGATGCGCCAGCGGGCCGAGGCGCTCATCGCCATCGCCCACCCCAGCTTCCGCAGCGAGATCGAGCGGTCGCTCGCCAGGCCGTGACGACCCGTCCCTTCCCTCTACCATGGGGGACGGCAGGTAATTACAGAGCCGAGCATTGAGATCTAAACCAGGGTGCCGGAGAGCCCCGGACCTAACCCCCTGGCCCCCTTCCCTAAAGAGGAAGGGGGTATCGTCCCTCTCCCTTCAGGAGAGGGACAGGAGGGAGAGGTCCAGAGCGCCAGGTCGTTTAGGAACTTATGCATTCATCTGTAGCGCGATAGATTGGAGGAGGGCATCACCCCCACTCCAACGCTCCCCCATCAAGGGGAGCGAGGCATGAATCCCTTCCCCCTGGCAGGGGGAAGGCCAGGATGGGGGGCCTCCCTCCGCAAGGACCACGCCATGGCCAGCTCCACGCCAGTCCCTGGAGCGCTCGCCCCTTACCGCGTCCTCGAGTTCGCCAGCCGGCGCGCCGCCTACTGCGGCAAGCTGCTGGCGGGCCTGGGCGCCGACGTCGTCCTCATCGAGCCGTACCCCGACTCGTCGGGGTACCCGGGCGACGCCAGCCGCATGACGCCGCCCTTCGCCGGCGGCCTGCCCGGGCCAGAGCGCAGCCTCTTCTTCGCCTACATGAACGCCGGCAAGCGCGGCGTGACCCTCGACCTGCGCACCGATGCGGGGCAGCGCCGGCTCCTGGCCCTCGCCCGCGACGCCGACGCCGTCGTCGACCCCTTCGATCCCGGCTACCTGGACGGCCTGGGCGTGGGCTACGCTGCCCTTTCAAGAGAGAACCCGGGGCTCGTGCTGACGTCCGTAACGGGCTTCGGACAGACGGGCCCGCACCGCAACCTCAAGACGAGCGACATCGTCGCCTACGCCATGGGCGGGCTCATGTCTCTGAACGGCTACGCCGAGACGCCGCCGCTGGAGCCCGCCGGCGAGCCCGCCCATATCCTCGGCGGCCTGAACGCCGCCTGCGCCACCGCCATGGCCCTCTACGACCGGGCGTTCACCGGCCGCGGGCGGCACGTGGACATCTCGCTCCAGGAGTCCGTCGTCCAGCTCACCAACTGGACGGGCGTGGGCGTCTACCTCTATGACAAGCAGCTGCGGACGCGGGCGTCGGTCCCGCCGGGCTCGACGCCCATCGGCAACTTCCCCTGCCAGGACGGCTACATCTCGATCCAGATCGCGCGGCCGGCCCACTGGGAGACGCTGGCGGCGTGGATGGCCGAGGCGGCGGGCATCCAGGAGGCGCTGGACCCGGCGCTCCGCGGGCCGGCCATGCGCCGCCTGGCGAAGGTCGAGGCCATCAACGGCTGGATGCGCAGCCTGTGCGGCCGCTACACCAAGCGCCAGTTCGTCGAGGAGGCGCAGCGCAGGCGCCTGCCCGCCGCGCCGGTATCCGACCCAAAGGACCTGGCCACCGACCCGCAGCTCGAGTCCCGCCGGTACTGGACGCAGAGCGAGGTCGCCGGGAGGCCCGTCCAGACGCCGGGAGCGCCCTTCCGCATGTCGCGCACGCCGTGGCGGGCTGGACAGCGAGCCCCGCGGGCCGGGGAGGACGACTCCGGACTCGCTCCGAGAGGGGTCCCGGGCGGCGCGGGGTCCCGGCCCGCGCACGGGCGCCCATACGCCTTCGCGGGCGTCCGCGTCGTCGAGCTCTCGACGGGTATCGGCGGGCCCTACCTGGCGCGCATCCTGGCGCACCACGGCGCCGAGGTCATCAAGGTCGAGACGACGGCCCGGCCCGAGAACATCCGGATGTTCGTGCCCTCCTACGACCCCAAGACCCCGCCCATGACGGACATGCACCCGGGCCTGCACGAGTGGCACGCGGGCAAGCTGCACCTGGGGCTGGACCTGGGCAAGCCCGATGGGCCGGGCGTGCTGCGGCGGCTCCTCGCCGTGAGCGACGCGCTCCTCATCAACTACAGCGCCGGCGCCGTCGAGAAGATGGGCCTCTCGCCCGAGGCGGTGCGCGCCGTGAACCCAAACCTCATCTGGCTGGGGATGTTCGGCTACGGCGACTCGGGCCCCTACCGCGACTACTTGGCGTGGGGCCCCCAAATCGAGGCGACGGCCGGCATCGCACACCTCACGGCCGTGCCCGGCGGGCTGCCCTCCCGCGGCGTCTTCTATCCGGACTACATCGCGGCCTTCTGCGGGCTGCTCGCCCTCGCGGCGGCCCTCGATCACCGGGCCCGCACCGGCCAGGCCCAGGCCATCGACCTCTCCATGCTGGAGGCAACCGTCTCGACCATGGGGCCCATCGTCCTGGACCAGACGGTGAACGGACGGACGCAGCAGCCCCTGGGAAACCGGTCGCTGGACGCCGCGCCCCACGGCTGCTACCCCTGCGCGGGATACCCCGACTTGTCGGGTCCGGACCGCTGGATCGCCATCGCCGTCGAGTCGGACGAGCAGTGGCGGGCCCTCTGCCGCGCCATGGGCCAGCCGGCCTTGGCGGACGACGGGCGCTTCCGCGACCTGGCCTCGCGGCTCACGAACCGGGACGCCCTCGACGCCGCCGTCGCGGCATGGACGAAGGCCCGGGCCCCGCGGGACGCCATGGATACTCTTCAGCAGGCGGGCGTTCCGGCGGGCGTGGTGCAGACGGTGGCCGATCTCGTCGAGCGGGACGAGCACCTGAAGTCCCGCGGCTACCTTATGGAGATGGAGCACCCGAAGCGCGGCCACGTCTACGGCACCGGCCTGGCCATCCGCCTGGGCGAGCCGCCGAAGAGCGCCCGCCGGACCGGCGTGAACGTGGGCCACGATAACGCCTATCTTCTCGCCGAGGTCCTGGCCCTGCCCGCCGGCGAGATCGGGCGGCTCGAGGCCGCGGGGGTCGTCGAGCGGCAGTAGCAGCATGAGGCGCTGGCGTTGTCTGGACCGGACAGCGATCGCTGGTATGATGCGCGCGTGGGGTATGATGACCTCAAGGGGGTCAGCCGTGGATCAAACTGAGATCATCTTCGCCGTCGCCGAGTCGCCAGAGGGCGGTTACGAGGCTCGTGCCCTGGGTCACTCCATCTACACCCAAGCCGAGACCTTTGACGAACTGAAGGAAATGGTGAGGGACGCCGTGCGCTGCCACTTCAACGAGGGCACGGGACCGCGGGTCATCAGGCTGCACTTGGTAAAGGAAGAGGTCATCCCTGCTTGAGGCTTCCGCGGGACGTAGCCGGAGCCGATCTGGCGGGGCGTCTCCGTCGCTTCGGGTATGCGATCACACGGCAGACGGGAAGCCACCTGCGGCTAACGTCGGCAGCGAGGGGAGCCGAGCACCACATCTCGATCCCGCTTCATAGGCCGCTCAAGGTCGGCACGCTCAGCGCCATCATCTCCGACGTCGCCTCCTACCTCGAGTTGGAGCGGGATACCCTGGTGGACGACCTGTTCAAAAGGTGAGGTCGAGCCCGGCGGCGAGAGCGAGCGGCAGTAGCAGCATGAGGCGCTGGCCCGCGCAAGTCCCTGGCAGGAGGCTCATCATGGCCCGCTTCGAAGAGTACGCCAACAAGTACCCCGACATCCGCATGGAGCGCCGCGACGGCATCCTTCAGATCACCTTCCACACGGACGGCGGCTCGCTCAAGTGGAGCCCCCGCGTCCACCGGGGCCTCGGCGACGCCTTCGCCGACATCGCCGCCGATCGTGAGAACCGCGTGCTCATCATGACCGGCGCCGGCGACGACTTCCTCACCCAGTCCGTCTACCCGGGCCGCCAGATGCTGCCCCGCGACTGGGACGGGATCTACTGGGAAGGGAAGCGCCTCCTCACCAACCTCCTGGAGATCGACGCGCTCATCATCGGCGCCGTCAACGGGCCCGCCACCATCCACGCCGAGATCCCCGTGCTCTCCGACATCGTGCTCGCCGCCGAGGGAGCCGTCTTCCAGGATGCCATCCACTTCCCTGGCGGCGCCGTCCCCGGCGACGGCGTCCACGTCGTCTGGCCGCTGCTCCTGGGCGCCAACCGGGGCCGCTACTTCTTGCTGACCGGGCAGAAGCTGACGGCCCGGGAGGCCCTCGCCCTCGGCGTCGTGAGCGAGGTCCTGCCCCGCGACCGGCTGCTCCCGCGGGCCTGGGAGCTGGCCGAGCAGGTCGCCGCTAAGCCAACGCTGACGCTGCGCTACACCCGCATCTGCTTCACGCTGCACCTGAAACGCATGATGCAGGATATGCTGGGCTACGGCATCGCCCTCGAGGGGCTCGGCGTGCTGGACGCCCGAGGACCGGGCGGGCAGCAGACGCAGGCGTAGCGAGGAAAGGTCCAAGGCCCTGCACGGGAAGGGGACGGCAGTGAGCGACAAGACCAGCTCCGTTCGGCGCCTGGAACGCTTTTACGGCGAGATGACCTCTGTGGATGCCGTCCTGCGGGGCCTGGGGAAGGACGGCGCTTCGGGCAAGGTCGCCGCCGCCGACCTGTACACCCGCTCCCTGGACGTCCAGAATCTGGGCGGCTTCGAGATGCTGGAGCGAACCGCCGCGCTGGCGGCCGAAAGTGCGGCGCTGGATGGCACGAGCCAGGTGCTGGACGTCGGGTGTGGCGTGGGCGGGCCAGGTCGCTATCTGGCCGACCGCTTCGGGTGCACCGTCACCGGGATCGACCTGCTACCGGAGCGCATCCAGGTCGCCGCGGCCCTCACCAAGATGGTGGGCCTCACCAAGCGGGTAGCCTACCGCCAGGCCGACGCCACGGACCTGCCCTTCTCCGACGCGGCCTTCGACCAGGCATGGATGCTGGACGCCAGCGTTCACGTGGCGGACAAGGGCGCTCTGTTTCGCCAGTTGGCGCGGGTCCTGAAGCCGCAGGGGCTCCTGGTGATGCATGACCACATTGGCCCGTTGCCCCCGGCCATGCGGCCGGTTACCCGCCGCGCGCCGTACATCGCGCCGTCGTTGCCGCAGATGCTGCGCTACATCGAGAGGGGGTCGGCTTTCGGCTCCTTCTCTGGCGCGACACGACCCAAAGCGTACGCGAGTGGTTCGAGGCGCGGCGACCAGGGCTGCCCAAGCCGCCCGAGGACGCCACGCGCGCCGACCTCCGGCGCCACCAGCGGAGGCTCGCCTCTTTCACGGCCTACACTGCGGCTCTCGAGCAGGGGATGCGCACAGGTATCCTGATCGCGAGCCGGATGGCGTAGGGGCGACCGGATCGCCGCCCGTCCCCCAAGGCTCGGGGCTCTTTGCAGCGGCCAACTCTTCCCCAGACAAGCTGACTACGCAACATCTGCCCGACTCCCGGCGTTCTCATTCTTGCCTCTTGCCTAAGGTTAGCCTGTGCTCCAGGGGGTCAGCGGGCAAGGGCGAAGGTCGCCGAAAAAGTTTTGCCTTTTATCCAACATGTGGACCTCTTGGCAGGTTCAGGTATGCCGCCGGTCCTCGTTGACAGAGGCCCCGGGCGTACCTAGACTCGGCGCAGCAAACCAGGGAGGCGCATCATGGGCGTGCTCGATGGCAAGGCGGCGGTCGTCACGGGCGGCGCGGGGCTGCTCGGCTCCGAGTTCAGCAAGGCGCTGGCGGCCGAGGGCGCCCGCGTGGTGATCAACGATACGAACGCCGACGCCGCCCACGCCCTCGCCAAGTCCATCGCCGCCACCGGAGGCAAGGCGACGGCCTTCGTCGAGTCGGTGGACTCCTTCGAGCGGGCGGGCCGCATCATCCAGGCCTGCCTCGACCGCTACGGCCGCATCGATACGCTGGTCAACTGCGCCCACCGGACGCTGACGAAGCCCATCTGGGAGCTCTCGCAGGAGGAGCTGGAGACGACCCTGCGCGTGCATCTCGTGGGGCACTTCGGGTGCGCGCGCCACGCCGCCGCGGCGATGAAGAAGCAGGGCAGCGGCAGCATCATCACCATGACCTCGCGGGCGCTGAACGGGCACGCGGGCCTCTCGACGTACGCGGCGGCCAAGGGCGGCATCATGTCCGCCACGCTGAGCTGGGCCCTCGAGCTGGCGCCCTACGGCGTCCGCGTCAACGCCGTCAACCCGGCGGCAGTGCGGCCGGGCGATGGCCCGCCGGTCCGGCACATGCAGTGGTTCTGGGACTTCACCATCGAGCGGATGAGCTGGTACGCGCCCGTGCCGGGCCCGGCGACCGTCGCCCCCCTGGTCGTCTATCTCGCCAGCGACGCCGCGAAGAGCGTGACGGGCCAGGTGATCTTCCTCTCGGGCGACACGCTGGCGCTCCTGCGGCACCCGCGGGAGGAGCGCTTCGCCTTCAAGCCCGACGGCTGGACCTTCGATGACCTCCAGCGCTACTTCCGCGAGACCGTCGGCGCGGCGCTGGAGATGCCCGGCATGGGCGTCCCGCACTACAAGTGGTACGACGGGGTGGGGAAGGGCTAAGCGGCCTCCCGCCACACGTCATCGCGAGGCCCCGACGCGTCGGGCGCCGGGTGGGTGAACACGCGCCGCCTCGATCTCCAGGCTGATGTCCAGCGCCCGGGCCGAGTGGGTCAGCGCGCCCACGGAAATGAAGTCCACGCCCGTCTCGGCGATCTGGCGCACGCGCCCCAGGGTCACGCCGCCGGAGGCCTCGGTCTTGCACCGGCCTTTGGCCAATCGCACCGCCTGGCGCATCTCGTCGAGGCCCATGTTGTCCAGCAGGATCACGCCGGGGCCAGCGCCGATGGCCTCTCGCGCCTCCTCGGCCGTCGTCACCTCGATCTCGATGATCATGCCAGCCGGGGCCTTCGCCCGCGCCCGCCGGACGATTTCGGCCAGCGACAACCCCCGCGCCCGGAGCACGGCGATGTGGTTGTCCTTGATGAGCACGGCGTCGCTGAGACCCATGCGATGGTTGCGCCCGCCGCCCGTGGCGACGGCGTACCTCTCCAGGCGGCGCAGGCCGGGCGTCGTCTTCCGCGTGTCGAGGATCTGGGCCTTCGTCCCCTGGACCGCGCGCACGTAGCGGGC
The DNA here is from genome assembly GCA_964555685.1 of uncultured Dehalococcoidia bacterium. Lineage (GTDB taxonomy): Bacteria > Chloroflexota > Dehalococcoidia > SHYB01 > SHYB01 > CAZKTO01. Next base: position 63,759 of record CAZKTO010000003.1, read on the forward strand.
CGTGAGCGTCGCGATGCCGCTCATCCGCTGGAGGAAGTTCAGGGCCGCCCGCTCGCCGGCGAGGAGCGCGGCGAGGCTGCCATCCACCGTCGCGATGCGCTGGCCCCGGCGGACGCGCTGGCCGTCGGACGCGAGCGACGTGAACCGGACCGGGGCGCCGGCCTCGCGGAAGACGGCCTGGGCCACAGGCAGGCCGGCCAGCACCCCCGGCGCCTTGACGAGGATGTGGCCCCGGCCCCGGAGACCTGGGTCGATGAGGGCCCGCGTCGTCACGTCCTCGCGGGCGCCGTCCTCGTCCAGGGCCCGCCGCACGAGCTCGTCCACACCGGCCAGGAGGCGCGCCGCCGCAGCGTCCTCGCTCGTACGCGAGTTGGCCAGACCGGGCGACCGTGTTCTAGACATGAGACCGCATCGCCTCCAAAGGACAAGGGTACCCTGGGCGGAACCATGACAACAAGATAGAGGTACGGCGCGCCGTGCCCCTGCCCATGGCGCCCGTCTCACCGCTCGCGGGCCCCGTGCGGCTACCTTTGTCCGGCGGTCACCGGCTCGCAGCGATAGAGCCGCGCCGAGTTGTCCCAGAGGATCTTGCGCTTGACCTCGGCGCTCAAGCCGGGCTGATCAAGGAAGCTGGAGACGGCGTTCGGGAACTTGGCGTCCGGGTGCGGGTAGTCGGTGGAGAAGACGATGCGGTCGTCGCCCAGCCAGTCGACGACGTACTTGACCAGCTCCTCATCGGGCTCCGTGGAGATGGAGCATTGGCGCCGGAAGTAGTCGCTGGGCCTCGTCTTCAGTCCAGCGTCGCTGACCGTCATGCGCCGGCGGATAGCCCCCTCATAGTGCTCGTCCATACGCTTGAGCCAGAAGGGCGCCCAGGCCGAGCCCGACTCCAGAAAGGCCGCCTGGAGGCGCGGGAAGCGCTCGAGGGTGCCGCCATAGATCAGGCTGAGGCAGGCCAGCATCTGCTCGAAGGCGTGGGAGCAGATGTGCCGGGCCTGGCCGTCGGCGAAGCGGTCGGCGCCGGCCTGAGGGAGCTTGGGCCGTCCGCCCTCGTGGACGGCCAGGGGCACGCCCAGGTCCTGGAGCTCGGCGTAGAGCGGGTCGTAGGAGCGGTCGTCGAGGTTGCGCCCGTTGACCGGGTTGGGCCGGACGAAGATGGCGCACATGCCGAGGTCGCGGACGGCGCGGCGGGCCTCGGCGGCCGCCGCCCGCGGGTCGTGGAGCGACACCATGGCGGCGCCCCGCAGCCGGCGCGGATCGGTCTTGCAGAAGTCGGCCAGCCAGTCGTTGTAGGCGCGGCAGATGGCGGCGGAGAGCTTGGGGTCGAGGCCATCGGCGGCGATGGCGAAGAGGCCGAAGGACGGATAGAGGACCGCCACATCCACGCCCTCGATCTCCATGTCCGAGATCTGGCACTGGGCGTCGAACTTGCGGGCGACGGCCTTGGAGTAGGTGGCGTCGATGGAGCGGTTCATCTCGGCGACGCGCTTCTTGAAGTCCTCGGGCGAGCGGTGGCCGTCGCGATCGCGCCAGGTGTTGATGGAGATGCCGTCGACGATAAGGCCGTAGGTCAGGTCCTCGGGCTGGGGCTCGCGCCCGCGGAACTCCGGCGCGATGTACCTCTTCCACATGTCCATGGGCTCGATGACGTGCCCATCGCCATCGATGACCCGGAAGCCGTTCTTCATGCCGCACCTCCTTGGCTGCCCTCACCCCACCCGCATCCTCTCCGGCTCGGAGCGTGGGCACCCCGACCTGTCGGGGCGGAGGAGGTCAGCATGGTGACCCTCTACTTCAAGCGTCGCTTTGCCTTCGGATAGCCGGGAAGCTGGACGCCGGCCCAGTCCTCCATGACCCGGACGAACTCGACGAGATCCGCCTCGGGGCCCACGGCGCCCAGGATCGTTCGCATCTCCTGCTGGGCCGCCGTTCCCACCGGGACCGGCACGCCCACCGCTTGAGCCAAGCCAATGGCCACGTCAAAGTCCTTGGCGTTGGTCCAGACGGTGGCGCCGAACTCGGGCCGGCCGTCCTTCCCGCCGATGACGCGGGCCATGGCGCCCATGTCCATGACCTCGGCGCAGAGGCGCGGATCGAGGCCGGCCTTGGCGCCCAGGATCAGCGTCTCCGCCTCGACGACCATCTTCGCCTGGGCCGCCAGGTTATGGACCGTCTTCATCGTATGCCCCGCGCCGCTGGGGCCGCAGTAGTAGACACGCTTGCCCAGAAGGTCGAGGAGCGGCTTGCAGGCGTCGTAGGCCGCCCGCTCGCCGCCCGCCATCACCTTGAGCGTCCCCTTCTCGGCGCCACCGACGCCGCCGCTGACGGCGGCATCGATCATCCGGACCCTCTTCTTGGCAAGCTCGGCCGCCACACGGCGCGTGACGGGCGGGTCGCCGCTGGTCGTATCGATAACGGTCAGGCCCGGCCTGGCGCCGTGGATCACGCCGCTCTCGCCCAGGACCGCCTTCTCGACGTCCGTGGACTTGGGCAGAGAGAGGATGAGGACCGACGAGCGGGCCGCCGCGTCCTTGGGGCTCGAGGCGACGGGCGCGCCCAGCTTCTCCAGGGGGTCCATCGCCTCGCGGCGGATGTCGTAGACGATGGCGTTTTGGCCCTGGTCCTTCAGGCGCCTCCACATGGCGGCGCCCATCTTGCCCACGCCGACGATACCGATCGTCATGTGCATGCGCTCACCTCGGATCTCGCCCCTTGTTCCTTACTCCTTAGTTCCCAGTAGTTCCCAGTCCCTTACCTATCCAGCCACTCCTGCTCGAACCGGCTCCACTCGTCGAAGAAGCCGCTGAGCCCGACCGGGGAGTTGCGCACATAGGACTGGATCACCACGATGCGCAGGAGATTCACCGACGTAGGCACCGTCGCATCGTCAATGGAGAGACGGTAGATCTGGTCCACGACGCGCTTGCGGGCCACCGGGTCGAGCAACGTGGCCTGCTGGTTGTACAGGCGGATGATCTCCGGGTTCTCCCAGCCGACGTAGTTGTTGAGCCCTCCAGGGAGGAAGTGATCTGGGATATAGGACTCCGGGAGATCGACCAGGTGACCATAACCGCCGTAGGCCACTTCGAAGTTCTTCTTCTGAAGCTCGGTGGTCAGTGCGGCCGCATCGAAGGCACGGAAGTTGAACTTGCCGGTGAAGCCGCCCCGGGCCAGGTCCTGCGCGATAAACGCCGGCGCCTCGTCATAGGGCCGGCGCGTGATGAAGCTGATCTCCAGCTTGCTGCCATCGATGCCGGCCTCCTGGAGAAGCCGCTTCGCCTCAGCCCAGTCCTGGTCCTTCGGCTGGCGGTAGCCTGGCAGCTTCTTCACCTCGTCCTCGGCAAGGCCCGTGGCGCCGCCCAGCGCCGGCGCGGTCCAGACGCCGGCCCACTCATAGCCCAGCCCTCTGAAGTAGCCTTGCACCATCTTGGTCCGGTCGATGGAGAGATGGAACGCCCGCCGGACGCGAGGATCGGTCCATGGTGCCACTTTATTGAAGATCACCCACTGGATGCCCGCCATGAACTTGTGGGATTGAACACCGGGCACGGCCCGCTTCACGTCCTCCAAGATTCCGTCGTCGGCGATGGCGAACTGCGAGTTATCGCTGCGCTCGAGGCGCCCGGTCTGGAAGGCGCTCCGCTGCAACGCCAGGTCCAAGATGATGAGGATGCTCAGGCTGTCCAGATAGGGCAGGCCAGGTTTGAAGTAGTCCGGGTTGCGCGCATACTCGCCGCCAACTCCCCGCTGGTAGCTGGCCCACTTGAAAGGCCCCGTGCCGATGGGCTGGTTGCGGAACTGCTCCTCCGTCAGTCCGCTGGGCGTGATCATCACATGCGGCTGGGCGAGCTTGACCAGGAAGTCCGGGTCCACAGCGCTCAACGTGATGCGAAGCGTCGCCTCATCCGGCGCGTCGACGCCGCTGACCTTGGCGAACTGGCTCTTCATATGCCCCGTGCGCATCAGGTCCATCGAGAAGAGGATGTCCTTCATGGTCAGCGGGCTGCCGTTGTGCCACTTGACGCCCTGGCGGAGCTTCAGCGTTACGGTCTGGCCGTCGCCAGCAACCGCCCACGACTCGGCAAGATTGGGCAGCAGGGCCTTGGCGCCCGTCTTGTAGGGGTCCCACTGAATGAGGCCGTTCATCATGGGCTGGAGGCGGACGATATCGACGCCCATGTTGAACTTGAGGGGGTAGAGCTGCCGATACTCCGACGGCAGCGAGGTGCGGTAGGTGCCGCCGCGCTTGGGCGCCGGAGTGGGGGTGGGGGCCGGCGTCAGCGTCGCCCGCGGGGTAGGCGAGGCCGCCGCGGTTGGCGCGGCCGTGGGCGCCGCCTCCTCCTCGTCGCCTCCGCCGCAGGCCACCACGACCAGCGCGACAGCGACCGCCATGACCAGGGCCAGCCAGGCCCGCCGCCCGCGACGACCCCTCGCCTCGCTCAAACTGCGCATCAGAGCCTCCCCTTCGGCGATACCGCCGCCGCTGCGCCGGACCGGCTGGCCGGATGTTAGTCCACGGTGCCGGGCTTGTCAAAGGAACGGAAATGACCACCAAGACACCAAGGCACGAAGGGAGAAAAAGGATCCGCAGATGGGCGCAAATGGATGCCCTATCCCCATGGCCCCTTCCCGGCGCAGGAAGGGGGACGGCCTCACCCACCCCGACAAGCCGGGGTACCCGCCCTCTCCATCCCGGATGGAGCGGGGTGGCGAAGCCAGGGAGAGGCTGCCCTACGCCCGCGCCGCTTTGCGCGCGAAGTGCGGCATCACGTCGCGGGCGAAGCGCTCCATCGCCCGGCGCACGTCCGCGAGCGGCGGGCGCGAGCCGACGCCCCGCACGCCGAACGAGCAGATCAGATGCCGCACACCGATGGCCTCCAACTCCTCGATCTTCCGGACCACCCGGTCGGCGTCGCCCGCCACCCAGCGCTCCTCCCACGCCTCCTCCGTGTTGGCGAGGAAGGCCGTCGGCCTCCGTCCTTGGTAGCCCTGCTCCCAGTACTCGTAGCCTTGGGCCACCTTTCCCGTCTTGGGGTCGATGGGGGCGCTCTCGCGGGCGTAGCGCTCGTGGGCCGTCGTCGCCTCCTTGTGCGGGTTGAAGGCCTGGGCGAAGGGGAGCGTGGGCGGAGCGCGCAGGACGAAGTCTTTGGCCTGGGCGTTGGTCTCGGCGATGTAGACGGGGCGCGAGGCCACGATCTCGGCGTCGTCCACCCGATGCCCGTTCGCGCGGGCGATCTCCTGCCACATGGCGCAGGCCTCGCGCAGCTGCGTCAGGTTCTCCTGCCCGCTGACGATGAACGGAATGCCCCGCTTGGCGTAGTGACGGATGCTGTCCGTGCTGATGGATGCGACGAAGACTGGCGGCCTGGGTTTCTGGACTGGCGCCGGCACGAGGAGCACGTCCTCGACGGTGTAGTACTTCCCTCGATACGAGAGGCGCCGGCCCTCCCACGCCTGGAGCACGATATCCAGCATCTCGTCCGTCCGGGCCCGTGAGTCGTCCATCGACACGCCGAAGCCGGCGAACTCGACGCCCTGGTAGCCGCGCCCGAAGCCGAAGTTCAGGCGCCCGCCGCTGACGATATCGACCATGGCGGCGTCCTCGGCCACGCGCAGGGGATGATGGAACGGCATGACGACGATGGCGCTGCCCAAGCGGATGCGCTTGGTGCGGGCGGCGATGTTGGCGAGGAGCAAAAGGGTATTGGGCACGACGCCGTAGTCGCGGAAGTGGTGCTCGGCGATCCACACGCAGTCGTACCCCAGCTCGTCGGCCCACTGGATGACCTGGAGCTCGTAGTCGTAGACCTGCTGGACGGACCAGTCGGCCGGTCTTGGAAAGAGATGGAAGGTCGAGAACTTCATGGCGCGCAGCCCCGGCACACTCTAGGCCCGGCGACGCGCCCTGTCAAACGCGCGCCACGCATCCAGGGCTCCCCTGCCCCAGCGTTCAGGCTATCAGGGGCTTGCGCTACGGTGGTGGCCCGCTAGAATGGGCTCCGTGCCCGTTTCATGGCAGACCCGTCAGGAGGTAACGTGCAATGAAGGTGGTGGTCGTTCTCTATCCAGGAGGCGAGGCCGCCAGGCGGACTCCGGAGCTGCTGGGATGCGCCGAGCACGCTCTTGGGCTTCGCGATCTCGTCCAGTCGCGCGGACACGAGCTTGTCTCCATCACCGACACTGGCGCGGAGTTGGATAGACACCTGCCCACGACGGACGTGCTCATCGCCACGCCGTTCTGGCCTGCGTATATCACCAGGGAGAGGATAAGCAAGGCCCCCCGCCTGAAGCTCCTGTTGACCGCCGGGGTCGGTTCAGACCATTTCGACCTCGCGGCGGCGGCTGAACGCAACATCACCGTCGCGGAGATCACGGGCAGCAACGTCGTCAGCGTGGCCGAGCACGTGGTCATGCAGAT